>JBQCHO010000059.1:0-20474 GCA_051954635.1 Sphingomonas sp. | reverse complement strand
GGTGTCGCCGTCGATCGTCGCTTCGCAGTCGAGCGTCCTCGGCATCGGCACCGTCGTGTTCATCTTCCACGAGATCGTGTTGCCATCGACCTTGCCGTCGACGACGTCGGCCGAGCCCATCGCGCCCGAATTGGTGCCGGTGAAACTGCTGCCGTCGCTCTTCACGGTCAGGGTCGATTTCTGGTCCCCGAGCGGAGACTTGGTGACGCATTCCCAGGTGCCATCGACGTCGGCCATGTCGGTCTCTCCTTACTTTACGTTCGCGGAAGGTGTGGTGCTCACCACCTCTACCGGGATTTTGAGCGAGTCAAGCTGCGGCTTCACCTTGGCGGCGTCGCCGATCACCACCCAGGTCAGCTTCGACGGATCGATCGCCGCCTTGGCCGCGGCGTCGAGCTGCGCGCCCGTCAGCGCGCGATACTTGCTCGCCAGCGTCTCGTAATAATTGTCGGGCCGGCCGTATAGCACGTTGCTCTCCATGCCCCCCATCACCGCCTCGGCGGTCTCGAACTCGCCGGGCAGCTCGCGGATCGAACCGTCGATCGTGCGGGTGAGTTCGGCCGGGGTGACGCCCTTGCCGCCCAGGAAGTCCTGCATGTCGCTGCGCATCGCCGCGATCGACGGCCCGGTCTGGTCCGCCTGGACTGGCGCATAGATCAGATACGGCACGGTATGCTGCACGCGGCTGATGAAGCCTTGCACGCCGTACGACCAATGCTTGGTCTCGCGCAGATCACTGTTGAGCCGCGACAGGAACGAGCCGCCGAGTACCTCGTTCGCCTGGGTCAGCGGCACGAGGTCGTCGGTGCCCTTCACCGGCATCAGTTCGCCGCCGAAGATCAGCGATTGCGGGGTGTTGGGCCGATCGAGCAACAGGATGCGGCCCTGTTGCGGCGCGGCGGCGACATCGAACTTTTTGACCGGCTTCGCGCCCGAGGCGCGCCAGTCGCCGAAGCTCTTCTCGAGCAGCGGCATCACCTGCGCCAGCGTCGTGTCACCCACAACGAAGATGGTCGCATCGTCAGGGCGCAGCCATTCCTGGTGGAACGTCGACAGCTCGGCCGGGGTCAGCTTGCCGACCACGCCGGGATCGCCGAGCCCGCGGAACGGCACACCGTAGGGATGATCCTTGCCGTAGAGGATCGGCGGCAGCGTGCGCAGCGCGAGGCCGATCGGATCCTTGGTCTCCTCGGCGATCGCGGCGAGTTGCTGCCCGCGCACGCGATTGACCTCGGCCGCCGCGAACACCGGGTGCCGCACGATATCCGACATCAGGTCGAGCGACGGCGCGAGATTGGGCGCCAGCGCCGACAGATAGACGCTCGATCGATCCATGCTCGACGACGCGCTGATATCGGCGCCGAGATTCTCCTTCGCTTCGGCGATCTGGATCGAGCCGTATTTGTCGGTGCCCTCGTCGAGCATCGCCAGCATGAACGCCTGCGTGCCGAGCGCGTCCTTCGGATCGGACGCATTGCCCGCATCGAAATCGAGCGCGACGCGGACCACCGGCACGCCCGACCGGTGCGCGAACAGCACCGGAATGCCGTTGGCGAGCTTGGCATGCTCGACCGTCGGGAAGACGAGATCGGCGATCTGGCCGACCGGCGGCAGTTGGGAGCGATCGACGCCCTTGGTCGTCGTCGCGGCGGCCGCGGCTTTGCTCGGCGTCGCGCTGACCTTGGCGCCCTGCCCCGCACCGGCGCTGTCGCCGTTCAACGCCGATTCCTCATAGGCTTCGCGCGCGCCGGGCTCGAGCGTGTAGGCGAACACCGGCCGCGACAGCCATTTCTGCGCCACCGCCTGGACCTGCGCCGGCGTCAGCGCCGCCTCGGCGGCCAGCTCGGTCTTGTAGAAGCCCGGATCGCCGGCATAGACCGCGCCCTGCGCCAGCGTCACCGCCTTGCCGCCGAACCCGCCGACCGATTCGAGCCCCTTGATCGTTGACGACACGTCATCGGTCTTGGCGCGGCGCAATTCGTCCGCGGTCGGGCCGTTCTTGAGGAAATCGGCCAGCACGTCGTCGAGCTGCTTGCCGACCACCGCCGGATCGACCCCGGGCTTGACCGTCGCCTCGATCGTGAACTCGCCGACCCGCTCGTAAGGCTGGACATAGGCCGAAACGTGCACCGCATCCTTGGTGCCGCGCACCAGCGCATTGTCGAGCCGCGAACTCGCCAGCCCGCCGAGCACGCTCGCCGCCATCTGCAACGCGGGCATGTCCTGGTCGGTCATCCCCGGCACCGCCCACATCCGCGTGACGGTGGTGGTCGCAACCTCGTCGTGGAACACCTTGCTGACTGGCGCGGGCAGCGTCGGCACCGCGGCCTCGGCCGGGTGCGATTGCGGCCCGCGCGGAATGTCGCCGAAATATTTCTCGACCAGCGGCCTGGCCTGTTCGGCGGTGATGTCGCCGGCGAGCACAAGCACCGCGTTGTTCGGCCCGTAATGCGTGCGGAACCAGTCCTGCACGACCCCCAGGCTCGCCTTGTCGAGGTCGCTCATCGACCCGATCACGGTGTGGTGATACGGATTGCCCTCGGGGAACAGCGTCTGCTGGATCGCGTATTGCAGCAGCCCGCCGGGCTGATTGTCGTCGCCACGCTTCTCGTTCTGGACGACGCCGCGCTGGATATCGAGCTTGGACTGCGTGACGGCGGGCAGCAGGTGCCCCATGCGATCGCTTTCGAGGAACAGCGCACGATCGAGCGCCGCCTTGGGCACCGTCTCGAAATAATTGGTGCGATCGTAATTGGTCGTGCCGTTCATGTCGGTCGCGCCGATCGCCTGCATGGGCTGGAACCAGCTCGTGTCGCTATGCTCGGAGCCGCCGAACATCAGATGCTCGAACAGATGCGCGAAGCCGGTGCGCCCGGCGGGCTCGTCCTTCGAGCCGACATGATACCACACCGACACCGCAACCACCGGCGCCTTGTGATCGGTGTGGACGACGACCTTGAGCCCGTTGGCGAGCGTGAACTGGGTGAAGGGAATATTCACGTCCTGCACGAGCTGCGCCACCGGCACGCCTTGCGGCAGCGCCGTGTCGGCCGGCCGTGCCAGCGCCGGAGTCGCCAAGGCGGCAACCGCCGCGCCGCCGAGCGCCAAGATCCTGAATTTCATCACATTCCCCTCAGTACCGATTTAACGCAGCATAACAGCGGCGCGTCGAGGAGCAAGGGCGCCGGCGGCGTGCGCTTGCCCTCTCCCATCCCTCTTGTGTTGTAAATTCGCAACACTACATTCGGCGAGAAATCCGAAGGGGAAACCATGAACCTCGAAAAATTCACCGACCGCGCCAAGGGCTTCCTGCAATCCGCGCAGACCGTCGCGATCCGCAACAACCACCAGCAGATCACCCCCGATCACCTCCTCAAGGCATTGCTCGAGGACGATCAGGGCATGGCCGCAGGGCTGATCCAGGCCGCTGGCGGCGATCCGCGCAAGGCGGCGAGCGAGACCGATCTCGCACTGTCGAAACAGCCGTCGGTCTCGGGTTCGGGCGCGCAGCAGCCG
The DNA here is from genome assembly GCA_051954635.1 of Sphingomonas sp. Lineage (GTDB taxonomy): Bacteria > Pseudomonadota > Alphaproteobacteria > Sphingomonadales > Sphingomonadaceae > Sphingomonas. The sequence goes on along the minus strand of JBQCHO010000059.1, from coordinate 16,958 downwards.
CCGGGGCTCAACAACGACGCCGTGCGCGTGCTCGACCAGGCCGAGCAGGTCGCGCAGAAGGCAGGCGACAGCTATGTCACCGTCGAGCGGCTGCTGCTCGCGCTGGCGCTGTCGCTCAACACGCCCGCGGGCAAAGCGCTGAAGGCGGCGGGCGTCACGCCGGAGGCCCTCAACGCCGCGATCAGCCAGCTCCGCGGCGGCCGCACCGCCGACACCGCCTCGGCCGAAGACCGCTACGACGCGCTCAAGAAGTTCGCCCGAGACCTGACGGAAGCGGCGCGCGCCGGCAAGCTCGATCCCGTCATCGGCCGCGACGAGGAAATCCGCCGCACGGTGCAGATCCTCGCGCGCCGCACCAAGAACAATCCGGTGCTGATCGGCGATCCCGGCGTCGGCAAGACCGCGATCGCCGAGGGCCTCGCGCTGCGCATCGCCAATGGCGACGTGCCCGATACGCTAAAGGATCGCCAGCTGATGGCGCTCGACATGGGCAGCCTGATCGCCGGCGCCAAATATCGCGGCGAGTTCGAGGAACGGCTGAAGGGCGTGCTCGACGAGGTCAAGCAGGCCGAGGGCCAGATCATCCTGTTCATCGACGAAATGCACACGTTGATCGGTGCCGGCAAATCCGAAGGTGCGATGGACGCGGGCAATCTGCTCAAGCCCGCGCTCGCCCGCGGCGAGCTGCACTGCATCGGCGCGACGACGCTCGACGAATATCGCAAATATGTCGAGAAGGACGCCGCGCTCCAGCGCCGTTTCCAGCCGGTGTTCGTCGGCGAACCCACCGTCGAGGACACGATCTCGATCCTGCGCGGATTGAAGGAAAAATACGAGCTCCACCACGGCGTGCGGATTACCGACGGCGCGATCGTCGCAGCCGCGACGCTGTCGAACCGCGACATCACCGATCGCTTCCTGCCCGACAAGGCGATCGACCTGATGGACGAGGCCGCGAGCCGCATCCGCATGGAGGTCGAGTCGAAGCCCGAGGAGATCGAAAACCTCGATCGCCGCATCATCCAGCTCAAGATCGAGCGCGAGGCGCTGAAGCGCGAGAGCGATGCCGCCTCGAAGGATCGGCTCGGCCGCCTGGAGGACGAGCTTGCCGAACTGGAGGAGCAATCGGCCGCGCTGACCGAGCGGTGGCAAGCCGAGAAGGTCAAAATCCAGTCCGAGGCCAAATTGAAGGAACAGCTCGACGCCGCACGGCTCGAGCTCGAACAGGCGCAGCGCGCAGGCGATCTCGCGCGCGCGGGCGAACTCAGCTACGGCACCATTCCCGCGCTCGAACGGCAGCTCGCCGAGGCGCAGGGTGCCAGCGAGGGCGCGATGCTGCGCGAGGAAGTCACCGAGGACGACATAGCCGGCGTCGTCAGCCGCTGGACCGGTATTCCGGTCGACCGCATGATGGAAGGCGAGCGCGAAAAGCTACTCCACATGGAAGAGGAGCTCGGCAAGCGCGTGATCGGCCAAGCCGAGGCGGTGAAGGCCGTCTCCACCGCCGTCCGCCGCGCACGCGCTGGGTTGCAGGACCCCAACCGGCCGCTGGGTTCGTTCTTGTTCCTCGGCCCAACCGGCGTCGGCAAGACCGAGCTGACCAAGGCACTCGCCGAATTCCTGTTCGATGATCCGGGCGCGATGGTCCGCATCGACATGAGCGAGTTCATGGAGAAGCACTCGGTCGCCCGCCTGCTCGGCGCGCCTCCGGGCTATGTCGGTTACGAGGAAGGCGGCGTGCTAACCGAGGCGGTTCGCCGCCGCCCCTATCAGGTCGTGCTGTTCGACGAGGTCGAAAAGGCCCACAGCGATGTGTTCAACGTGCTCTTGCAGGTGCTCGACGACGGCCGACTGACCGACGGCCAGGGCCGCACCGTCGATTTCACCAACACGCTGATCATCCTGACCTCGAACCTCGGCAGCCAGTATCTCTCGCAGATGACCGACGACCAGCAGGTCGCCGATGTCGAGCCGCAGGTGATGGAGATCGTCCGCGCCCACTTCCGCCCCGAATTCCTCAACCGCCTGGACGAGATCATCCTGTTCCACCGCCTGGGCCAGGATCACATGGGCCCGATCGTCGACATCCAGGTCGCCCGCGTCCAGAAGCTGCTCGCCGATCGCAAGGTGACGCTGGAGCTGACCGATGCCGCCCGCGCCTGGCTCGGTCGCGTTGGCTACGATCCGATCTACGGCGCCCGCCCTTTGAAGCGCGCGGTGCAGACATATCTGCAGGACCCGCTCGCCGACCTGATCCTCCGCGGCGAGGTCAAGGATGGCGCGATGGTGAACGTAGATGAGGGCGACGGAAAGCTGACGCTGGCTATCGACTGATCGCCCAAACGCTCGGACCTATTGGCGACGGCTACAGCGACCTCGATGCATCCGCTGTCGCATCACCCGCAGCGTGCCGGCAATAAAAAAGGGCGCCTCCTTTCGGAGGCGCCCCAATTTTTGGGTGAAGCTCGGCCTAGAAGTCAACCTTCGCACCGACCCGGAAGTAACGGCCGATGAAACCCGAGTCCGCCCATGCCGGGTTGAACTGGTAGATGCTGTACGCCGCGCTCGGATCGAACGGCGCCTTCGCCCCCGTGACATTGAGAATGTCGGCATAGAGAGTGAAGTGATCGGCGACCTTCTGGCTCGCGTGCACATCCATGTGGATGAACTTCTTGGTGTGGCACGACACCGGCGTCACGCCATCCTCGTAAGTCACCACCGACGCGGTGAGGCTGCCCAAGCAGTCACCTGGGATGCCCCCGTAGTCGGTCGATTCCAGATCGTAACCGCCGCTATAGTAGATCGTCCCGGTCAGCGACGTGGAGTCGCCGAAGTCGAGCGTGTTCTGCCAGCTGCCGCGCCACTTCGGCGCGCCCGAGCACGACGTCACGTTACACGGGCTGAGCGTGCCGTCGTACTGCTGATAGTTGCCGCCGATCGTCTGCCCAAGCTTGATCAGGTACGACGCATTAACCGAGCTGGTCCATTCGATGTGGTTGCCGATCGGGAAGTGCGCCGTGCCGGTCAGATCGACACCGGACGCAACCGACGAGTCGGCATTCTGGAACGAATATTGGATCGCTCCGAGCAGCGGCAGGGCGTTCGGGAATTCCGGATCTTTCGCGGCCGGCGTGACCGTGATGCCCGGAATTGTGACGGTACCGTTGTTCGAATAATATTGCTCCAGCACACCGGTCGTATCAGCCCCGGTGATCAGATCCTTGATCTTGATGTGCCAATAGTCCGCGGTGAACGTCAGACGCGGCGTCGGCGTGAAGACGATGCCCGCCGTGTAGGACTGCGACTTCTCCGGCTTGAGGTTCGGATTGCCAACCGACGTCAGACCGTAGGAATACGAGCCACCGGCATAAGCGTCGGGGTTGTTCGGATCGTTCGTCGGCGAGTGAGCAGCCAGGAACGCCTTGCCGTAAGCCGTGTCGCCCGGGATTTGCGTCGTGACATAACCCGTCGTCGGCAAACCGTAAGCCTCGTTGAAGCTCGGAATACGGAAACCGCGCGAATAGGTGCCGCGAATCTTGACCCAGTCGGTCGGATGGAATTGCGCTTCGAACTTCGGCGAGAAATTGCTCTGCCCCGACGAATACTTATCGTAACGGCCGGACGCCTTCAGATCGAGCGCATTGATGATCGGCGCATCGACTTCGAAGAACGCCGACTTCACGTTGCGATGCCCTTGGACGCCCACCGCGTTGATGCTGTAGTAGCGATCATACGGATCGGCTTCGTTGGCGGGATTGGCGCTCGGATTGTCGATCGCTTCGTAGCGATACGCACCGCCGATCGCGACCTGCAGCGCGCCGCCCGGAAGCTGGAACAGTTCCTTGGACAGGGTCGCCTGTACCTGCTGCAGGATCGACACCGAGTGATTGTGGCTCGGCGGCGCAACATAGTCGAGCATATCCCGCGAATTGGCGCTCGGATCGGCAAAGTTGTACGAGCCGTCCGCGATCACGTTGAGCAGGTGACGGGCATTGATGAAACCCAACTGGTCGACGTCGAGATTGACCCGCGATGCGGTGTAATCGACCGAGTAGTTCCAGTTATTCCCGAACGAACCGTCGATACCGGCCGTCACGCGGAAAGTCTGCGCGTTGGTGTCGGTCGTCCGCGTCTCGGGAAAGCGGCCCAACAACCGCGCGTCGTAACCTTGGGCAGCGAAAGGATTGTTGGTCGTATTGAGCGAACGATCCGCCGCCGTGTCGCAATTGACGCGCTCCGGGCAAACATAGGCCGGAAGATAAAGCGGATTGAGGTAGGCAACCGTGCCCCCGGCCGCCGTTTGGCCGGCATAGGAAAGCGGCGTCGACGTGTTGTGCGTCTTCACCTGATAGTAGTTGAACATGACATAGGCTTGCGCGCGCGAGCCGATGTTAGCGGTGAAGTGCGCGTTACCGCCAATACGCTGAATCGCCGGCTGATACTGCTGATATTCGCGGAGGAAATCCTCCTGGCAAACATTGCGCGGCGTGCCGGCGGGAGCGCCTGCGAGCTGATCGTCGTTCAGACGCAGCGGCGTCAGAGCGCCGCAACCAGCCGAGGGGTTGAGCATCTGGAAGTTACCGACATACGCGCCCGCCGCGGGGTCGTAGGCACGCACGAACGGAACGTTGGTCGAGGCCAGGCCACCATAGCTGCCGTCCGCCTGAACGCCGTTGGCGATCCCGTTGTACATGCAGGTCGTCTGTCCCGGCGAGATGAGATACTCGCCGTCATCGCCCTTGAGACCGCGGCTCGCACCGCAAATCTTGCTGAGGTCCGCGGTGTTGTAGGGATATCCGCGATCACGCATGTAGAGCGAATCGTTCTTCTGGTATTCGCCATTGACCCAGAAGTTCCAGCCCTGCTCGTTGAGCTTGCCGTAACCCAAGGTCGCGTCGATGCGCTGCTCGCCATCATCGCCGTACTCGGAAACACCCGAAGACGCGTTGACATGAACGCCGGTGATTTCCTTCTTGATGATGACGTTGATCACACCCGCGATCGCGTCAGCGCCGTACGTCGCCGAGGCGCCATCCTGCAGCACCTGGACCCGGTCGACGACCGAATCGGGGATCGAGTTGATGTCGACGAAGTTACGCGAGCCGTCGTCGGCCAGCGGATAGACCGCGCTGCGCAGTCCGTCGAAGATGGTGAGCGTGTAGGCGTCGTTCAGACCACGCAGCGACGGCGCGCTGGCACCGGTGGCGAAACCGAAAGTCGACCAGCTTGGCGGAGCAGTACCGGCATTGTTCGCCGACAAGGTTTGAACGGCCTGCGCAACGGTAGTGACACCGCGGTTTGCGAGATCTTCCGAGCTCAGCGTGGTGACCGGCGACGCCGTCGCTGCACTGGCGTTACGGAACAGCGTGCCAGTTACGACAATGTCCTGCGGCTGCTGATCGGCCGGTGCCGGAGTCGCCTGGGTGTCGGAAGACTGGGTCGCGGTATCCTGCGCATAGGCCGGCGCGGCGAAACCAGCCGCCAGTGCCAGGCCCGCACCGGTCAGAGCCAGCGCCTGCAGCGCCGAGCCCGCACGGAGCCGATGCCGCGTGAAAAGAGTGTTGCCCACTATTTGATCCCTCGCTTTTCCCACGTCGCCGCCCTGAAACGGCGCCGCGGTTAGGTGCCAAGCCTCTTGGCCGCGCTTGCGGCTCTAGGAGACATGGGTGCGATGGATGAAGCGAGCGCCCCTCGGTGTAAAGGCGGCATACAGGTTTCTGCTGTGACTTTTCGGCTCGCTGTAGCGAAAATGACACAGAATGGCGGCATCAGGTCAGCAATTCTTACGTAGACAAACCTCTCAGCGTCCCGAAATCGCGTCGAGGCGGCCCGGATCGGGCCGCCTCGCACTTATTAAGATCAGAACTTGAAGGTCGCGCCGGCGCGGAAGTATCGGCCGATAACGCCCTGCTGGCTCCAAGTCGGGTTGTAGTTAACACCCGCGTAGTTGCCGGCGTTGAGCGGCGCCTTCGCGTCGAACAGGTTGATGACGTTCATATAGAACGTGAAGTCGTCATTGACCTTGTACTGGCCGACCAGATCGACATCGACGAAATGCTTGGTGTGGCAGTTGAACGAGCCATTGTAGGTCCCGTCATTGGCGCACGTCACATTGCCTGCATCGTCATAGCCATATTGATCGACGGCAACCGCTTTGTAGCCCGACGTGTAATAGGCCGTGCCGGTCAGCGTGAAGCGATCGAAGGTCACGCTGTTCTGCCAGTTGCCGCGCCATTTCGGCGTGCCGGCGCCCGACGACAACACGTACGGCGCCTGCGTGCCGACATAATGATCGTAGGGCGAGTCAGCCGACGGCTTGAAGTCGTAATTGAAGATATCGGTGACTTCGAGCTGGCTGCTGAAACTGAACCCGCTGTCCGACTTGAACTGCGCCAGGACCGAGACGTCGAGACCCGAGGTCTTGAGCGCCGACGCGTTGGCATAAGGCGAATTCACCTGAACGATGCGACGGATCGCGTCCGGATAGGCCGGATCGGCATCGTCGAGCACCAGCGTGTAGCCGTCGGGCAGCGCTTCGCCGGCATAGTAATTGGCGATCGCGGTGCCGGCAAGCGGGCCGCCGGTGATCACGCGGGTCTTCTTGATGTTGTAATAGTCCGCCGTCATGCTCAGCCAACGGAACGGCTGGAAGACCACGCCGCCGGTGAAACTGCGCGACAGTTCGGGCTTGATGTTCGGATTGGCGGTGCTGTTGTACCCGATCGAATACGGGTTGGTGTACGGGCTGCCGCCGGTGCACTTGCCGTCCGCGCCTTGCGTCGCACCGTGCTGCACGGCAACCGAACACGGCAGCGTGGCCGAAGTGTAGCCGATCACCGCACCCTGGTTGATTTCCGCGAACGTCGGCGCCCGGAAGCCGCGCGAATAAGTGCCGCGAATCGCCAGTTGCTTGAACGGCGTAAACTTCGCGCCGATCTTCGGCGAGAAGTGGCCATAGCCTTCCGAATAATGGTCGTACCGGCCCGACAGGTTGACGTCGAGCTGGGTCAGGATCGGCGCGTCGAGTTCGAAATACGCCGCTTCCACCCAGTGCTTGCCCGACGCGGTAACCGCGTTCAGGCCCAGAAACGCTTGGTTGGCGTTGGCATTGGGGTTGTCGAGCGATTCGTGACGGATCGATCCGCCGACGCCTAGCTGCAGCGCGCCGCCCGGAAGATCGACGAGATCCTTCGAGACCGTGCCCTGCGCCATGTACAATTCGCTGGTCGCCTTGGTCTTCACCGCCGGCGAGATCGAATCGAGCACCGCCTGGTTGTTCTGCGACGGATCGACGAAATTGTAGGTGCCGTCCTCGATCGCGTTGGTCAGGCCCTGGATGTTGAGATAGCCGGTCTGCGTGCCCGTCAGCTCGCTGCGCGCATAGGTCGCATCGAAGCTGTACTGCCAACCGCCACCGAACGAACCGTTGATCCCGGCCGCAGCGCGGTACAAGTCGTCGTCGGTCTTGGACGTCTGGGGGATATCGCCGAACGTATAGGTCAGCTGCGCATCGACGCAGTCGACGCCCTCGACGCAACCGGCGACGGCGTACGGGTTCTGCGGATTGACCGTGCCGTCCGACAGGATCGCCGGCAGCACGACGTTGGTCGTGTTGATCGGGTTGCGCTGACGGATCCGCCACGGCGCATTCTCGGAAAGCACGCTGCTGTGATAATAGGTGCCGGTGAGATAGGCCTGCGAATTGTCGCCGACGTTGAACGTACCGTGGCCGGTAAAGCCGTAGCGGGTCTGCTGCGGTTGAATCGTGCCCAGGCGCGCCAGGTTCTGCTCGCAATAGGCGCCGGTACTGTCGTTGTGCTGGATCTGCCCGGCGCCGCAGGCGCCGCCGAGGATCTGCGTCGTGCCGTTCGGAACGGCAACGCCCGAGAAGATGTTACCGGCTTCGGATTCGGTCGCCGGACGGACGACTGCGGTCGTCGTGCCGGTCAGCGCAGCGAACGCACCGCCGACGCCGACATTGAAGTCTTCGCCGCCGATCGAGCTGAGATCGGCCGTGTTGTACGGGAAGCCGCGGTCGAAATTGCGGATCATGCTGTCCCGCTCATATTCGCCGTTCAAATAGACGTTGAAGCCCTGTTCGGCGAGGTCGCCATAGCCGCCGGTCAGCGTCACGCGCTGTTCGCCGCCATCGCCGCGCTGCGAGACGCCGGCCTCGGCCGTACCCTCGATGCCCTTGATTTCCTTGCGGGTGATGATGTTGACCACGCCACCGATCGCGTCGGCGCCATAGGTAGACGACGCGCCGTCCTTGAGAACCTCGACGCGGTCGATCGTCGATTGCGGGATCGAATTGAGGTCGACGAACGAGCGCTGACCGTCATCCGCATAGGGATAGTTGGCGGTGCGCATGCCGTCGATCAGCACGAGCGTCGAGTTCACGCTCAGACCACGCAGCGAAACCGCAGCGGAACCCGAACCGAAACCGTTGGCGAAAGCAGTCGGGATCGAGCCCGAATTGTCGGCGGCGATCGACCGAACCGCATCGGCGACATTGGTGATGCCCGACTTGGCGAGATGATCGGCGCTGAGCACGGTCACCGGCGACGGCGTCTCGGTGTCGGTGCGGCGGAACATCGTGCCGGTGACGACGATGTCGGCGGGCTGCTGCGCGCTGGTCGACTGATCGCCGGTCTGCGCCACGGCGGCGGGCGCCGGCGTCGTCGCCGTCTGCGCCTGATCGTCCGCGGCCGACGCCGTGGCGTCCTGCGCGTGCGCAGCCGTGCTTGCGAATGCGATGAACAGCGCCAACGGCGCCACGCCGGCGCGCAGCCGGCCTTGAGTGGATGTACGGGTCACCAAGGGCCTCCAAGAATAAACAATTACACGCGTTCTCGCGTGCCCCTGTTACCCCTGTTTACCCCCTGGGCCGGCCTCCCCCGTCAACGACGGGCAGCCCAGAACGATACGGAATCTGGACCTGCCATTTTGCCCCGTAAATAGCGGTTTTCCGCGGTTCATCGCTTTGGCGGGGGAGTGTCACTCAACTGCAACACCCGCGACAGCACCCGCCCAAGCAGAGTGATTGCCCTTTTTTTAGGCATCTGTTCGCATTTGCACAATTATGCGAACCTTGGCGAAACTTGATATCGCCGAATCCATTCATTTTTAACCGTTTCGGTCTTGGCACGCTCTTTGCGGAACACCTTCCCGTACAACCAGCGGGGGCGTGCATGAAGCTGATCATCGCCATCATCAAACCTTTCAAGCTCGACGAGGTGCGCGAAGCGCTGACCGAAATCGGGGTCGCCGGCATGACGGTGACCGAGGTCAAGGGCTTCGGTCGCCAGAAGGGCCAGACCGAAATCTATCGCGGCGCCGAATACAGCACCAACATGGTGCCCAAGATCAAGGTCGAGGTGGTTTGCGCCACCGACCTTGCGCCGCGCGTCGTCGAGGCGATCCAGGCATCGGCCAACACCGGCGCTATCGGCGACGGCAAGATCTTCGTCCTCGATGTCGGCGAGGCGGTGCGCATCCGCACCGGCGAAACCGACGACAACGCGATTTGAGCATGAGGGGGGTACAGATGACGCTAACGACCCGACTTTCCAGCGCCACCGCCGCGACCGGCCTCGCGCTGTTTGCCGCCGCGCCCGCCTGGGCGCAGGACGCCGCCGCCGCCGCGGCGCCGACCGTCGACAAGGGCGACACTGCCTGGATGATGACCTCGACGATCCTCGTCCTGATGATGATCGTCCCTGGGCTCGCCCTGTTTTACGGCGGCCTCGTCCGCGCGAAGAACATGCTGTCGGTGATGACGCAGATCGGCGCGATCGCTGCGTTCGCGATGCTGATCTGGGTGATGTGGGGCTATACCGAGGCCTTCGGCGACGGCGGCAACGCGATCATCGCCGGCTTCGGCAAGGCGTTCCTCGCCGGCGTGACCCCGGCTTCGACCGCGGCGACCTTCACCAAGGGCGTGGCGATCCCCGAATATGTCTTCATCTGCTTCCAGATGACCTTCGCCGCGATCACCGTCGCGCTGGTCCTGGGATCGGTGGTCGAGCGGATGAAGTTCTCCGCCGCGATGGTCTTTGCTCTGATTTGGCTGACGATCGTCTATTTCCCGGTCGCGCACATGGTGTGGGCGGGCAACGGCCTGTTCTTCACTAAGGGCGCGCTCGATTTCGCCGGCGGCACCGTAGTCCATATCAACGCCGGCGTCTCGGCGCTGGTTGCCGCGCTGATCCTCGGCAAGCGGATCGGCTATCCGACGGAATATATGGCGCCGCACTCGCTGACGATGACCGGGATCGGCACCGGCCTGCTGTGGGTCGGCTGGTTCGGCTTCAACGCCGGCTCGGCGCTCGAGGCCAACGGCTCGGCGGCGCTGGCGATGATCAACACCTTCGTCGCCACCGCCTCGGCCGGCCTGTTCTGGATGCTCGCGGAGCGCGTCAACGGCCACAAGGGCTCGGCGCTCGGCTTCTGCTCGGGCATCGTCGCCGGCCTCGTCGCGGTGACGCCCGCGGCGGGCAATTCGGGCCCGTTCGGCGCGATCGTGCTCGGCGCCATCGCCAGCGTGGTCTGCTACTACGCCGTCTCGGTGGTGAAGCCCAAGCTGGGCTATGACGACGCGCTCGACGCGTTCGGCGTCCACGGCATCGGCGGGATGATCGGCGCGATCGGCACCGGAGTCGTCTATGCTCCCTATCTCGGCGGCCCCGGCGGCGCCGACTGGCAGATGGGTCACCAGCTCTGGGTGCAACTGCAGACTGTAGTGACGACGATCGTCTGGGCCGCGGTCGGCACCGCGATCGCGATCTACATTGCCAAGGCGGTTACGGGCCTGCGCGTCAGCCCCGAAGTCGAGCGCGAAGGCCTCGACCTCGGCGAGCATGGCGAGCGCGCCTACAACAGCTGACGAAATCGGGGCGCCGGCGCGACGGCGGCGCCCCAAACGAGGTTCCTCCTGCGGACCACCTACGGCCCGTGCGGCGACGCACCGGCCAATTTTTTAATAACGCACCAGCCCGCTCCCCCTCCCCACCTCCCAAGACATTATCCTGATTGGGAGGTGGGGAGGGGGAGCATCGGGTCGGTCATGCCCCCGGCATGACCTGAACGGTGCGGGGCACCGTTCGCTCGATGCTGGCTGGTGCCGCTCTCGATCAAAAACGCGAAAAGCCGCAGGCGTTTCCGCTTGCGGCTCCAGGTCCCCGCCTGCGCGGGGACGGCGTCATTCGCGCGTCAGCGCGAATTACTTGATCTTGGCTTCCTTGAACTCGACGTGCTTGCGCGCGACGGGATCGTACTTGCGGAAGGTGAACTTCTCGGTCTGCGTGCGGGGATTCTTCTTGGTGACGTAGAAGAACCCGGTGTCCGCGGTGCTGACGAGCTTGATCTTGACGGTGGTCGGCTTGGCCATGACCTGAAATCCTGCGTGTGTCTGAAATGGCAGAAGCGGCGAACAGGCGTCCGCCGCTCCTTGAACGCTGGGCCGATGCGGCATTCGGGCGCGCGAGTCAAGGCCGCGGCGGCACAATCCGCCCGATCGCGCGCGCTTAGGCGGCCGTTAACCATTCGAGGCGCACCTTGCCCGCATCAACACGGGGGAGAGGTCCGATGGGCCTGAATGCTGTACGTAACGCAATGACCGACGGCGCCCGCGCCGATCTCGTCCAGCGCATTGCCGCGCTCGATCTACGCGCCAGCACCGGTCGCGCCGGCGATCTGGCGCAGGATCTCGACGCGATTCGCCGCATCGCCCAGGCGGCGGGCATGCAGCCTGCCGTCTCGGTCGCGCACGTCCTCGACGCGGCGCTTGCCCGCGGCGAGCGCGGGCCGCTGGTCCATGGCTGGCTCGAAGTTCTGCGCGACGCGGTCGGTTGCGACCGCGCCGACCAACCGACCTGCGACGCCTATGCCGCCGCCTGCTCGGTGCGCCTGACGAGCTGATCGCAACGATGGATGCGCTGATGGCCGCCCTGGTCGCGGCGCTCCTGACCCAGGCGAGCGATCGCGGCCCGTGGCTCGCCGCGCGCCTCGGCGACCGCTTCGAGCGTCGCGCGGCAGCAATCGCCGGCCTCGTCATTGCGCTCGTCATCGTCAACGCGCTCGCTGCTGCCGGCGCGATGCTCGTCGCGCCGCTGCTGGTGCCCGAAGCCAAAAGGCTGCTGCTCGCCCTCGCGCTCGTCTCCGCTGGCGGTGCCGCATTGGCGCGCCCCAAACCGCCCGCCGATACTTTCCGCGGCGGCGCGTTCGTCGCCAGCCTCGCCGCCTTGCTCGCGCTCGGCATCGGCGACCGCAGCCAGTTCATCACCTTCGCGCTCGCCGCGCGCACCCCGATCCCCGCGCTTGCCGCGATCGGCGCGACGCTCGGCAGCGTCGCGATCCTCGTTCCCGCGATGCTGATCGGCGAGCGCGCCTACGCTCGCCTGCCCCAGCGCGCGATCCGCCGCCCAATCGCCGCGATCCTGCTGATCGCAGGGCTCATCATCGGCCTCGGCGCGCTTCGTCTTCTCTGAAGCAGGTCGATCACAGTCATCGGTATATTGCGGATGCGCGCGCCGGACCCAATCTGGCAGTGAGCCGTTGTCGTTTCGAACCCACAATCACCGACATCAGGAGCATGCGATGGCCAGTCCCAACGCCTCACTCAAGACGCCCACCGATCTCAAGTCGAACGCCGCCAAGACGGTGGCCGAAGCGCTGAACGGCATCCTCGCCGATTCGTTCGCGCTGTACCTCAAGACCAAGAATTTCCACTGGCACGCCTCGGGCCCGCATTTCCGCGATTATCACCTGATGTTCGACGATCAGGCGGCGCAGATCCTCGCCACCACCGACGCCATCGCTGAGCGCGTGCGCAAGACCGGCAACACCACGCTACGTTCGATCGGCGACATCGCGCGGCATCAGTCGATCGCGGACAACGACAAGGATTTCGTCAAGCCTGAAGACATGCTCGCCGAGCTGCGCGACGACAATCTCAAGCTCGTCGACAAATTGCGCGAGGCGAAGGACATCGTCGACGAGGCCAAGGACAATGCGACCAGCGGCATCCTCGACGACTGGACCGATCAGGCCGAGGAGCGCGCTTGGTTCCTGTTCGAAGCCAGCCGCAAGGCGTAAGGCGGGACCATGCTCAAATTCGCCTTCCTCTTCCTGATCATCGGGCTGGTGCTCGGGGTGCTCGGCTTCGGTGGGATCGGCGGTGCGTTCATCGGCATCGCCAAGATCCTGTTCTTCATCGCGCTCGCGATCTTCCTGATCCTGCTCGTGCTCGGCCTGATGGCGGGCAAGGCGGTCAAGGACACGCTCGACTGATCGACGCGGCATGACCGATGCGGTGATCGCCAGGATCGCGCCCGGCGTGGCTTCGGTCGCGCCGGACGATTGGGATGCGTGTGCGGGCGAGGGCAATCCGTTCGTCCGCCACGCTTTCCTGTCGATCCTCGAGGAATCCGGGAGCGCCACCGCGCAGGCCGGGTGGCAGCCGATCCCGGTCGTCGTCGACGGCGCGGATGGAACACCCGTCGCCGTCGCCTCGGCATATGCCAAGAGCCACAGCCAGGGCGAATATGTCTTCGACCACGCCTGGGCCGATGCCTGGGAGCGCGCCGGCGGCAGCTATTATCCCAAGCTGCAGGTCGCGGTGCCGTTCTCGCCGGTGCCTGGCCCGCGCCTGCTGCTGCGCGATCCCGCCGCCGCGCCCGCGCTGATCGCCGCGCTCGAGGCGGTGACCGATCAGCACGGCCTGTCGTCGGCGCACGCGACCTTCGTCGCGCCCGACCAGGTGCCGCTGTTCGAGGCGGCCGGTTGGCTGATCCGCCGCGGCACCCAATTCCACTGGCGCAATCGTGGCTATCGCACTTTCGACGACTTCCTGGGCCAGCTCGCCTCGCGCAAGCGCAAGGCGATCCGCAAGGAGCGCGCCGCCGCGCTCGACGGCCTCACCGTCCGCCACGTCACCGGCGCCGACCTGACCGAGGCCGATTGGGATGCGCTCTGGGCGTTCTACCAGGACACCGGCGCGCGCAAATGGGGCCGCCCCTATCTCACCCGCACGTTCTTCTCGCTGCTCGGCGAGCGCATGCCCGAAGCGGTGTTGCTGATCTTCGCCGAGCGCGACGGGCAGCCGATCGCCGGCGCGCTCAACCTGATCGGCGGCGATACGCTCTACGGCCGCTATTGGGGCTGCGTTGAGGACGTCCCCTTCCTCCATTTCGAGCTGTGCTATTACCAGGCGATCGACGCCGCCATCGCCCGGGGGCTCGCTACCGTCGAGGCCGGCGCGCAGGGCGAGCACAAGCTCGCGCGCGGCTATGAGCCGACGCCCACCTGGTCGGCGCACTACATCCCCGACGCCGGCTTCCGCCACGCCGTCGCCGAGTTCCTCGCCCACGAACGCGCCGCGATCGAGGCCGACGAGCAATTTCTCGGCGAAATGACGCCGTTCAGGAAGGCATGACCGCCGCCTCGCGCTCGGCGAGCGGCGGCTTCGCTTCGGGCACCTTGTAGAGCACCGAGGTTCCGGCGCGCCACACCGGGGTCAGGTCGGCGGCGAGCCGCGCATCATAAGGCGGCGGGTTGATCAGCCAGACGTAATCGAACGCCTTCCTCGGAAACCAGGCGAGCGACTGGTCGATCGTCATCCAGCGCTGTCGCGGGCATTTCTGCTGCGTGACGATTTCCGACGGATCGTGCGCGAAGGCGCCCGCCGCGGGGTAATCGACCCCCATCAACTGCGCGCCCGCCATGTCCCATTGGTCGTTCGAGAAACCGCGCTTGCGGACCATCACCATCGCCGGCAGATGCTCGAGCCGCGACATCGACCACAGGTCGTAGCAGCTCCCCCCGACCATCCCGAGCACCCGCGCGCCATCGGGCACATGGTCGAGCGCGGTCAGCTCGGTCTTGTACGTCTGCGCATACATGCCGAAACTCACCGTCGTCGCGATCAGCCGCACCAGCGTGAAGGCCAGCCCGATCGCCGCGACAACATTGGCGTCGCGCATGTGATAGCCGGGGCGTTCCCGAAGGGCGATCACCAGCACCGCGAGCATGAACGGCGCCAGCCGCATATCGGCATAAGCCGATCCGAACACGATCCGCGGCAGCACCAGATAGACCGCGATCAGGCACAGGGCCGACAGCGTCAGGTTGCGCGAATAGGTGATCGTGCGATCGCGCAGGCTTTTGACCAACAGCAGCGCGATCACCCCCAGCGAGACGAGATCGAACGTCTTCCAGCGATCACGCAGGATATCCTTCACCCAACGCCATTTGAGCCACCAGTTGAACCAGTCGCCAGTTTCGCCGCCGACATGCTTGCCGCCGCGCCACACGACCATCATCACCATCGGTATGCACAGCGGCAGACATTGCGGCACCGCAAGGAACCAGCTCTTGATCCAGCCCTTGCCCTTGTCGTGGATCCGCACCAGCTCGGCCGAGAAGGCGAGCACGCCGAGCGTCCCCCAGCCATAGGTATGGCACAGCCAGATCGCGCACGAGATCGGCACGAACAGCGCCGCGCGCAACTTGAGCCGATCGAGCCGCGCCAGGCGCAGCCACAACGCAAAGGCGTTGAGTGCGAGGCCCATCGACAGCGCGAAGTTCACGAACCCGAAATGGAGCGGGTAGCTATAGGCGAGCGGCAACGCGAACAGCGCCGTCGCCGGGATGCGCCCATGCACCTCGCGCGAAATCCACAGCAGCCCCGACACGATCAGCAGCGGGATCGTCATCACGATCAGCTTGACCGCGAGCTCGAGCCCGAAAATCGGCGCCAGCGGCACGACGAGCAGATCGATGCCGAGATTGCCGATCAGCTGCCAGTGGAAATGATACCATTGGCTGAACCACGGATCGTGCCCGATATCGAGCTGGACACGATAGCGCCCCATATGCCCGGGCAGGTCGACCATCGGCGGCACCGTCGGCCACAACAGCGGGATGATCGAGGCAAGCGCGATGGCGACGACGAACCAGCGCGTCTGCCACCAATGGATCGGTTCGCGGTCAATGTCCCCCATCCCCCGGGGCTTTAGCGGGACGGGGCGGTGCGACACAAGCGCCGCCGCCAGCGATTCACCGCATCACGCGATACAGCGCACTGCGCCGATTGGCCCAGATCAGGCGCATATCGCGCGCTCGGGCGGCCCCCGCGGAAAAGTCCATCGTCCAGACATAATCAAAGGTGCCGCGGTCGAAATCGCGGATCGCCTCGTCAAGGCGCGTGGCTTTATACTGGCATTCCGGCAGATAGACGAGCTGCGACGGATCGCCCAGATATGGCGCCGCTTCGGGATGAAGCGGCGCGATGAGTTGCTGCCCGGCGAGCGCCCACTGCGCGTTGTCGAAGATGTCGCGACGGGCGAGCGCGATCCCGTCGACATGTTCGAGCCGGTCGCTGCGCCAACTCGTCCCGCACGGCTCGTCGATCATCACCAGCACTGCCGCCCCGCGCGGAATGTGATCGACCACTTCGAGTGCCTGCGCCTGTCCGCGCGCGAACAGCGCGAGCGCGACCGTGCCGGTCGCCATGCGCATCACGAAAAACGCCGCGGCGAACAGCGCCATTGCGCGCGCCTGCGTTTCGAAGCCGGGCCGAAAGCGGATCGCGACGAGCGCCAGGGCCAACGCAATCCCCAAGATCCTGGCATCGACATAGGCGCCGCCGAGCAGCAGCCGCGGCAGCGCGAGAAAGGTCAGCCCCGCGACGATCGCCAACACGCCGAGCAGCGGCTGGAACGCGCTTTGCTTCCGCTCGCGCGCCACGATGACGAGCGCCGCGACCAGCAACGCCGCCGAGATCATGTCATAGAGCTGCCAGCGTTCGCGCAGCAGCGTCAGCAGCCAGAACAATTTGGCGGGCGGGTCATAGGTGATGCCCAAGTGCCCCGATCCGCTCGCGCCGCCCGTCAGCATGGCGATCATCGGCGTGGCGAGTGCCGCACCGGCCACGCCGGCGCGCAGCAGCGCATCGGGCA
>JBQCHO010000058.1:0-25074 GCA_051954635.1 Sphingomonas sp. | reverse complement strand
GGCTCATGCTGGTGGCGTGGTTTCGGGGGTCCCTGGGGCACGGGGGGAATACGTTGTTTCGCCCCCCCGACCCGCGGGTCCAGGTGTGGTTGCACGCGCCCGCCGCCCCACCCCTACCCGTTCTGGCGCTCCGGCCGCTTGTGGGTGGGTAGCGGCCTGGCTGCTTTGGACCCGCATCCGCAACTACCTGACATTTGCCTCCGGTGCGGCGCGCAGTCATCATCCATGACGCAAAGCCAATCACGCCCCAGATAGAGGACGGCAACAGCGATGGTTTGGGTTCCGTATTTCGATGCAGACGTAGGGTTAGACAAGCCGGCAGAAATAGAAGGCATCAGTATGGCTGATGTTGATGAGCAATCGGCGTTGAAGGCGTTCCTAGCGCTCACGCCAGCAGACAGACTATCCGACACGCGCCATGTTTACGCCTACTATTGCGATGTTCAGAAGGCAGTGGAGAACGAGGATGGTCGGCAGTTGAAAATGAGCGCGCCGGAGTCACCAAACGCGATCTGGACGCACGTCACCCCGACGCAGATTTACTTGGAAGCAGGACGTAACGGCGATGCTCACGTCTACGTGGTGGCAGAATGCGAATGCGATTGGGAAGACGAACATGGACTGATGATGGTGTGGCGCGATGGAGCTACGCTCTGCAAAGTAAGCGACTTTGACGGACACATCACCAATGTGAATGCCTATGATGACAACAGTTTGGCGGACGTAGTTTATCCCGGCATTGATAAGGCGTTCCGGACGTTCGTCGAAACTTGAGCTTGGCTCATCCTCCACACTGAATACTTGCTCGACGAGCGATTGAACGAACGGCCGGTTTCGGGTCGTCCGGCAACTCGATGGAATGTCAGCTAGTGAAGCGAAAGCCGTCAGCCCTTCCAATGTTGGAAATTGTCTGAGACACCGTCGCCTCGCCACTTTGGCGAACGCTCTTTGAAAAACGCATCATCTCGATCGCAAACCTGTTGCGTCAACGTCGCCTCGCCGGGCGGCAAAGGCGTGACACTGCCGCGTTGCCGTGGCGCGGTCGATCGCAACCGGCGCGGGCGTGTCGCGTCCCTGTCGCGTGAGTGCCGCGAAGGCGTCTTCTTGCAGGCGCGTTGCCGGCGCAAAAGCCGGAAAAACGCTGCCAGGCTCTCTACTTTCTCCACTTCACATCGCAAAGTGGGCGACAGGAGACGTGTCCTATGTCCCGATCAACTCGCGGCCGATCAGGAAGCGCCTGATCTCATTGGTGCCCGCGCCGATGTCGTAGAGCTTGGCGTCGCGCAGGAAGCGTTCGACCGGCCATTCCTTGGTATAGCCCGCGCCGCCGAGCGCCTGGATCGCCTCGAGCGCGGTCTTCACCGCATTCTCGCTTGCCAGCAGGATCGCGCCCGCCGCGTCGAAGCGCGTCGTCTTGCCGGCATCGCATGCCCGCGCCACCGCGTAGACATAGGCCCGCGCCGAATTGAGCGCGACGTACATGTCTGCCACCTTGGCTTGGATGAGCTGGAAGCTGCCGATCGGCTTGCCGAACTGCTTGCGCTCGCGAACATAGGGCAGCACCACGTCGAGGCACGCCTGCATGATCCCGAGCGGCCCCGCCGACAGCACCGCGCGCTCGTAGTCAAGCCCCGACATCAGCACGCCGACGCCGCCGTTGACCGGCCCCATCACGTTCTCGGCGGGCACCTCGCAATCCTCGAACACCAGTTCGGCGGTATCGCTGCCCCGCATGCCCATCTTGTCGAGCTTCTTGGAGACCGAGAAGCCGGCCATGCCCTTCTCGATCAGGAAGGCGGTGATCCCCTTCGGCCCCGCCGCGCTGTCTGTCTTGGCATAGACGACAAGCGTGTCCGCCTCAGGCGCATTAGTAATCCAGAACTTGGTGCCGTTGAGCACGTAGCGATCGTTGCCCTTCGCCTCTGCCTTGAGCTTCATCGACACCACGTCCGACCCCGATCCGGCCTCGGACATCGCCAGGCTGCCGACATGCTCGCCTGAGATCAGCTTGGGCAGATATTTCGCCTTCTGCTCGTCATTGCCCCAGCGCCGGATCTGGTTGACGCACAGGTTGGAGTGCGCGCCGTAGGAAAGCCCGATCGAGGCCGAGGCGCGGCTCACCTCCTCCATCGCCACGACATGCTCGAGATAGCCCAAGGCGAGCCCGCCCCATTCCTCCTCGACGGTGATCCCGTGCAGCCCGAGCTCGCCCATTTGCGGCCACAGCGCGCGGTCGAATTTGTTCTGCTCGTCGATCTCGGCGGCCTTGGGCGCGATCTTGTCGGCGGCGAACCGGCGGGTCGTCTCACGGATCATGTCGGCGGTCTCGCCGAGCGCGAAATCGAGCGCGGTATCCATCAAACTCTCCTCAAGTCTCTGTTCTGGCTGGCGAACCCGCACAAAGGTTGCGGACTCGCGTCATATCCTTACGCTATGGCCAACCGCTCGGCCCCGGACAAGGGGTTCGGGCTCGACCTTTATCTGGGGGACACCATGAGCGATCTGTTTCGCAAGAAGATCATCGCCGTCGGCGCCGACCAGCCGAGCGAGCACCGCCTCGCCCGCACGCTTTCCTGGCCGCACCTCGTGGCGCTCGGCGTCGGGGCGATTGTCGGCACCGGCATCCTGACGCTGATCGGCGTCGGCGCCGACCGCGCCGGGCCGGCCGTCATCCTGTCGTTCGTCATCGCCGGCGTGATCTGCGCCTGCGCCGCGCTCGCTTATGCCGAGATGTCGACGATGATGCCCGCATCGGGCAGCGCCTACACCTATTCCTACGCCGTGCTCGGCGAGATCATCGCCTGGGTGATCGGCTGGAGCCTGATCCTCGAATATTCACTGGTCGTGTCGACCGTTGCGGTCGGCTGGTCGGGCTATGCGTCGCCCTTGTTGGAGGGGATCGGCTTCCCCCACGCCCTGACCCAGGGCCCCGATCTGGGCGGGATCATCAACGCACCGGCGATCTTCATCATCGCCGTGGTCGCCGCGATCCTCAGCGCCGGGACTAAGGAGAGCGCGACGCTCAACGCTATCCTCGTCGTCATCAAGATGCTCGCGCTGGCGCTGTTCGTCGTCATCGCGCTGCCGCATTTCGACGCGGCCAACCTCCACCCCTTCATGCCCTACGGCTTCGCCAAGTCGGCGGTCGCCGGCCCCGACGGCGCAGTCGTCGCGCGCGGGGTGATGGCGGCGGCGGCGATCATCTTCTTCGCCTTTTACGGCTTCGACGCGATCTCGACCGCGGCGGAGGAAACCAAGAATCCGGGCCGCGATCTCGCGATCGGCATCGTCGGGTCGATGGTCGCGTGCGTTGCGATCTACATCCTGATCGGCATCACCGCGGTCGGCGCATTGCACTTCACCGCCTTCGCCAACAGCCCCGATCCACTGGCGGTCATCCTGCGCCAGATCCACCAGCCGGTGGTCGCAACGATCCTGGCGGTCAGCGCGGTGGTCGCCTTGCCGACGGTGCTGCTCGGCTTCCTGTTCGGCCAGAGCCGCATCTTCTTCACGATGGCGCGCGACGGCCTGCTGCCCGAAAGCCTCGCGGTGGTTTCGAAGCGCGGTTCGCCGGTGCGGATCACGATAATCACCGCGATCCTCGTCGCGATCATCGCCGGGCTCGCCCCGATCGACGCCATCGCCGCGCTCGCCAATGCCGGCACGCTGGCGGCGTTTACCGCGGTGTCGGTGTGCATGCTCGTCATGCGCCGGCGCGAGCCCGATGCGAAGCGCACCTTCCGCACGCCCCTCGCGCCGCTGGTCGGCACGGTGGCGATTGCAGGCTGCATCTACCTGTTCTTCAGCCTGCCGACCAAGACCGAGCTGTTTTTCCTAGGCTGGAATGCGCTCGGGCTGATCGTCTACTTCATCTACGGCCGCCCGCGCGCTGGCAAAGCGACCGACGAAGCGGCCTGATCGGTCAGGACGAGGCGATCGCGTCCAACCGCTCGATCGCCTCGTCGGGCAGCGCCATCCCGGCGACCGCGAGATTTTCGCGCAGATGGCCGAGCGACGAGGTGCCCGGGATCAGCAGGATGTTGGGTGAGCGCTGCAACAACCACGCCAGCGCCACCTGCATCACCGTCGCGCCGAGATCGGCCGCCACCGACGACAGGGTGTCCGACTGCAACGGGCTGAACCCGCCGAGCGGGAAGAACGGCACATAGGCGATGCCGTCGGCGGCGAGCGCGTCGACCAGCTCGTCGTCCTCGCGATGCGCGACATTGTACTGGTTCTGCACGCAGACGATCTCGGCGATCTTGCGGCCTTCCTCGACCTGCTTCGGCGTGACGTTGCTGAGCCCGATATGCCGGATCAGCCCCTTGCGCTGGAGCTCGGCGAGCGCGGTCAGTGGCGCCTCGAGCGAGCCTTCCGCCGGCCCGTGGATGCCGAACATCAACCGCAGGTTGACGATCTCGACCTGCTCGACGCCGAGGTTGCGGAGATTGTCGCGGATCGCGCTTTCCAGCTCGTCGGCCGAAAACGCCGGGTTCCACGAGGCGTCGTCGCCGCGCTTCGCGCCGACCTTGGTGACGAGCACCAGGTCGTCCGGGTAGGGATACAGCGCCTCGCGGATCAGCCGGTTGACGACGTGCGGCCCGTAGAAGTCGCTGGTGTCGATATGATCGACCCCGGCCTCGACCGCCACCCCCAGCACCGCGATGGCCGCGTCATGATCCTTGGGCGGCCCGAACACCCCGGGCCCGGCAAGCTGCATCGCGCCGTAGCCGAGCCGCTTCACCATGCGGTCGCCGAGTTTGTAGGTGCCGGCGGCGGAAAGATCAGTCACGCGCAGTCTCCTCGTCAAACGTCGCCCCCATGTAGGGTCGCGGGGACGGCCGAAAACCTCCCATTGTCCGCCATTTGCTTCCCCCCATCGTTCCGGCAATCTGGCGGATTTCGCCGGGGCTTGGCGATCTACGCCACTTGCAAATTATTTTGCATGTGCGAACAAATATTCATCGCATTGAAATGTTGGGCGTTTATAGGGTTGGCACGACGCTTGCTGATGTCCGGTCGTTCGCAACCGGCGCGCAACGCCATCGAAGAAAAAGGAAGTTTCCCGTGTCCAGCTCCGCCAACCAGGCCCTGTTCAATCGTCCCGACACGCTGCTCGGCGTGTGCGAGGGGATCGGTCGCGAGTTCGGCTTTCATCCGAACATCCTGCGCATCGCGCTGGCGATTCCGATGATCTGGAGTCCGGTTGCCGTCGTGGGCACCTATTTCGGGCTCGGCGCGGCGCTGTGGATCTCGCACAAGATCGCGCCGAACCGGCGGAGCGCGGCGGTCGAGCCGGTCGCCGAGCACAATGACAATCAGGAAATGGCGCTCGCCGCCTGATCGCCCGCTTCGGGCAACGAAAAGCCCCTGCGTTGCGCTCCCGACGCAGGGGCTTTTTCTTTGGCCTTGGGGGCCCCTGTCAGCTCGCGGCGAGCTTCCGCAGCACGTACTGCAGGATGCCGCCGTTGAGATAATATTCGAGCTCGTTGACGGTATCGATCCGGCATCGCGTCTGGAAGGTCTCGGTCGAGCCGTCGGCGCGGGTCAGCCTGACCGTTACGTCCTGGCGCGGGCGGATGTTCGCCACGTCGTGGATCGTGAAGCTCTCGCTGCCGTCGAGCTTGAGGCTCTGGCGCGTCACCCCCTCCGCGAACTGCAGCGGCAGCACGCCCATCCCGACGAGGTTCGAGCGGTGGATGCGCTCGAAGCTTTCGGTGATGACGGCGCGGACGCCGAGGAGGACGGTGCCCTTGGCCGCCCAGTCGCGCGACGAGCCGGTGCCGTATTCTTTGCCGGCGACGACGACCAGCGGGGTGCCGTCGGTCTTGTAGCGCATCGCGGCGTCGTAGATCGGCATGACTTCGCCATCATATTTGGTCATGCCGCCTTCGATGCCGGGGACCATTTCGTTCTTGATGCGGATATTCGCGAATGTCCCCCGCATCATGACTTCGTGGTTGCCGCGGCGGGAGCCGTAGGAATTGAAATCCTGCTTCGCGACCTGGTGCTCCTGCAGATACACGCCCGCGGGGCTATCCGCCTTGATGCTGCCCGCCGGCGAAATGTGGTCGGTGGTGATCGAATCGCCGAGGATCGCCAGCGGACGCGCCTCGATGATGTCGGAGACCGGCGCGGGGGTCATGCCCATGCCGTCGAAATAGGGCGGATTGGCGACGTAGGTGGAGCCGGCGCGCCACTGGAAGACCTCCGAGCCTTCGACCTGGATGTCGCGCCATTTCTCGTCGCCGGCGTAGACGTTGCCGTAGCGCGAGCGGAACATGTCGTCGTCGATGTTGGCGTCCATCAGGTCGCGGACTTCCTGATTGGTCGGCCAGATGTCGCGCAGGAACACGTCGCCGCCGTCCGCGCCCTGGCCGATCGGGGTGGCTTCCATGTCCTGCGTGACGGTGCCCTTCAGCGCATAGGCGACGACGAGCGGCGGGCTGGCGAGGAAGTTGGCGCGCACATCGGGCGAGACGCGGCCTTCGAAGTTGCGATTGCCCGAGAGGACCGAGGCGGCGACGAGGTTGTTGTCGTTGATCGCCTTCGAGATCGGCGCGGCGAGCGGCCCCGAATTGCCGATGCAGGTGGTGCAGCCATAGCCGACGAGGTTGAAGCCCATCGCGTTCAGGTCTTCGGTGAGGCCGGCCTTGTCGAGATAGTCGGTGACGACCTGCGATCCGGGCGCGAGGCTGGTCTTGACCCACGGCTTGGGCGTCAGCCCCTTCGCGCGGGCCTTGCGGGCCACCAACCCGGCGGCGATCAGCACGGCGGGGTTCGAGGTGTTGGTGCAGCTGGTGATCGCGGCGATGACGACGTCGCCGTCGCCGATGTCGTGGCTCTTGCCCTCGACCGCGACGCGCGCCGGGCGCTGCTTGTCATAGACCTTGGAGAGGTCGCCGTTGAACACCTCGTCGACCTTGTTGAGGGTGATGCGGTCCTGCGGGCGCTTCGGCCCGGCGAGCGACGCGTGGACGCCGCCCATGTCGAGCTCGAGCGTGTCGGTGAACACCGGGTCCTGCTCGCCGGTGTGCCACATGCCCTGCGCCTTGCAATAGGCCTCTACAAGCGCGAGCTGATCGTCGGTGCGGCCGGTGAGGCGCATATAATCGATGGTCTTGCCGTCGACCGGGAAGAAGCCGCAGGTCGCGCCATATTCGGGCGCCATATTGGCGATCGTCGCGCGATCGGCGAGCGTCAGGCTCTCGAGCCCGGGGCCGTAGAATTCGACGAAGCGGCCGACCACTCCACGCGCGCGCAGCATCTGCGTGACGGTGAGCACGAGGTCGGTCGCGGTGATGCCCTCGTTCAACTTGCCGGTCAGCTTGAAGCCGACGACCTCGGGGATCAGCATCGAGACCGGCTGGCCGAGCATCGCGGCTTCCGCCTCGATCCCGCCGACGCCCCAGCCGAGCACGCCGAGGCCGTTGATCATCGTCGTATGGCTGTCGGTGCCGACCAGCGTGTCGGGATAGGCGACCTCGCCGCCGTCCGGGCCGGCCGAATGCCACACCGCCTGGCCGATATATTCGAGATTGACCTGGTGACAGATGCCGGTGCCCGGCGGCACCACCTGGAAATTGTCGAGCGCCTTCGAGCCCCATTTGAGGAACTCGTAGCGTTCCATGTTGCGGGCATATTCGAACGCGACGTTATCCTCGAACGCCTTGGGGGTGCCGAATTCGTCGACCATCACCGAGTGATCGATGACGAGGTGGACGGGGACCTGCGGGTTGATCTTCTCCGCCTCGCCGCCGAGCTTGGTGATCGCATCGCGCATCGCGGCGAGATCGACCACGCAGGGGACGCCGGTGAAATCCTGCATCAGCACGCGCGCCGGGCGATACTGGATCTCGCGATCGCTGCGGCGCTCCTGCTGCCAATCGACGATCGCTTGGACGTCATCGGTGGTGACCGTCTTGCCGTCTTCGAAGCGCAGCATGTTTTCGAGCAGCACCTTCATCGAGAAGGGCAGCCGCGAGACATCGCCATATTTCGCCGCCGCTTTGCTGAGCGAATAATAGCTGTAGCTTTTGCCGCCGGCTTCCAGCGTATCGCGGGTGCCGAGCGTGTCGTTGCCGATCGCGGTCATGGGTACTGCCTTTCCGTATCTGCCTGGCCGGCGCGCGCGGGGAGGCAGCAGGATGCTGCGCGGGCGCGTCGGCGGGGTCTCGGGCGTGCGCCAGAGTCGCGGCGGCCTTAGCAAGGGGGCGGGAGTTGGGGAAGGGGTTGGGCGTCGTGCGCGTTGGCCGAGCGGATGCTGCTCCCGTATTGACATTGTCAATACCCGTTCTAAATCTTGAGGATGAGCAAGCAGACCGCCCTTCCCGACCCGCGCACTCGTGTACGCGCCAAGAAGGTCGGCCCTGTTACGCTGAAACGCAGCATCAACCTGCGCATGGAGTCGACGACGCGGCAGTTGATCGACGATGCGGCCGCCGTGCTGGGCAAGACGCGGACGGAGTTCATGATCGACAGCGCGCGGACACAGGCGATCGACGTGCTGCTCGATCAGCGGCTCTTCGTGCTCGACGACGCGCGCTATGCGGCGTTCGTCGACGCGCTGGACAATCCCCCTACCCCCGGCCCCAAGCGGCGCGCGCTGCTGCGGCGGACGCCGGCATGGGAGGCGTGAGCCGCTCGGCACGCGCGCGCCGGTGAGACTATCGGCCCCCGTCCCGCTGACCGCCGATCACGATGTTGCCGATTTCGATTGCGGACAGCCGGCGCTCGACGACTGGCTGAAACAGCGGGCGTTGAAGAACGAGAGCCGGTTTTCGCGAACCTATGTGGTTTGTGAGGGGGCGCGCGTGGTCGGCTATTTCTGCATTTCGGCGGGCGCCGTCGAGCGGCAGGCGGCGCCGGGCAAGCTGCGCCGCAACGCGCCCGACAGCGTGCCCGTGTCGGTGATCGGCCGGCTGGCGGTGAGCAAGAGCCATGCGGGCCGCGGCCTCGGCGCCGACCTGCTCGCCGACGCGCTGCGCCGGATCGCGGTGGCATCCCAGAGCATCGGGATCGGCGCGGTGCTGGTGCAGGCCAAGGACGAGGCGGCGAAGCGGTTTTACCTGCGCTGCGCGGAGTGGCTGGAATATCCGGCGGATAGCCGGACGCTGTTTTTGCCGATCGAGATGGTGGCGAGGGCGTTTAACTGATTGCTTGCATGGCGAAGTGTGCGGGAAAAGAGCGGGAGCCGAGGAAGTGCGTCAATCACCGTACCAGTCGACTTCTTCCGCGATCAATCATTATGCGCAGACTTCTCGGCACATCTAATCCCAATTAGCTCCGCAAGGTAACAAGCCAGGCAGTCACCATTTTTCGCCTATCGCCGCTCCGGCCCTCGCAAAGAACACGGCCCCAGCTAACCGGGCCGAATCCTGCACGGGCAATAAATCCGGGTTGAGCGCCTCGTGGGCGCTTTCACACCGAATGCCGTATAGGTCGGAGACCTTGTTGAACAAACGGTCGCGTTCGGCCGGAGAAGTAGCTAGCAGCGCGGAAATCCGCGCTGCAAGAGCGCGCTTGATGCCCACCGTATCCGGATCGAGCAATAGAGCCTCTAGGGAGGTCCAAAGAGCAACGAGGAAAGCTGCGCTTGAACCTACCCACCAAGCCGCATCGAGATACAAGAAAGCTCTCCTAAATCGTTCGTCACTCATTGCGACGATCAGCGCCGATAGAAGCGAGCTCCAAGCTTGCGTATAGCCAGCTACGTTAAGGTCGGCGGGAAGCGTGTATGAGCCGGCTTGCTCAATACTAATCAGCGTTGGCTGGAGCTCAGTGCCACCGCTCAAACCAGCGAAGGGGATGTCTGACAAAACGGCCATGCGGATAGGGGCGCACAACAACAACCGGAGGGCTGCCGCGGCAAGCCAAACCGAGGCAACCCTAGATTGGTAGAAAGGTTGGGTCGCAGCAGGCATGTGAAGCTGACAGCGAACCTCGATGTTTCTGTGCCCTCCCCGACAAGCGAACCAAGGACCCGGGTGGGCCGCACCAGAACGCGCCGGACGATTCACTGCCAAAACAGGGTGCGCGAAGACGGCGCCGTAACATGGTTCCACAAAGAGCCCGGATATAAGTTCGGTCGGCTCCGTAATTGTGATTCCCTCTAGCCCAGCCCAAAAGCTACCGCTCTCAAAGATGGCAGCACCATTCGGCGCTACCCACGATCCTGATTTAGGCCTGAATTCCATGCCTAGAATTCTGCCCTATGAGCCGCTGACACGCCATAGAGGACTACAGCTAATGTAAGCCGAGGCGCGAACAGCGAGGGCGTCCCATTCCTTCTAAATACGCGAATTTGCCTGGCGAGGTACCAGATTTCTATGACGCGACCTCGTTCGAAGTTCCGAATTTTACTGGCCGCTAGCAACCATATTACTTCACGGCCTTGCGAATGTCGTAGGAACGATCACTGCCTTATCCATCCGAACGCTCTCGCCAAGTTTGTCTTGCGTTTTTGTACCAAATGGGTTATGTGTCATTGAATTTGATGACGGCGGGAGGACTTATGAGCGGGCCGAAAACGGACAACGGCCTGATCGCAGGCTATCGCGTGCGGCACGACGGGTGGACGCCGGCGCGGCAGCGGACGTTTTTGCGGGCGCTCTCGCAGACCGGGTGCGTGCGCGATGCCTGCGCCCGGGCGGGGATTTCGAATACCTCAGCCTATCGGATGAAGAAGCGCTCTGCCGCGTTCGCGCGCGCCTGGGATCGCGCGCTCGCCAAGGCGATGCCGACGATCGAGCAGGCCGCCTATGAGCGCGCCGTGATCGGCTGGGAGGAGCCGATCGTGCAGGGCGGCAAGCTGGTCGGGCACAAACGGCGCTATTCGGATTCGCTGCTGCGGCTGCTGCTCCAGCGCGGCTTTGGCGGCGATGCGGCGGCGAAGGCGAAGGACGAAGCGGGCGACGGCGCGGCGATGAACGGGTCGCCGCGGCCGGGCGGATCGCGGGGGACGCGGATCGTCATCAACCGGACGGCCGAGGAGGTGAACGCCTCGCTCGAGAAGAAGCTCGCCGCGATGGAACGGCGGCTGCGCAAGGAAGGCAAGCTGCCACGCTTGCCGGCCCCCGAGCGCGCCTGAGGGCGCGGAAACGCGGCGGTTTCGGTCCGTCGCGGATTGGTCTGCGTTCACCGTAAATATACGTATGCCGCGTTGCCTGGGGCGGCGGGCTGTGCAACCCCGCGATCACCCTCAAAGGTGGCTTCCGCCTGGCAAGTCACGGGGCAATGCCCCGTCGATTAAGCAGGATATTGCCGAGTAGAGGCGACGGGCCCGTCGCGCTCTCTCATCAATATAATCGGTCAATTTACTCGCGGATTTCATGACGGAATCTTGCGAACGGAGTCATCTGTCCGGCGAAGATCGGGCATCTTGTGAGGTCGCGATAATGAAGATTACCAAGAAAGGGAGCGTTGCGAGCGTGCTCGCGACGCTGATCATGGCTGGACCGGCCCTCGCCTGGGGGCATTATCAATGGTCCGGCTGGCATCATACCACCAGCAATCCGATAACCGTGGTGCCGGCACCGGCGCCCTCCCCCACGCCGACGCCCAAGCCGGCGCCCTCGCCGACGCCGGCCCCCGCGCCTGCACCGACGCCGGCGCCGACCGCGACGGCTTCATCGACGAGCAGCGGGGCGACGCGGCTGTCGATCTTCGTCGGCAACGATCCGGCGCAGGTCGGGCAGTTCCAGAACTGGCTGGGCCGGCATGTCGACGAGATCGAGCTGCACGGCGATCATTCGAGCTGGGATGCGATGCTGAGCTGCTTCGGCTGGCAGGCGGGGCTGTTCCGCTCGCTCAGCACCGACATCGTCTGGTCGGTGCCGCTGATCCCGCAGGGCGCGACCCTCGACGCCGCGGCGACGGGGGCGTATGACGCCAAGTACAAGGCGATGGCGCAGCAGTTCGTCAGCCAGTGGCCGAACGACAAGCAGATCATGCTGCGCGTCGGCTGGGAGTTCAACGGCAACGGCTATTTCCCGTGGTCCGCAGTCGGCAAGGCGGAGCAGTACAAGGCGGCGTATCGCCACTTCGTCGCGGCGTTCCGGTCGGTCTCGCCCAACCGCTTCAAGTTCGAATGGACGCCCAATGTCGGCAGCGTCGGCATGGATCCGAGCACGGCCTATCCGGGCGACGACGTGGTCGATCTGATCGGCATGGACTTCTATTACGATACGAAGTGGCTCGGCACCGATCCGAACAAGGCGTGGAACACGATGGTCACGCAGAAATGGGGTCTGCAATGGAACCAGGACTTCGCAGCGCAGCACCACAAGCCGACCGCTTATGACGAATGGGGCGTCAATTCGGACACGGCGGGCCCGTACATCCAGCAGGCGCAGAAGTGGTTCAGCGACCACCATGTCGTCTATCAGAACTACTGGAACTCGAACTCGGCGTTCAAGGGTCAGTTGAGCAACAATCAGTATCCCAATGCCTCAGCGGCGTACAAGACGGCGTTCGGGAAGACCGCGGTGGTCGGCGCGATCGCGCTGTAAGCCGAGGAGCGCGACGCCGGTGTCCCTGGGGGGCACCGGCGTCGTCGCCTAGTGCGCGGGGATGAGCGTGGCGGCGTGCGGCTTGTGATGCACGCCGAACCGCTCGACCATCGAGGCGGAGGCGGTGTTGAGGCCGAGCACCTCGACCGCGATGCCTTCGCGGCGGAAGCGGATCACCGCCTTGTCGAGCACGCCGACGCCGGTGATGTCCCAGAAATGCGCGGTGGTCAGGTCGATCACGACACGGTCGAGCGCTTCGCGAAAATCGAACGCCTCGGCGAACCGCTCGGCGGAGGCGAAGAAGATCTCGCCGGCGACGCGGTAGGTGCGGGTGCGGCCGTCGGCCGAGAGGCTGGAGGCGAAGGTGAACATGCGGCGCACCTTGCCGGCGAAGAACAGCCCCGACAGCACGACGCCGACCGCGACCCCGGCCGCGAGGTTGCCGGTCCACACGACGACGACCACAGTCGCGACCATCACCAGCGACGATAGCCAGGGGTGACGCCCGACATCCCTGATCGAGCGCCACGAGAAGGTGCCGATCGACACCATGATCATCACCGCGACGAGGCTGGGCATCGGAATGATCGCGACCAGCGGGTTGAGCACGACGAGCAGGAACAGCAGGAACACGCCAGCCACCAGCGTCGACAGCCGCGACCGGCCGCCCGACTTCACGTTGATCACCGACTGGCCGATCATCGCGCAGCCGCCCATGCCGCCGAGGAACCCGGTGAAGAAGTTGGCGATCCCCTGCCCGCGCATCTCGCGCGCTTTGTTCGAGGGCGTGTCGGTGAGATCGTCGACGATCTGCGCCGTCAGCATCGATTCGAGCAGGCCGACCGCCGCCATCGTCAGCGAATAAGGCGCGATGATCTTGAGCGTGGCGAGGCTGAGCGGAACGTGCGGCAGCGCGATTGCCGGCAGCGCAGTGGGCAGCTTGCCCATATCGCCGACGGTATTGACGTGAATGCCGCCATAGAAGGTGACCAGCGTCAAGACGACGATCGCTACGAGCGGCGACGGAACGGCTCTGGTCAGCCGCGGGAAGAGGTAGATGATTGCGAGCCCAACCGCGACGAGCAGATAGGTGACGGGCGGCACATGGATGAGCTGCGGCAATTGCGCCATGAAGATCAGGATCGCGAGCGCGTTGACGAACCCGGTGACGACCGAGCGCGACACGTAGTTCATCAGGAGATCGAGGCGGAGCAGCCCGGCAATCACCTGGAAGACGCCCATCAGGATCGTGGCGGCGAAGAGGTAGTCGACGCCGTAATCGTGGACGAGCGGCACGATCACGACGGCGACCGAGGCAGTCGCGGCGGAGATCATGCCCTGCCGCCCGCCGGCAAAGGCGATGATCACGGCGATCGAGAAGGAGGCATAGAGCCCGACGCGGGGATCGACCCCGGCGATGACCGAAAAGCCGATCGCTTCGGGAATGAGCGCGAGCGCGACGACGATGCCGGCAAGCACGTCGGCGCGCACGTTGGAAAACCAGTCGCGTCTGATCGCGGCGAGGTTGAGCATGATGATTTTTCTGTCTTAAACGGGGCATCGCCCGCACGGCGCTGAAAAGCGGCGGCGATTCAAAGCCGCACGGACGGCGGCGCGATGCGTGGGTTGTCCCGGGGATAGGCGCCGGGCCGAGCCACCCGGCAAGCCGGGTCCGGTGAAAGCGCGGCTCTCCTAGCCCAGCCGACGAAATGCTGCAAGTGCGAACAGCGCTTGCCCGCCGTCAGCGTTTCTCGACCGACCGACGCGCGGCGTTGGCGGCATCATGCGCGAGGCGGATGGGGAGCGGCAGACGGCGGCCGTCGGTGAGGTTCATCACCCAGGCGATCGCGGTTTCGAGCGAGACGCGGTGGCCGATGCTGACATAGATCGGGTTAGCGCGCGGGCGGGTGCGCAGGGCGACGCCGACCTGCTCGCCGCGATCGATCAGGGGTGCG
Organism: Sphingomonas sp.; assembly: GCA_051954635.1. Taxonomy (GTDB): domain Bacteria; phylum Pseudomonadota; class Alphaproteobacteria; order Sphingomonadales; family Sphingomonadaceae; genus Sphingomonas. The sequence continues at coordinate 10,610 of JBQCHO010000058.1, read as the reverse complement.
GTGTCGCCGGCGGCGGGGCCGAGATCGCCCTCGACCTTGCCGCACAGGATGCTCTTGGCGCAGCCGATCGTGGGCAGATCGGCAACCACGCCGAGGTGCGTCGCGAAGCCGCAGCGGCGCGGATGGGCGATGCCCTGCCCGTCGATCAGCAGCAGATCAGGCGTGTGCGGCATCTGTTCGAGGATCGCGAGCAATGCGGGGACCTCGCGAAAGCCGAGATAGCCGGGGACGTACGGGATCGGCGGCACCATCGTCAGGACGTGCGCGGGCAGGACGCGGGCGCTGGGCCAGTCGAGCTGCGCAACGGCGGCGTGGATCGGACCGCGCGTGTCACGCCATTTCATCGAGGTATCGACGCCGGCAAGCATCGCGACCGGGCCGATGCGGTCTTCATGTTCGGCCGCCGAGGCGATCGCACGCTGCGCATCGCTCGCTGCACGCAGGTTCGGCGGGGCGAGCCAGTCGGTGGGGATCGCACGGTCCATCGCCTCGCCAACGCGGCAAGCCGCGATTGGATCACGGATTTAGCCCTTCCCTCGCCGGGTGACGCTGTGCGATGCTTGGCCATCAAGCGCGAAGATGCCGCAATTTTGGGCAACGAGCAGCCGGTGCCCTGAATTTCGGCACGCATTCGGCGAATGTCCGACGGACTCCCGAGGGGCCGCGGGCTGGCACGTTTATTGTAAGGTCACGGGACGCGGGGACTGGGAACCAGATGAAGAAGATCGAAGCGATCATCAAGCCGTTCAAGCTCGATGAAGTGAAGGAAGCGCTGCACGAAGTCGGCGTCTCGGGGATCACCGTCACCGAGGCGAAGGGCTTCGGGCGCCAGAAGGGCCATACCGAGCTCTATCGCGGCGCCGAATATGTCGTCGACTTTCTCCCCAAGGTGAAGCTCGAAGTCGTGGTCGAGGATGGCCTGGCCGAGCGCACCGTCGAAGCCATCGCCGCAGCCGCGCAAACCGGCCGGATCGGCGACGGCAAGATTTTCGTCATTCCGGTCGAAACAGCCCTCCGCATCCGCACCGGCGAACGCGACGACGAGGCGATCTGAACCCCCGTCACCCCACCGCACGCTGGGGTCCAAGACTGGCTGAAATGCCACCCGAGAGAGACATAGACCCCAGCCTTCGCTGGGGTGACGTAAGAGGAAAACACCGACCATGGCCAACAAAGCCGACGACATCCTGAAGAAGATCAAGGACGAGGAAATCGAGTGGATCGATCTCCGCTTCACCGACCCCAAGGGCAAGTGGCAGCATCTGACGATGGTCGCCGGCCTGATCGGCGAGGATGAGCTGACCGACGGCCTGATGTTCGACGGATCGTCGATCGCCGGCTGGAAGGCGATCAACGAGAGCGACATGATCCTCATGCCCGATCTCGACGCGGTCTATACCGACCCGTTCTCGGCGACGCCGATGCTGGTGATGTTCTGCGACATCGTCGAGCCGTCGACCGGCGAAGGCTATTCGCGCGACCCGCGCACCACCGCCAAGCGCGCCGAAGCGTATCTGGGCACGACCGGCATCGGCGACACCGTCTATGTCGGCCCCGAGGCCGAGTTCTTCATGTTCGACGACGTGAAGTTCGAGAACAGCTATTCGACGAGCTATTACAAGATCGACGATATCGAGCTGCCGGGCAATTCGGGCCGCGATTACGAAGGCGGCAATATGGGCCACCGCCCGCGCGCCAAGGGCGGTTATTTCCCGGTCGCGCCGGTCGATTCGGCGGTCGACATCCGCGGCGAGATGGTCTCGACGATGATCGAGATGGGCCTGCCGTGCGACAAGCACCACCATGAGGTGGCGGCCGCGCAGCACGAGCTGGGCCTGACCTTCGGCACGCTGACGCAGACCGCCGATCGCATGCAGATCTACAAGTACGTCGTCCACCAGGTCGCGCACGCCTACGGCAAGACCGCGACGTTCATGCCCAAGCCGATCAAGGACGACAACGGATCGGGGATGCACACGCACTTCTCGATCTGGAACGGCAAGGAGCCACTGTTCGCCGGCAACGGTTATGCCGGGCTGTCGGACACCTGCCTCTATTTCATCGGCGGGGTGATCAAGCATGCCCGTGCCCTCAACGCCTTCACCAACCCGACGACCAACAGCTACAAGCGGCTGGTCCCGGGCTTCGAGGCGCCGGTGCTGCTCGCTTATTCGAGCCGCAACCGCTCGGCCTCGTGCCGCATTCCCTACGGCACCGGCACCAAGTCGAAACGCGTCGAGTTCCGTTTCCCCGACGCGATGGCCAACCCGTATCTCTGCTATGCGGCGATCCTGATGGCCGGGCTCGACGGCATCCAGAACAAGATCCATCCCGGCGACGCGATGGACAAGAACCTCTACGACCTGCCGCCCGCCGAGCTGGTCAACGTGCCGACGGTTTGCGGGAGCCTGCGTGAGGCGCTGATCGCGCTGCAGGACGATTACGAGTTCCTGCTGAAGGGCGACGTGTTCACAAAGGACCAGATCGACGCTTATGCCGACCTGAAGTGGGAAGACGTGATCCGCTTCGAGACGACGCCGAGCCCGGTCGAGTACGATATGTACTACAGCGCCTGAGGCCGGCGACGCCCGGCCGGTGCGCGAAAGCGCACAGGCGCTGTCGGCCGGCCTCGCGCAGCGAGGACCGACGGCGCAGCTTTGCTGCGGCGGTGAATTGCAAGGGGCGTCCGGAGCGATCCGGGCGCCCCTTTCGATTTTAGCCGTCACCCCGGACTTGTTCCGGGGTCCAACGAGCCGCAAACGCTACCGCTCCTGGATGGTTGGATGCCGGAACAAGTCCGGCATGACGACGACGCGATGGTGCGCTATAGTGGGGTAGCACACTACTATAGGAGCCCCCGCATGGACCGCCCCAGCCCCTGGTCGCATCAGCGCCGTGACAGCATCGCCGACGACATCGACTTCGAGATCAAGGGGCAGGAGCTGCAGTTCGTCGAGATCGAGCTCGATCCGGGCGAGAGCGCGGTCGCCGAGGCGGGGTCGATGGTGTGGAAGCACGCCGATATCGAGATGACCACGGTGTTCGGCGACGGCCGCGCGGGCTCGCAAGGCGGCGGGTTCATGGACAAGCTGGTCGGCGCCGGCAAGCGGCTCGTGACCGGCGAGAGTCTGTTCACCACCGTCTTCACGCATCGCGGCCATGCCGGCAAGGCGCGGGTCGCCTTTGCCGGGCCGATCATGGGCGCGATCGTGCCGCTGAAGCTCAGCGACGTGGGCGGCACGCTGATCTGCCAGAAGGATGCCTTCCTGTGCGCGGCGCGCGGGGTGCAGCTCGGCATCTATTTCCAGAAGCGGGTAATGACCGGGCTGTTCGGCGGCGAAGGCTTCGTCATGCAGCGGCTCGACGGCGACGGCTGGGTGTTCGCGCAGATGGGCGGCGCGATCGTCGAGGGCGAGCTGGCGCCGGGCGAGGAAATCCATGTCGACACCGGCTGCATCGCCGCGTTCACCCCGACGATCGATTTCGATCTCGTCCGCGCCGGCGGGGTGAAGTCGATGGTGTTCGGCGGCGAAGGCGCGTTTTTCGCGCGGCTGCGCGGGCCGGGCAAGATCTGGATCCAGTCCCTCCCCTTCTCGCGCCTCGCCGGGCGGATGCTGCAGGCGGCCGGCGGGCACGGCGGCAACAAGGGCGAAGGATCGGTTCTGGGGTCGTTCGGCGACCTGATGATGGGGAATTGAGGGAACGCCGCCGACCTCTTGACGGGAGCACGCGATTGGCAATCTTTGCGGTGATCGCCCTACTGCCGATCTTGGCCTATTGTGTCGTCCAATCGGTCAGGGACGCGCGACGCAAGACCTGGCCGATGCTGGTTTGGGGCCTGTTGATGTCGGCCCTCCTCGCCTGGATTGTGCTGCAACTATCCGCGAATCCGGGCTATTGAAGTCAGCCGATCGCCAGCCGCGCAGCTAAAGCGAGGATCAGCGTCGGGGGCATCACCGCGGCGCCGACCTTGAGAAAGCGCCAGAAGGTGACGTCCTCGCCCTCGCGGCGGATCGCGGTGAGCCACAGGATCGTCGCCAGGCTGCCCGTGATCGACAAATTGGGGCCGAGATCGACGCCGATCAGCGCGGCGTCGGTGACGAGCTGGCCGGGATGCGCCTGCGCGAGCGCGCTCGAGGCGATCAGGCCGGCGGGGAGGTTGTTGATCAGGTTCGAGACGATCGCGATCCCGCCACCGAATGCCGCGGCCGTCGTGGCGTCGGGATGGAGCAGGCGCGCCAGCTCGGCAATCAGGCCGAGGCGATCGAGTGCTTCGACCAGCACGAACAGCCCGGCAACGAGCGGCAGCACGCTCCAGGAGACGCTGCGGATCGCGGTCCAGCCGCCGGCGCGGTCGCGGAGGAGCAGGACGGCGGCAGTGGCGGCACCGGCGATCGAGGTCGGCAGGCCGAGCGGGCGATCAAGCGCGGACATGACGAGCAGCAACAACGCGGTGGCGACGATGCCGGCAAGCGCGATGCCCGCGCCGGCACCGAGCGGCGCTTCGTCGCCCTCGACGCGGCAGGGGCCGGCGAGGTGCTGGCCCATGACTAAGCGCAACATGGCGAATGTGGCGAGTACCGCCAGCAACGAGGGCAGCGCGAACGCCGCCAGCCACGCCCCGAGCGGCGGCATCGCGCCGCCGTAGAGGACGAGGTTCGCGGGGTTGGAGATCGGCAGCACAAAGCTCGCCGCATTGGCGACCAGCGCGCAGGCGAACAAGGCGGGCAGCGGATCGGCCTCGGCCTTGCGCGCGGCGGCGAACACCGCAGGGGTGAGCACGACCGCGGTCGCGTCGTTCGACATGAACGCGGTCACCACCACGCCGATCGCATAGACGAGCGCGAACAGCCGCATCTGCGAGCCCCGCGCCCAACGCATCGCGTGCCCGGCGAGCCAGTCGAACAACCCCTCGCGCCGCGCCATCTCCGACAGCAGCATCATGCCGGTGAGGAACAGATAGACGTCGAGCCCCTTCCCCACCGCGACCCCGGCTAGCCCGAGCGGCAGCAGCCCGAGCGCGACCAGCGCCACCGCGCCGAGGCACGACCAGATCGCCTCGGGCAGCCGCCACGGCCGCACGAGGATGCCGGCAGTTGCGGCAAGGCAGATCGCGAAGGTGGCGAGGGATGCGGCGGTCATCGGCGGCGGCTTGTGCCACAGCCCAGGGCATCGGCAAACGAGATGATGAACCGGCCCATGCGCGGGAAACAGCCTGCAATCGCGAATGTCGATAATGCAATTGCTTGACGCACGGGCGCGGCCATATCGCCTGTCACGCTGCAGCGCAGCAATTTAACGAAGGCATATTATGTTTAGCTTGATCTACCTGATCCTTTCTTATCGTCAGCAAAAGGTGGCCTGAGACAGACGGCGCATCGCGCATTCGCCGCGTTGTTTGGGAACCGTCCGGGATGCCCGCTCGTCTGCTCGATTGAGCGGGCAATTCATGAGGTATTCCAATGGCTCTCCGCGCCATCGCGCTCAACTGCACGCTCAAGGCCGATCCGTCGGAGAGTTCTTCGACCGATGCGATGATCGCGGTGCTGACGAAAGCGTTCGCCGATCGCGACGTCGAAGTGACCGAAACCGTCCGCGTCGCCGCGCTCGACATCAAGCCGGGCGTGACCTCGGACGAGGGTGATGGCGACGACTGGCCGGCGTTGCGGAAGAAAATTCTCGACCACGACATCCTGATCTTCGGCGGCCCGATTTGGATGGGGCAAGTCGGCAGCGTCGCCAAGCGGGTGATGGAGCGGATGGATGCGTTTCTGTCCGAGGCCGACGACAAGGGCCGGATGCCGAGCTACGGCAAGGTCGCGGTGGCGGCGATCGTCGGCAACGAGGACGGCGCGCACATGACGTCGTCGCAAATCTTCCAGGCGCTGAACGACGTCGGCTGGACGATCCCCGCGGTCGCGGCGTGTTATTGGGTCGGTGAGGCGATGGGGTCTACCGACTTCAAGGATTTGGACCAGACCCCCGAAAAAGTGAGCGAGACCGCCAAGATGGTTGCGGGCAATGCCGCGCACCTCGCAGGGTTGCTCAAGGAAAAGCCCTATCCCGGCTAACGCGGGCAAAGCGCTTGCGCTCGCAGGTTATATCCTATTTATACTTGAATTGCCGCGACAGATGGCACGAGTAGGAGAACGGGCGTGGGCGACAATCGGACGGGAGCTCTTTTCACGCGGCGGCGGCTGCTGAAGGCGGGGGCGCAGGCGAGTTCGGTTGCGGCGGCGACCGCGCTGATGCCGCCCAATCTGCAGAAGCTGATGGCGGCGGGGATGCGGCGGACGCCGGCGCTGCGCGACATCAGGCATGTCGTGCTGTTGATGCAGGAGAACCGCTCGTTCGACCATTATTTCGGCGCGATGGCGGGGGTGCGCGGGTTCAGCGACCCGAATGCGCTGACGCTGTCGACCGGCAAATCGGTATTCCATCAGCCCGATGCGGCGCACCCCGACGGCTATATGCTGCCGTTCCACCTCGATACGCGGAACACCAGCGCGCAGGCGATCCCGTCGACCAGCCACGCCTGGGCGGTGCAGCACCGCGCCTGGAACAATGGGCGGATGGACCAGTGGCTGCCCGCGCACCGCGCCGCCGACGGCGTGTTCGGTCCCTATTGCATGGGCTACTACCAGCGCGAGGACATCCCGTTCCAATATGCCCTCGCCGAGGCATTCACGGTCTGCGACGCCTATCATTGCTCGGTGATGGGGCCGACGCGGCCGAACCGGATGTACTGGTATAGCGGGATGATCGATCCCGAGGGCAGGCATGGCGGGCCGATCATCGACAACCCGCAGGTCGTGCGCGGCGCGCTGGACTGGACGACCTATCCCGAGCGGCTCGAAAAGGCGGGGGTCAGTTGGAAAGTCTATCAGCACGAGCCCAACGGGTTCGGGTTCAATATGCTGAGCGCGTTCAAGCAATTCGCCGGCGCCGCGCCGATCTCGCCGCTTCGGCAGAAGGGGCTGACGGTCGTTTCCGAAGGCCAGTTCGAATATGACGCGCTGCACGACAAGCTGCCCGCGGTGTCGTGGCTGTGCCCGACCAATGAGGCCTCGGAGCATCCCGACTTCATGCCGGCGGCGGGGGCGGAGTTCATCGCCAGCAAGCTCGATGCGATCGCGGCGAACCCCGACGTCTGGGCGAAGACCGCGTTCATCATCAATTACGACGAGAATGACGGGCTATTCGATCATGTGCCGCCGCCGGTGCCGCCCGAGGGCACGCGCCACGAATTCATCGACGGCCTGCCGATCGGTGGCGGCTTCCGGGTGCCGTGCGTGATCGTTTCGCCGTGGACGGTGGGCGGCTGGGTGTGCAGCGAACCGTTCGACCATACGTCGATCCTGCGCTTCCTGGAGGTGTTTACCGGGGTGCGCGAACCCAATATCACCAAGTGGCGGCGGCGGACCTTCGGTGACCTGACCGGCGCATTCCGCTTCGGCGAGCGCCCGGCGGCGCCGCCGATACTGCCCGATACGGCAGGGCCGCTGCACTTCGCGCGCTATGCCAAGGCCAATTTGCCGTCGGCGCCGTTTCCGGGTGCGGGCCAGAAGGCGCCGAGCCAGGAGCGCGGGCGCAAGCCGATCGTCGGGATCGACAGCGAGTGGGAGGGGTAACCCCTACGGGAGGAGCACCGTCGCGCCTTCGGTCTCGCCGGCTTCGAGCTTGCGGTGCGCTTCGGCGACGTGTTCGAGCGCGAAGGTCTGGCCGATTTCGGGGACGATCGCGCCTTGCTTCAGCATCGCGAAGACGCGGTCGAGCGCGGCCTGGCGTTCGTCGCGGGTGACGGCGTAATCGAACAGCGTCGGGCGGGTGACGAACAGCGAGCCCTTTGCGGCGAGCGTGGCGAGCGCGACGCCCTCGACCGGACCCGACGCGCTGCCGAAGCTGACGATCAGGCCGCGGCGCGCTGCGCTGTCGAGCGATTGCTGCCACGTCGCCTTGCCGACGCCGTCGAAGATCACGGGCACGCCCTTGCCATCGCTGAAGGCGCGGACGCATTCGACGACGTCCTCGTCCTTGTGGAGGATGACATGGTCGGCACCGGCGCGGCGAGCGCGCTCGGCCTTGTCGGCGGTGCCGACCGTGCCGATCACCGTGGCGCCGATCGCCTTGAGCCAGCCGACGAGGAGATGCCCTACCCCGCCCGCGGCGGCGTGGACGAGGACGGCCTGGCCCCTTTCGACCTTGGCGCAGCGTTCGATCAAGAATTCGGCGGTGGCGCCCTTGAGCAGCAGCGCGGCGGCGGTGCGGTCATCGACGAAGTCGGGCAGCTTGACCAGCCGTTCGGCCTTGAGGTTGCGGTGCGTGGCATAGGCGCCGAGTTCGGGGCCGAAGGTGCCGACGCGGTCGCCAACGGCAAAATCGGTAACGTCGTCGCCGACCGCTTCGATCACGCCGACGCTTTCGGAACCGAGGCCGCTGGGCAAATCGACCTTGTAGCCGCCGCGGCGGTGGTAGATGTCGATGAAGTTGAGCCCGACCGCGGTCGAGCGGATGCGGACTTCGCCCGCGGCCGGATCGGGCAGGTCGCGATCGATCCATTCGATGACGTCGGGGCCGCCGGTGCGGGTGATCTGCGCGACGCGTGCCATGAGCTCTTCCTTATGCCGTTTGCGCCGCCAACGATCGGGCGCGGCGGGCGGTTTCAGACGTTTGGCAGCGTCACGACGAAGCGCGCGCCGGTGGCATCGCCATCGAGCAGGACCGCGCCGTGATGCGCGTTGGCGATCTGGCGCACAAGCGCGAGGCCGACGCCGCTGCCGGCGGGCTTGCTGGTGTGGAACGGGCGGAAGATCGCCTCGTGCTCGCTCGCCGGCACGCCGGGGCCGTTATCGGCGACGGTGAACGCAATCCCCTCGGTCACAGCGCGGCAGGCGAGTGTGACGTGCGGCGCATCGAGCGTGACGACCGCTTCGGCGGCGTTCTGAAGCAGCGCCCACAAGGCGGCGTGGAGTTGATCGGCGTCGGCGCGGATCGTCGCGGGGGCGCTGACGTCGTCGCGGGTCAGCGGCAACGCCGGCCAGCGCGCGGCGAACATGCGCGCGAGATCGTCGAGCAGCGGCTTGACCGGCAGACGCGCGAGCTCGGGCGGGGGCAGCCGCGCGAGATCGCGATAGGCGGTGGTGAAGCGCTGCAGCCCCTCGGCGCGGCGCGCGACGGTCTCGACCGCGTCGTGAACTGGCTCGAGCGCGGCGCCGTGATCGGCGAGCATGTCGGCGGCGGTGCGGCCGAGCGACGCGATTGGGGTGAGCGCGTTCATGATCTCATGGCTGAGCACCGAGAGGAGGTCGCGCAGCGCGCCCGCTTCCGCAGCGCGCAGCTCGGCGTCGATGTCGACGAGCGCGGCGATGCGCAGGCCCGCCCCGCCGCCGGCGAGATCGGCGGTGGCGAGAGCGAAGGCGCGCGGCTCGCCGGGGGGGGGGAGCCGGATGCTCGCCGAGCGGCCGGGGGTGGCGAGCGCGATCGCCTCGATCAGCTCGGCGGGGGCATCGGGGACGCGGTCCTCGCACGCGAACAGCCGGCGCGCGGCGCGGTTGACCGCAACCAGCCGCCGATCGGCGTCGAGCGTCAGGAGCGGCGCGGGCGAGAGGTTGAGATAGGCGGTCAGGCGGCGCTGCTCGCGCGCCTGCGCTTCGAGGTGGCGCGGGAGACCGGGCGGCGGCGGGGTGTTGGCATCCCGATAGGCGCGCATCGCCAGCGCGGCGAGCGTCCACAAGGCAAGCAGGACGGCGAGGACGACGTTGGCCCAGAGCGCATGGAGCGCAGCGAACATCGCCGCAGCGCCGAGGACGAAGAGGAACAAGGGGCCGGTCAGGCGCGTAAGGCTAGAGCCCATATTTGGCCATGCGGCGATAGAGCGCGGTGCGGGTGAGGCCGAGATCGGCGGCGGCGCGCGAGACGTTGAAGGCGTGGCGCTTGAGCGCGGCTTCGACCAGCACGCGCTCGGAGCGTTCGAGGTTGAGATCGCTGCCGCGCGGCGCCGGCGTCGTCGCGTCGGGGCCGCCGCCGGCGAAATCGCCGACATCGTGCGCGCCGCCCTCGCCGAGGAGCACGGCGCGTTCCATCGCCTGGCGCAGGCCGCGGACGTCGTCCTGCCAGGGGTGCGCGGCGATCCAGGATGCAGCCTCGTCGGTCAGCGGCAAGGAAGGCCGACCGTGGCGCGCAGCGAAGCGATCGAGGAAGTGACGCGCGAGCAGCACCGCGTCGCCGTCGCGCCGGGCCAGCGAGGGCAAAGCGAGCTCGACGGTGTTGAGGCGGAACAGCAGGTCGGCATCGAGCGCGTCGCGCAGGCTCATGCGGTCGAGACGGGTGGGCGTGATTGCGCGGGTGTCGCCGAGGTGTTGGGCGAGGATGGGTTGCAACCGGGCGGGCAGCGCCTCGACATCGTCGATCACCAGCGTTCCGCCGCGGGCCCGATCGACCGTCTCGCGGAGCGCGGCTTCGCCGTCGATCGTGGTTGCGGGGAGCACGACGAGCGGCTGCGCAGCGCGGCGCGAGGCGCGGTGGAGCGCGCGGGCGACGAGGCTCTTGCCCGACCCCGCCGGGCCGGTGACGAGCACCGCCGCGTCTGTCGCGGCGACGCGATCGATCAT
>JBQCHO010000057.1:0-20559 GCA_051954635.1 Sphingomonas sp. | reverse complement strand
GGCTAAGGTTTCTGGCCGCGTGGTCCCTTCCCATGGCTGATTTCGACTTCGTCGCGATCGACGCGCGCGGGCAGGAGAAGGCCGGGCACGTCGCCGCGGCGACGATCGAGGCGGCGCGGGCGAGCCTCGACAAAAGGCGGCTGTATGTCGTCCGCATCGAGCCCGGATCGCCGCCGCCGCCGCGCGGGCGCGCGTTGTTCTCGCTGCCGAGCCTCGGCAATCGGATGAGCGGCAAGCAGCTAACGCTGTTCACGCGCCAGCTCGCGACGCTCAACCGCGTCAGCCCGCTAGAGGAATCGCTGCGCACGATCCAGCGCCAGACCGAGCAGGATCAGGTCCGCGCGATCGTCTCGACCGTCCATGCCGGCGTGGTCGAGGGGCGACGACTGTCCGACGCGATGGCGCGCGAACCGAAGAGCTTTCCGCCGCTCTACCGCGCGATGGTCTCGGCCGGCGAAAGCTCGGGCACGCTGCCGACGATCCTCGATCGGCTGTCGTCGCTGCTCGAACGCCAGGCGGAGATTCGCGGCAAGCTGATTACCACCATGGCCTATCCGATGGTGCTCGCGGTGGTGGCGATGGGGGTGGTCGCGGCGCTGATGATCTTCGTCGTGCCGCAAGTGGTGCAGCAGTTCGACACGGTCGGGCAGACGCTGCCGCTGCTCACCCGGATCGTGATGGCGATCTCCTATTTCCTCGCGCATTATTGGTGGCTGCTGCTGCTGATCGTCGCGGCGCTCGCCGGGATCACCTGGCGCGCGCTCAAGGAGCCGCAGATCAAGCTCGCCTTCGATAGCTGGCTGTTGCGGCTGCCATTGCTCGGGCGGTTGCTGCGCGACCTTCATGCAGCGCGGATGGCGCGGACGCTGTCGACGATGGTCGCCAGCCGGCTGCCGCTGCTCGAAGGCCTCGCACTGACCTCGAGCACGATCAAGAACACCCGGCTCAAGATCGCCACCGACGAGATTGTCGAATCGATCCGCGGCGGCGGCAGCCTGTCGGCGGCGATGCGGCGCAGCGAGGTTTTCCCGCCGCTGCTGGTCTATCTCGCGGCATCGGGCGAGGCGGCCGGGCGGCTCGACGAGATGCTGGAGCGCGCCGCCGATTATCTCGAACGCGAGTTCGATCGCTTCACCGCGACCGCCTTGTCGCTGCTCGAGCCGCTGATCATCGTTCTGATGGGCGGCGTAGTTGCTACGATCGTGCTATCGATCCTTCTTCCCATCCTCCAGCTCGAGACGCTGGCCGGTCAATGAGGTTTTCCATGGTTCGTTTGTTTCGCCGTCTGCTTTCGCCGCCTACTCGATCTTCCGACGAGGACGGTTTTACGCTCGTCGAGTTGATGGTTGTGATCGTCATCATCGGGCTGCTCGCGGCGATCGTCGCGTTCAACGTTCTGCCGATGGGCGACAAGGCGCGAATCGAGAAGGCGAAGAGCGACATCTCGACGATCGATCAGGCGCTGGAGATGTATAAGCTCCAGAACATGCATTATCCGAGCACCTCGGACGGGCTCCAAGCGCTGGTCAAGGCGCCGAGCTCGGCCGATCCGTCGCATTACCAGGCGGGCGGCTATATCAAGAAGCTGCCGAACGACCCCTGGGGACGGCCGTATCAATATGCGTCGCCTGGCCCGCACGGCGAAGCCGATGTGTGGAGTTGGGGCGCCGACGGCAAGGAAGGCGGAAATGGCACCGACGCCGATATCGGTAGCTGGCAGTAACATGGCCTGGGCCCCCGCCTCCGCGGGGGCGGCTCGCCCTGCGGAAAACGCGCGGCAAGCCAGCTTCACGCCTTTGCGGCGTTACGCCGAATACGGCTTCACGCTGGTCGAGCTGATGGTGGTGATCGCGATCATCGGCATCGCCTCGGCGGCGGTGGTGCTGATGATGCCCGATCCGCGCGGAAGGCTCGCCGACGAGGCCGATCAGTTCGCGGCGCGCGTTCGCGTGGCGCACGATGCGGCTATCCTGAACGCTCGAACGACGTCGGTATGGGTTGCGCCCGGCGGTTATGGGTTCGACGTGCATGCCGGCAGCGGCTGGCAGCCGATGCCCGACGAGGGGTTGCGCGTCGCGCAATGGGGCAGGGGCGTGCGGCCGCTGGTCGCCGGCGATGGCCGCGCGCGCGTGATCTTCGATTCGACCGGTCTGGCTGATCGCCCGATGGACGTGCGGCTGGAGCGCAGCGGGCAGATCGCGACGGTGCATATCGGAGCGGGCGGCGAGGTGCGGGTCGATGGGTGATCAGCGCGGCTTTACACTCATTGAGATGATGGTTGCGCTGGCGGTGTTCAGCCTGGCGGCGTTGGCGCTAATCCGACTGGAGGGCGCGACGCTGCGCTCGACCGGCATTCTCGATGAGACCCTGACCGCGCAGATGGTCGCGCGCAACGTCGCGGTCGAGGCGCTGACCGACGCGCAACCGCCTGCTGCGGGGGCGAGCAGCGGCAATGAGAGCAACGGCGGGCGTGACTGGTCGTGGACGCGGCAGGTGACGCCGATGGGCGATGCTGGCGCGCTGAGGATCGACGTAGCGGTCGCCGATGGCGGGCCGCCGATCGCGCGGCTGATGGTCGTGCGGCCGGGGGCATGACGATTCGGCAGCCCTCTTCTGCAAGCGGTTTCACGCTGGTCGAGCTAATGGTCTCGCTGCTGATCTTTTCGTTGCTGGCGGCGGCAGGGGTGGGGCTGCTGGCGTTCAGCGTGCGAGCACAGCAGGTTGGCGCCGAAAAACTCGCTGATATCGCCAAGCTCAACCAGCTCGGCTCGGCGCTGTCGGCCGATCTCGCGCAGGTACGCGCGCGGCCGACGCGTAATGAGGCGGGCGATCCGGTGCCGCTGTTCTTTGGCGCGAGCGATTCGGGCACGACGCCGATGCTGCGGCTCGTCCGCGCCGGTTGGACCAATGTCGATGCGGCGCCGCGCCCGAGCGAGCAGAAGGTCGAATATCGCCTCGACAAGGGCTCGCTGGTCCGCGTCGCCTATCCGATGCTCGACGGCGCGGCGCCCGGGCCGGTGGCGGCGATCCTGGGCGACGTCGCCGCGATCAAGTTGCGGTATCGCTACGCTGGCGCGTGGAGCGACCAGTGGAACGGCACGCGCGATCGCCCGCTGCCCGACGCAGTCGAGATGACCGTGACGCGGACCGGGGGCACCGCGTTTCGCGAGCTGTTCCTGGTCGGCACAGGCTATCGCACCCCGGCCGAACGCGGCGAGGCCAGCAATGCGGGTTAAGCCTTCCGAGCGTGGCGCGGCGCTGCTGACGGTATTGCTGCTCGTTGCGGTGATCTCTGTGCTCGCGGCGAGCGCGCTCGAGAAGCTGCGGCTGTCGACACGGCTCGCCGCCAATGGCGCAGCGATCGAGCAGGCGCGCGCGTTCGCTTATGCCGCTGAGACGGTGGCGACGATCCGGGTCAATTCGATCCTGGCGCAGGACGCCGCGCGCACGACGCTCGCCGGCGGCTGGGCGGGGAGGCCTTATGCGCTGCCGGTGCCCGGCGGGATCGCGACGCTGACCGTCACCGACGGCGGCAATTGCTTCAATCTCAACGGATTGGTCAGCGAGAGCGAGCCGGGGCTGTATCTCGCGCGGCCGGATCAAGTCGCGCAGTTCGTGCGACTGATGAAGCTGCTCGGCATTCCCGGGCAGAGCGCGGAGGGGATCGCCGCCTCGGCGGCAGACTGGATCGATACCGACGCCAACCCGCTGCCGTTCGGCGCCGAGGACAGCGCCTATCGTGGCAAGGACGTATCTTATCGCACCCCCAATACGCTGATGACCGACGTCAGCGAATTGCGCGCCGTCGCCGGTGTGACGCCGGAGCTGTTCGATAAGATCTCTCCCTATGTCTGTGCGCTCCCGATCGCCAAGCCGTCGCAGATCAACGTCAACACGCTGCAGCCCGAACAGGCGGCGCTTTTCGCGATGCTGTTTCTCGACACGATGGACCTCGGCAAGGCGCGGGCATTGCTGCTGCAGCGGCCGGCTGCGGGCTATGACAGCGTGACCGATTTCTGGAACCAGCCGGTGCTCGGCAACCTCAACGCGGACCAGGATGCCAAGGACAATCAGACTTCGGTAAGAACCTACTGGTTCGATATGAAGATCGACGTTACCGCGAACGGCGTGCAACTGACCCAGACCGATCTTCTCGATGCGACGCGGGACCGCGCCCAAATCGTCTCGCGCCAGTGGAGCGATCCCGCATGAGCGAGACGATCGTCCTGTTCCCGCCGACGATCGAGGACGAGCCGTATCGATGGCTGCGCATCGCCGACGACGCGGTCGTCGCGCGGGGCGAGGGTATGCCGGCACCCCTACCGGTCGATGCCGAGCCGCGGCGCATCGTCTCGGTCGCGCCGGCCGAAGCGGTGGCGCTGCACTGGGCCGAGCTGCCCGATCGATCGCTGGCGCAGGCGATCGCCGCGGCGCGCATCGCGGTCAACGAAGCGACTGCCGCGCCGCTCGGCGATCTCCATGTCGCGGTAGGGCGTGAGGATGCCGCCGAGGAACGCCCGATCGGGGTGGTCGGGGTCGATCTGATGCGGGCGTGGCTTGCCAGACTTGCGGAGGAGGGGATCGATCCCGACGCGGTGATCCCCGCGCCGATGCTGCTGCCACGTCCCGAGCAGGGCTATGTCCGCGCCGATCTCGCGGGGCATGGCGTGGTGCGCGGCGCGACTAGCGGGTTTGCCGACGAGGCGCGCCTGACCGAGCTCGTCACCGGCGATACGCCGCCCGAGACGCTCGATCGCGACGCGGTGGAGGCGGCGATCGTCGCGGCGGCGGCGGCACCGGCGCTCGACCTGCGCCAGGGGCCGTTCGCCAAGCGGCGGCGGCGCGCGATCGACTGGGCGCTTATCCGACGGCTCGGCTGGCTGTTGCTCGCGATTCTTATCGTCACGCTGCTGATCAACGTGTTTCGCATCATTCGCACCGAGATCGCCGCCGAGGGGATCGAGGCGCGCACCGCGATGATCGCGCAGCAGGGCTTGCCTGCGGGGACGACAATCACCGATCCCGAACGCCAGCTGGCCGCGCGGCTCGCCGGGATGCGCGGTGGGGGGCTGGGCTTCAGTCGTACCGCGGGCGCGGTGTTCGGCGCGGTACAGGCGGTGCCCGGGACCGAGATCACCGCGCTGAGCTTCGCCGAGAGCGGTGCGCTGAAAGTGACGGTCATTGCGCAAAGCGAGGCACAGGCCAACGACTTGAAGAGCCGGATCGAATCGATCGGCTTCACTGTCGATGCGAGCACCTTCACCGCCAGCGCAGGACAGGTCTCGGGCGACCTGACGGTGACGCCGTGATCGCGTCGCTCAAGGCCTGGTTCGACGGGCGGACGCTGCGCGAGCGGCGGATGCTGCTCGCGATGCTGGCGATGATCGTGCTGACGCTGATCTGGTTCGCGATCTTCCTGCCGATCAGCGACGGGCTGTCGTCGTCGCGTACGCGGCTCAATGATGCCGTGATCCGGCTGGGGGATGCGGAGGCCGAGCGCGACGCTATCGCCGCGCTCGCCAAGAACCGGCCGCAGCCGATCCCCGGCGCGCTCGCCGATTACCTGCGGCAGAATGCGGGCGATGCCGGCTTCGCGCTGTCAAATGTCGATCCGCAAGGTGACGATCGCGTGCGGATCGCGATCCCGACCGCGCGGCCTGGCGCGTTGTTCGCCTGGATCGCCGATCTCGAAAATGCCGGCGTCGTCGTCGACACGATCGATGTCACCAACAATGGCGACCAGACTGTCGCCGCCAATATCCTGCTGATGAAGAGGGGCGCATGAGGCGCATTCGGCTCCGCACCGGCCCGACGGCGCTGTTCGGGGCGATCTTTTTTGTAGCGCTGGTCGTGTTCCTGCCGATGCGGTTGGTGCTCGGTTGGGTCGGGCTCGGCGATCTGGGGCTCAGCGCGCGGCAGGTCAGCGGCAGTATGTGGTTCGGCACGCTGACAGAAGCGCGCGCTGCGGGGTTCGATCTCGGTGACCTCGACGCGCATGTCTCGCCGATCCAGTTGCTCGTCGGTCGCGCGCGGGTCGATGTCGCGAGCGCCGACGACGGGCCGCTCAGCGGCGCGGTCAGCCTGTCGCGGCACAGCATCGGTATCGACGACGTCAATGCCGGGCTGATCGGCGGGGCGGTGTTCGCGCCGTTGCCCGTCACGTCGCTCAATCTCGACGACGTCAGCGCGCGCTTCAAGGACGGCGCGTGCGACCATGCCGAGGGCCGCGTGCGCGCGACGCTGTCGGGCGCGGTCGGTGGCGTCCCGCTGCCGCAGGCGATGGCCGGGACCGCGCGGTGCGATGGCAACGCGTTGCTGCTGCCGCTCGCCAGTACTGCGGGAACAGAGAGCCTCGACCTGCGGCTGCGTCTCGACGGTAGCTACGCCGCCGACCTGACGATGCGGACCGGTGATTCGCAGCTCGGCACCAAGCTTCAGCTTGCGGGGTTCCAGCCTTCGGCGAACGGCTATCTCCTTTCGATCCAAGGCCGGCTCTGATAGGCTTGACGATGGCCGTTCCCGCCCGCTAGGGCGCGCCTTCCACGGCGACCGTAGTTCAATTGGTTAGAGCGCCGGCTTGTGATGCCGGAAGTTGCGGGTTCAAGTCCCGTCGGTCGCCCCATTTCTTGCGGGCCAGCTTCGCTGGCTACGGCACCGGCCCGCTCCTCCACCCGGCCTCCCAGCAGGCTATTCTCATGGGAGGCCGGGTGGGGGAGCGGGCCGGTGCCGCCCCATCAAAGGAATGCCATGATCACCGGCTGGGGCTTCCCCGATTTTGACGCGCATGAAGGCGTCCATCTGTTCACCGATCCCGATTCGGGGCTGAGCGCGGTGATCGCCGTGCACTCGACCAAGCTCGGGCCGGCGGCGGGCGGCGTGCGGTTCTGGCATTATGCGTCGAGCGACGCCGCGATCACCGATGCGCTGCGCCTGTCGCGCGGCATGAGCTTCAAGAACGCGATGGCGGGGCTCGATCTCGGCGGCGGTAAAGGCGTCGTGCTCGCGGAAAGGCCGGGCGCAACGATCAGCGAAGCGCAGCTCAAGGCATTTGGTCGCGCCGTCGAATCGCTCGGCGGACGCTACGTGACGGCTGAAGACGTCGGCATGTCCGAAGCGCGGATGAAGGTGATCGCGGGCGAAACCAAATACGTTTCGGGCCTGCCGGTCGCCAGCGGCGCGGCGGGGGGCGATCCCGGCCCGTACACCGCGCTCGGCATCTATCTGGGCGTCAAGGCAGCGGCGAAGCGCGGGCTCGGCGCCGACGAGATGAAGGGTGTGCATGTCGCAATCCAGGGCGTCGGCTCGGTCGGCGGCGGGCTCGCCCGGCTCCTCGCCAAGGACGGCGCGCGTCTGACCCTCGCCGATGTCGATGCCGACAAGGCCAAGGTGCTCGCCGACGAACTCGGCGCCGATGCGGTCGCGGCGGACGCGGTGCTCGGCCTCGAGGCCGATGTCGTCAGCCCCAACGCGCTCGGCGCGATCCTGACCGAACGCTCGATCGAGGCGCTCAAGACCAAGGTGATCGCCGGCGGCGCGAACAACCAGCTCGCTACGCACGAGGACGGCGCGCGGTTGCATGAACGCGGCATCCTCTATGCGCCCGATTACGTGATCAACGCGGGCGGCATCATCAATGTCGGCCTCGAATATCTCGGGCACGGCGATGAGGCCGAGGTCAAGGCGCGGATCGCCAAGATTCCCGAGCGCCTCGTCGAGGTGTGGGACGAGAGCGAGCGGACAGGGCGGCCCTCGTCCGAAGTCGCCGACACGATCGCGCAGCGGCTGATCGGGCGCGGCTAAGACCACGACGCCCTTATCGATCATCCGCGCAACGTTCTGGCAAGTCCGGCGTTTGCGCATCCAGCAGGGGAATTGCTGGAAAGGATGACCGATGAAGCTTCTTGCTCTGGTTTCCGCAGGCCTCGTCGCCACCGCCGCGCTGGCGCCGGTATCGACCGCCAATGCCATGCCGCGCCACGGTTGGCGTTGGAAGACGGTATGCCGCACGACCTGGCACCACCATCACCGCGTGCGTCGCTGCCACCGCGTCCGCGTCCGTTGGTGAGAATTTGAGCGCCGCCCGACGCCGCGAGCGCTGCGGCGATCGGGCGGGCCGTTCGTTTGACTAATCCGCACCGCCGCCGTTTTGCTGCGCGCCAGCGAACAAACCCGCGCTTGTCCCTTCGACATCCGCGCGCCTCATGCCTAGATAGCAGGCGATGAGCGATTCCCTCGATCTCGGCGAGCCGCCGCAGCCGGCGAAGAACGACGCCTATCGCGTTCTGGCGCGCAAATACCGTCCGCAGACCTTTGCCGAACTGATCGGCCAGGACGCGATGGTGCAGACGCTGGGCAACGCGATTCAGCGCGGCCGTCTGGCGCATGCCTTTCTGCTGACTGGGGTGCGCGGCGTCGGCAAGACTTCGACGGCGCGGCTGATCGCCAAGGCCCTGAACTGCATCGGCCCGGACGGGCAGGGGGGACCGACGATCGACCCCTGCGGGGTCTGCGAGCCGTGCCGGGCGATCGCCGAGGGGCGGCATATCGACGTGATCGAAATGGACGCCGCGAGCCATACCGGCGTCGACGACGTTCGCGAGATCATCGACGCCTCGCGCTACGCCGCGGTTTCGGCGCGTTACAAGATCTACATCATCGACGACGTTCACATGCTGTCTAAGAACGCGTTCAATGCGTTGCTGAAGACACTTGAGGAACCACCCGAGCATGTGAAGTTTCTGTTCGCCACGACCGAGGTGAACAAGGTGCCGGTGACGGTACTGTCGCGCTGCCAGCGATTCGACCTGCGGCGCATCCCGACCGACAAGCTCGCCGTGCATTTTGCCGGCGTTGCGGAAAAAGAAGGTGTCGAGGCCGATCCTGAGGCGCTGGCGCTGATCGCGCGCGCGGCGGAAGGATCGGCGCGCGACGGCTTGTCGATCCTCGATCAGGCGATCGCGCATGCCGGGATGGAGGGCGGCGGGGTCAAGGCCGATCAGGTCCGTGAGATGCTCGGCCTGTCCGACCGCGGCGCGATTCGCGAGCTGATGGCTCTGATCCTCGCGGCCGATGCCAAGGGCGCGCTCGGCGCGCTGAGGCGGCAATATGATTACGGTGTCGATCCGCAGAGCGTGCTGCGTGCATTGCTGGAGACCGCGCATGGCGTGACGCTGGTCAAGCTCGGGACGCCGATCGATCCGGCTCAGCCCGCCGAAGAGCGAACCGCGTATGAGGAATGGGCGGGCAAGCTGTCGTTCCAGGCGTTGCACCGGCTGTGGCAGTTGCTGCTCAAGGGACATGACGAGGTCGCGCGCGCCGCCCTGCCGATCGAGGCTGGCGAGATGGCGCTGCTGCGCGTGATCCACGCCTCGTCGCTGCCCGATCCGGGCGAACTCGCGCGACAGATCGCGCAGGGTGGCGCGCCGGCGACTTCGCCGCGCGAGACTCCCCCGGCTGCACCGGCGCCCTCCGAACCAGCAATACCCGATAGCTTGGCCGGGATCATGGCGTTGCTCGAAGCGCAGCGCGAGGTCGGGTTGGCCGAGAAACTCAAGCGCTCGGCGCGCGTCGTCCGCTGCGCCCCGCAGGAGCTGGTGCTGAGTTCGTCTAAGCCGCTCCCCGCCGACATGGTGCCCGATCTCGTCGAGGCGCTGAAGCGGCTGACCGGCAAGCCGTGGCAGGTTATGGTGGAGGACGCGCAAGGTGCGCCGACGCCGCACGAAGCCGAACAACATCGCGAGGAAGAAGCGCGTCAGGCGGTCCTCGCTACACCGATCGTCAAGGCGGCCATCGAGGCGTTCCCCGACGCCCAACTCGAGGATTGGCCGCAACCGCAACGGAGCAACCAGGCATGAACAATATCGAAGACATCATGGCGATGGCGCAGAACGTCCAGAACGAGCTCGCCAAGGCACAGGAAGGCCTCGACACGATCGAGGTCGAGGGCGCGGCCGGCGGCGGACTGGTCAAGGTCAAGGCCTCGGCCAAGGGCCGCATCATCGGCGTCGAGATCGACGAATCGCTGCTGCAGCCGAGCGAGAAGCAGATGCTCGAAGACTTGGTCGTCGCGGCGCTCAACGACGCGCGGGCCAAGGCGGACGCCGCCTCGAATGCCGAGATGGCGAAGTTTTCGAGCGGCCTTCCGTTGCCGCCGGGATTCAAGTTGCCGTTCTGATGTCGTTGCGATCGGGGAACAAGCGTGGGCGTCGCTTCGTTTCACCCCGACTGACGACACAGGAGGGATAAAATGGTCGAAGAAGAACGCGTGGTTCGCACGACATCGGATGAACGTCCGGTCGACACGCATACCACGGTCGTCGAGCGTCGCGGTGGCGGCGGTGGCGCGATGTTGATCGGGATCGCGGTGCTGGTGCTCGTGATCATCGGCGCCTTTTTCCTCTATAACCGCAGCCAGAACGACAACGCCCAGACAACCGCGATCACATCGGCCGCGAAGAGCGTGTCCGACGGCGCGCAGAAGGTCGGCGATTCGGCGCAGAAGGCTGCCGACGACA
This sequence comes from Sphingomonas sp., assembly GCA_051954635.1. Classification (GTDB taxonomy): domain Bacteria; phylum Pseudomonadota; class Alphaproteobacteria; order Sphingomonadales; family Sphingomonadaceae; genus Sphingomonas. The sequence goes on along the minus strand of JBQCHO010000057.1, from coordinate 10,045 downwards.
CCACCGGCAATTGATTTGGCGCGGGCTGCGGTTTCTGTCGCAGCCCGCCGCTTTCATTCCTTCGATGGAATCTTCAGCCCGCGCTGGACTGCCGGCCGCGCAAGGCCGCGCTCGAGCCACGCGGCGACATTACTATACGAGTCAAAATCGACGAGCTCGCGCGCTTCGTAGAAGGTGATGAGGTTTCGTACCCAGCCCAACATCGAGATGTCGGCGATGGTATAGTCCTCGCCGAGAAACCATGTCTTGCCTGCAAGCGCAGTATCCATGACGTAGAGAAGGCGCTTGGTTTCGTCGACATAGCGTTCGAGCGGACGTTTGTCGGGCCAGTCCTTGCCGGCGAACTTGTTGAAGAAGCCGACTTGGCCGAACATCGGGCCGATCCCGCCCATCTGAAACATCAGCCATTGGATTGAGTGCCAACGTCCCGCAGCATCAGCGGGCAAGAACTTGCCGCTCTTTTCTGCGAGATAGAGCAGGATCGCGCCGCTTTCGAACAGCGCCAGCGGCAAGCCCTCGGGGCCGTTGGGATCGATCAGCGCCGGGATTTTGCCGTTGGGATTGAGGCTGAGAAACTCGGGTGTTTTCTGGTCGTGCGTGGCGAAGTCGACGAGGTGCGGTTCGTAAGGCAAGCCGGTTTCTTCGAGCATGATCGACGCCTTCACACCATTGGGCGTGTTGAGCGAATAGAGCTGGATGCGATCCGGATGACGCGCTGGCCAGCGGTGGGTAATCGGAAAATCGTCGAGCGACCCCATTGTAATGCTTCCCTTCAGGCTCTGGACAATTCCGAGCCGCGTTTGAGCACCTTGTCGCCGTCCTGCTGCTCGATGAGATAAGCGGGATTGGTGTGCGTGCCGTTGCGGACGATCTTCGATCCTTTGAGCGTGCGTTGCACGCGGCGCTCGAAACGATCCTCGATCGTACCGGTCGCGGTGCCCTGGCTCCAGTTCCAGCGCACTTTGTCTCCTTTTCGAAAGCTGTCGGTCATCGGCGCCTCCATCATCCCTTGGCAAACCGGCGGGAGGCGATGCGGGTTCCGGTGGCGTTTCGACACGAGTGCGGCTATCGGCGCTTCATGCAGCCCAGCGACATCCGCGTGGCCCTGTTCAGCGGCAACTATAATTATACCCGAGACGGCGCCAATCAGGCGCTGAACCTGCTTGTCGGGCATCTGCTTGCGGCGGGAGTGCAGGTGCGCGTCTATTCGCCGACGTCGAAACATCCGGCGTTTCCGCCGACCGGCGACCTTGTATCGGTGCCGGCGATCCCGTTTCCGGGCGAGCGCGGCGAATACAAGATCGCGCGCGGCCTACCGCGTGCGCCACGGCGCGATCTGGAGGCGTTCGCGCCGAACATCGTGCATGTATCGGCCCCGGACTTCCTCGGCCATGCCGCGATCCGCTGGGCGAAGCGGCATGACATCGCGACGCTCGCCTCGCTGCATACCCGGTTCGAGACCTATCCGCGTTATTACCATCTGTCGGCGATCGAGCCCGCGATCGTTGCGCTGCTGCGCCGCTTCTATGGCCGCGTCGATCGCGTAATGGTGCCGGGCGAGAGCATGGCCGCTTTGCTCCGCGAATGGGGCGTGACGACGCCGACCGGCATCTGGTCGCGCGGCATGAACCATGATCGCTTCAAGCCCGAGCGGCGCGACCTCGCCTGGCGGCGCGGGCTGGGCATCGCCGATGAGGACATCGCGCTCGGTTTTCTCGGCCGGCTGGTCAAGGAAAAGGGCCTCGACATCTTCGCCGAAGTCTCGCGCGAGCTCGAATGCCGCGGCGTGCCGCACAAGGTACTGGTGGTCGGCGAAGGGCCGGCGCGCGACTGGTTCGCCGAGCAAGTGCCGGCGGCGGTGTTTGCCGGGTTTCAATCGGGCGACGACCTCGGCCGTGCGGTCGCGTCGATGGATGTATTCTTCAACCCCTCGATCACCGAGACGTTCGGGAACGTGACGCTCGAAGCCATGGCCGCGGGCGTGCCCGTGGTCGCGGCGCGCGCGACAGGGGCGATCGATCTCGTCGACGAAAGCGTAACCGGCTACCTGGTGCCGCCGCGTGACATCAACGCCTATGCCGACGCGATCGCGCGGATCGTCGCTGAACCGGCGTTGCGCGACTCTCTAGGCGCGGCGGGGCATGCCAAGGCGGCCGGCTATAGCTGGGAGAAGGCCAATCAGGCGGTGCTCGACGCTTATCAGAGCTTGCTCGCCCGGTAAGCGTCAGGCGAGCGCGGCGTCGCTACCCATCAGCGCCGGGAAAAAGCCCTCATGCGCGGCGCGCAGAGCATCGAGCGTGACGCAGAAGTCGCCATCGGCCAATTCGAACACGATGCGCTTGGCGATCGTGCGACCGAGCGGTTCGACCTCGACGCCGGCGGCATCGGCGCCGGCGAGGAAATCCATCAGCGCGCCATCGTCGATCGTCGCGATGTAGAGGCCCTGGTCTTCGGCGAAGAACTGCTTGGCGGTCGGGCCGGGGCCGGCGGGCTGGACGAGCATGCCGATATTGCCGGCGAGCGCCATTTCGGCAAGCGCCACCGCGATGCCGCCGTCGGACACGTCGTGGACCGCGGTTAGCGCGCCCGCGGCGATCTGGCCGCGGACGAAATCGCCCGCCTTGCGCTCGGCGGCGAGATCGACCGGCGGGGGCGGGCCGTCCTCGCGGCCATGGACCTCGCGCAGCCACAGCGACTGACCGAGATGGCCGCCGCGGGTGCCGATCACCATCACCACGTCGCCGGTCTGCTTGAACGCGATCGTCGCCGATTTGCGCCAATCGTCGAGCAGCCCGATCGCGCCGATCGCCGGCGTTGGCAGGATCGCCGAGCCGCTGCCGTCGTCGTTCTTGGTTTCGTTGTACAGGCTGACATTGCCCGAGACGATCGGCATGTCGAGCGCCGCGCACGCCTCTGCCATGCCCTCGATACAGCCGACGAATTGCCCCATGATCTCGGGACGCTGCGGGTTGCCGAAATTCATGCAGTCGGTGGTGGCGAGCGGCTTGGCGCCGACCGCGGTGAGATTGCGGAACGCCTCGGCAATCGCCTGCTTGCCGCCCTCGACCGGATCGGCCTTGCAGTAACGCGGCGTGCAATCGGTGGTGATCGCGAGGCCCTTGGTCGTCCCGTGGACGCGCACCACCGCGGCGTCGCCGCCGGGGCGCTGGACAGTGTCGGCGCCGACCATGTGGTCGTACTGCTCCCAGATCCAGCGCCGCGAGGCGATGTCGGGCGAGCCCATCAGGTGCAAGAGATCGGCCGCGATATCGGTGCAGTCGGGGACGTCGTGGAGCGGGGCAGGGGGCTCGGTGCGCACCCACGGACGATCATAGGCCGGCGCTTCGTCGGCGAGCGGGCCGAGCGGGATGTCGCACACCGTCTCGCCGTTCCAGGTCAGCACCATGCGGCCGGTGTCGGTGACGCGGCCGATCACCGCGAAATCGAGCTCCCATTTCCTGAAAATGGCTTCGGCGAAAGCCTCGCGGCCGGGCTTCAGGACCATCAGCATGCGCTCCTGCGATTCGGAGAGCATCATTTCATAGGGCGTCATCCCCTCTTCGCGCTGCGGCACCGCGTCCATGTCGAGCTCGATGCCGACGCCGCCCTTCGACGCCATCTCGACCGACGACGAGGTGAGGCCGGCCGCGCCCATGTCCTGGATCGCGACGATCGCGTCGCTGGCCATCAGTTCGAGGCACGCCTCGATCAGCAGTTTCTCGGTGAACGGATCACCGACCTGGACGGTGGGGCGCTTGTCCTCCGAATCCTCGTCGAAATCGGCCGAGGCCATCGTCGCGCCGTGGATGCCGTCGCGCCCGGTCTTCGAGCCGACATAGACGATCGGATTGCCGACGCCGCTCGCTGCCGAGTAGAAAATCTTGTCCGTCTGCGCGACGCCGACGGTCATCGCGTTGACCAGGATGTTGCCGTCATAGGCGCCGTGAAAGTTCACCTCGCCGCCGACGGTCGGCACGCCGACGCAATTGCCATAGCCGCCGATGCCGTGGACGACGCCGGCGATCAGGTGACGCATCTTGGGGTGATCGGGCCGGCCGAAGCGCAGCGCGTTGAGGTTGGCGACCGGCCGCGCGCCCATCGTGAACACGTCGCGCAGGATGCCGCCGACGCCCGTCGCCGCGCCCTGATACGGCTCGATATAGGAGGGGTGGTTGTGCGACTCCATCTTGAAGATCGCCGCCTGCCCGTCGCCGATATCGACCACGCCGGCATTCTCGCCGGGGCCGCAAATCACCTGCGGGCCGGTGGTCGGCAGCTTCTTTAGATGGATGCGGCTGGATTTGTAGCTGCAATGCTCCGACCACATCACCGAGAAGATGCCGAGCTCGACGAGGTTCGGCCTGCGGCCGAGCGCGTGGAGCACGCGGTCATATTCTTCCGGCGAAAGCCCGTGCTGGGCGACGATCTCTGGCGTGATCTCGGTCATGCGCGCGCCTTTAGCGGGATGCGCGCGCGCCGTCACCATGCTTGCTGATTTACCGGCTGTTCAGATAAAGTCGTTACGATCCCGTCATCGCTTTTCGAAGGCAGAAAAGGTCATGCGCGCCGCTCCCCTCAAAACCGTCGCCGATCTCGTGATGATAATGCCGGAGGCGTTGCCGACCTTGGCCGCAACTTGGGAATGCGACCTGTCCGACGATTCGCTGCGCTGGTCTCCGGGGGTGTTCGATCTGTTCGGCTTGCCGCGCGGCGTGCCGGTCGAGCGCGGCGCCGTGGTCGATCAATACACGCCCGAATCGCGCGCCGAACTCGATCGCCTGCGCAGCAATGCGATTGCCACCTGCGGCAGCTTCACCTTCGAGGCCGAAATCCGTCAGCCCGACGGTTCGCCGCGCTGGATTCGCATCATGGCCGACGTGGTGACTCGCGACGGACGCGCGACGCACTTCTATGGCAGTAAGCAGGACATCACCGCCGAGATAAGCGCCCGCGGACGTTGAGCCGCCGCAGCAGCCCGCGCTTGGCGAGCGGCGAGAACATTTCTTCGGGGCCCTCGGGATCGAGGATCTCGTTGTCCGCCAGCCATTCCTGCAGCCCATCGAGCTCGGGGGTCTGATATGCGCGGAACGAATGGCCGGGGGTGATCAATCCCTCGATCGTCGCGATCAGCGAACCGGATTCCGCCATCCGCGCCGCGACCGTCTCGTTTTCGACGCCGAGGTGCTCGGCAATCAGCCCATGTGCAATCCCGGCAATGCGGTTCGCGGCGGCTTCGTTGCCCGGCCGCGTTGCGTCGATCGTCACGTCGCATTCGGTGTCCAGTCGCATCGATCGATTGTTGAAGTTGGACGAACCGACCCGAAGAACCTCGCCGTCGACCACAGTCACTTTCGCGTGAACATAAACCGGCACACCATTGGCGGTGAATGGGTGATAGACGCGCAGCCGGCTGTGGCGATCGTGCCGGCGGATCGCCTCGATCAGCCGAGCCCGGGCGGTGTCCATCGCGATCGGCTCGAGCCAGCCTTGAGAGGTCTCGGGATTGATGATGACGACTTCCGGTCCGTCGGGCTCCTCAAGGCGCCTTGCTATCGCCTCGGCCACTTTGCGCGACGCGAAATACTGGCTCTCGGCGTAAATCCATCGCTCGGCGCGCGCGATCAGATCGAGATAGAGCGCTTCGATCTCGTGGATCGGCGCGATTTCCGGCATTTCAGGCTGAGTGCGCGAGATCGCCACCGATACGTCGGTGAAATCGACCGGCAGGTCGCCCGGCCAGCAGGCCGAAGTTGCGGGAGGCGCCTCGATCGGTCGCCCCCCGGCGCGGCGCCAGCGTTCGCGCGACAAATGGCCGAGCGCCGCCGCTACCGGCCCGGTCAACGCCGTCGTGGCGTCGTGCCACGGCTTGTAGGGCTTGCCGGCGGCATTGATCCGGCAGGGGTCGTCATCGCGATGCTCGCGCGTGTCCCAGCGATCGTCGGTCATGTCGATCCCGCCGCAAAAAGCGAGGCAATCGTCGATCACGACGATCTTCTGGTGATGTGACGCGCCGTGCGGATGGACCGAATCGAGCTTGAGGTGGACGCGCTTGTTGAACGCCCAGCGCAGCACCGTCAGCATCGTCTTGCCGCGTAGCAGTGTCTTGAGCGCACCGATGTCCCAGCGCAGGATGTTGACTTGCAACCCCGGCGTGCGATCGACCAGCCAGTCGATGAACGCGCCGACTTCGGCCGGGGCGTCGTCATCGTTCTCATGTACGAGCCGGATCCGCGCGTCGAAATCCCAGCCGATCAGCAGAATTTGATGCTTGGCGGCGATCATCGCCTGACGCGCGATTTTGAAATAGTCCGCGGCATCGACGATGACGCTGGCCTGATCGGCCGATTCGATCCGCCAACAATTGCGGCCGGGGGCGAAGGCGCGCGGACCGCTCACAGGATTTCGTGCACTTTTTCGGGCGGCCGGCCGAGGCGCACACCCTTGTCGGTCTCGACCAGCGGGCGCTCGATCAGGATCGGGTGCTCTGCCATCGCGTCGAGGATTGCGTCGTCGGACGCGTGGGCGAGGCCGAGTTCCTTGGCGATGGCCTCGCCGGCGCGCAGCCCGTCGCGCGGCGTGATGCCGGCACGATCGTAAAGACCAGCGAGTTCAGCGCGCTCGGGGGGTGTCTCGATATATTCGATCACGTCGACGTCCACACCCGGCGTCGCTTGCAGGATCGCCAGCGTCTCGCGCGATTTCGAGCATCGCGGGTTGTGCCAGATGATGGCTTTCATCGTGTTTCCTCTCCGCACCGGATGGTGCCGCGGCTCGCCGCCGCATAATCGAATCCGTTCGCTTCGAGCTTGGCGCCGTCGATCACGCGAACGCTCGTCTGCGGCTGCGTAACGCCCGCCTGCGCGAGAGTGAAGCAGAGATAATGCGCGAACGCCGCGGCGGCGGTGTCGGCGTTTGCCGGGGTTGCGTCCCATTGATCGAGCGGTGCCGAATAGATCAGATCGGCGATGTTCGGATCGGCGCGCAGTTGCGTCTGCGCCCGCTGCAGCAGGAAAGGTCGATTTGACTGTGGGACAGTGGTTTCAGCCGGCTTTTTCATATGACGGATGACGAGCAGCGCGACGATGCCGACGACGATCACGGCCGCCGGCCAAACCCATCGCGGCACACGACTGCTGCGATAGACGCGACGTGGCGGGGGGCGGCGTGCCATTACCGCTGCTCAGTCGGCGAGCGCGCGGGCTTCGGCAGTGAAATCGGCGTCCTTGCGCTCGGGGCCGAACCACGTCCATAGCGCGATCACCACCGCCATCGCGCCGCACACTACCGCGAGCGCGAAGCCGTAATCACCGCCATGCGCCTTGGCGATGCCCGCCTGCATCGGGAGATTGACCGAGGCGATCAGATTGCCCGCCTGATAGGCGAACCCCGGGAACATGCCGCGAACCAGCCCGGGCGACAGCTCATTGAGATGCACCGGCACGATTCCCCACGCGCCCTGCACCGCGACCTGGACAAGAAACGCACCAAGCCCGAGCAGCAGTGGCGTCGCGGCGAATGCCCAGAGCGGGATCATCGGCAACGCGAGCAGGCTGGCGACGATGATCGCGCGCTTGCGTCCGATTCGTTCGGACCAGATGCCGAAGCCGATCCCGCCGACGATCGCGCCGACGTTCATCACGATCGCCAATACCCCGGTGAGGTGCGTGTCGAAGCCGTGCTGGACCTGGAGGAAGGTGGGGTAGATGTCCTGCGTGCCGTGGCTGAAGAAGTTAAACGCCGTCATCAGTACGATGAGATAGAGTGCGATCTTCCAGTGACGGAAGAGCTCGGCGATCGCGTTAACCTTGGGGCCGTCCTTACGCGCCTCAAAAGCAGGGCTTTCATGGACGTGCATTCGGATCATGATGACGAGCAGCGCCGGCACCACCCCGATCATGAACATACCGCGCCAGCCGATCGCGTCGAACAGCAGGTAATAGACCAAGCTGGCGATCAGATAGCCCGATGGATAGCCGCTCTGCAGCAGCCCGGAGATCGGTCCGCGCAATTTCGCGGGCACCGATTCCATCACCAGGCTGGCGCCGATCCCCCATTCGCCGCCCATCGCGAAGCCGAACAATGTGCGCAGGACGAACAACACGACGAGGCTGGGCGCAAAGGCCGAGGCGAATTCGAACACCGAGAACAAGGCAATGTCGATCATCAGCACCGGCCGCCGCCCGAAGCGATCGGCGAGGAAGCCGAACAGCAGCGCGCCGAACGGCCGCGCGGCGAGCGTTAGCGTCACCGCCAGGCCGACCGTCTTGATATCGCTGCCGAACTCGGCGGCGATAGCCTTCAGCATGAATACCATCAGGAAGAAATCAAACGCGTCGAGCGTCCAGCCGAGATAGCTCGCCCAGATTGCGCTCTTCTGCGACTTGTCGAGCGATTTCAGGTCGGCGATCAACGACATGCGTTCTTCCTTTGATGTAGAGGTCAAACGCCCTGCTTGGCCAGCCACTCCTCGAGCCACTTGATCGTGTAGGCGCCCTGCTGAAATTCGGGATCGTCGAGCAGCGCCTGGTGGAGCGGGATCGTCGTCTTCATGCCCTCGATGACGAACTCCTCGAGCGCGCGCTTGAGGCGCATGAGGCAGCGTTCGCGCGAGGTGCCGTAGACGATCAGCTTGGCGATCATGCTGTCGTAATAAGGCGGCACGCGGTAGCCGGTGTAGAGCCCGCTATCGACGCGGACGTGCATCCCGCCCGGCGCGTGATATTGCGTGACCGTGCCCGGCGAGGGCGCGAAGGTGCGTGGGTCCTCGGCGTTGATGCGGCATTCGATCGCGTGGCCGTGGAACTGCACCTGATCCTGCGTGACCGACAGGCCGTGGCCTTCTGCGACGCGGATCTGCTCACGGACGAGATCGAGCCCGGTGATCGCTTCGGTCACCGGATGTTCGACCTGCAGGCGGGTGTTCATCTCGATGAAGTAGAACTCGCCGTCTTCCCACAGGAATTCGATTGTGCCGGCGCCACGATATCCCATGTCAGCCATCGCGTTGGCGACGATCCCGCCCATGCGATCACGCTCTTCGGGGGTTATGATCGGGGAGGGTGCTTCCTCGAGCACCTTCTGGTGGCGGCGCTGCAGCGAACAATCGCGCTCGCCCAAATGGATCGCGGCGCCGTTGCCGTCACCGAACACCTGAAATTCGATGTGGCGCGGATTGCCGAGATATTTTTCCATATAGACGGTGTCGTCGCCGAACGCCGCCTTGGCCTCGCTGCCGGCCTGCTTCATCAGGGTTTCGAGCTGGCTTTCCTCGGGCACGACCTTCATGCCACGCCCGCCGCCGCCCGAAGCGGCCTTGATGAGGACCGGATAGCCGATTTCGGCCGCCAGCTTCTTGGCTTCCTCGACATCGGTGATCGCGCCGTCCGAGCCCGGCACCAGCGGCAGCCCGAGCGCGCCCGCGGTGCGCTTCGCCTCCACCTTGTCGCCCATGATGCGGATATGCTCGGGCTTGGGCCCGACGAAGATCAGGTCGTGCGCCTCGACGATCTCGGCGAACTGCGCGTTTTCTGAGAGGAAGCCGTAGCCCGGATGGATCGCATCCGCGCCCGAGATTTCCGCCGCCGAGATGATGTTCGGAATGTTGAGATAGCTGTCGGTCGCCGCCGGCGGCCCGATGCACACCGCCTCGTCGGCAAGCCGGACGTGCATCGCATCGGCGTCCGCCGTGGAGTGCACCGCGACCGTCTTGATCCCCATCTCGTGGCACGCGCGGTGGATGCGCAGCGCGATCTCGCCGCGATTGGCGATCAGCAGCTTCTTGATTTCGGGCATCGCGCCTTACTCGACGACGATGAGGGGCTGGTCGAACTCCACCGGCTGGCCGTTTTCGACCAGGATCGCCTTGATCGTGCCGGCCGAGGGCGCGGTGATCGGGTTCATCACCTTCATCGCCTCGACGATCAGCAGCGTGTCGCCCGCGGCGACCTGCTTGCCGATGCTGGAGAAGGGCGCCGAGCCCGGTTCGGCGGCGAGATAGGCGGTGCCGACCATCGGCGACTTGACCGCGTTGGCGTGGCTCGGCGCG
>JBQCHO010000056.1:0-45820 GCA_051954635.1 Sphingomonas sp. | reverse complement strand
GTCCTGATCGATCGGCGAGAATTCGGCGATCCCGGCATTGTGGACCAGCACGTCGATTCCGCCCAATGCCGCCGCCGCCTGCTCGATGCCCGCGCGTTGCGAGTCAGCATTCCCTGCGTCGGCCTGGAACGCGTAGGCAGTCCCGCCTGCGCCTTCGATCGCGGCGAGCGTGGCGCCGGCCGCAGCCTTGTTGCCCGCATAGGTGATCGCCACAGTTGCGCCGTCGGCGGCAAGCCGTTTCGCGATCGCCGCGCCGATACCGCGCGATCCGCCGGTGACGAGCGCCTTCTTGCCCTGAACTGACATGGGAATTCTCCGAAATGTTCGCCCGCGATCACGATTTTGTGCGCTGCCGGCCGCAACGCTATCTGGGCGCTTGGTTCTATAGTTCAATAATGCCGAACTATTAAATTTAAGAAGCTGCCCTATATTCAGGTCATGCCCCGGTTCACTCACCCCCGATTGGAGGATGTGCCGCTCGATCTGGCGCTGCACGCCTTGGCCGATCCAAACCGGCTGGGTATGGTGGCGCGCCTGGCGACGAACGAACGGCTGAGCTGCACCGGTGCAGCGCCGTGCGATTCTATCCCCAAAAGTACGCTGTCCAACCATCTCAAGCTGTTGCGCGCCGCCGGCCTCATCGAAACGACGCAGGCGGGGCGCGAGATGATCAACACGCTGCGCCGCGCAGAATTTGATCGGCGCTTTCCCGGCTTGCTCGACGCAGTTCTCGCAAACAACGAATAGCGCGCCGTTGGCGCTGGCTAAAGTAGCTTGTCCAACGTGATCGGCAGGTCGCGCACGCGTTTGCCGGTCGCGTTGTAGACGGCGTTCGCCACCGCCGCGCCGGTGCCGGTGATGCCGATCTCGCCGATCCCGCGCGCGCCCATCGGGGTGTGCGGATCGGGGATGTCGGTCCAAATCACGTCGATTTCGGGCACGTCCATGTGCACCGGCACGTGGTATTCCGACAGGCTGGGGTTCATCACCCGGCCCTTGCGCTCGTCGAACTGCGTCTCCTCCATCAGCGCGAGGCCGAGCCCCATGATGATGCCGCCGCGGAACTGGCTGGCGGCGGTCTTGGGGTTGAGGATGCGCCCGCAATCGAACGAACCGAGGAAGCGGCTGACGCGCGGCTCGCCGGTAACGGCGTTGACGCGGACCTCGCAGAACATCGCGCCGTGGCTGTGCATCGACCAATGCTGCAGCTCGAGCGGCATCGACGGTTCCGCCTCGACCGACACTGTGTCGCGCTGCGCCCGGCCGAGGATCGAGGCGTAGCTTTCATAGCGGCTATCATCGTCGAACTTGCATAGTCCGCCATCGCGCGCGCCGATCTCCTCGGGCTTGAGACCCGCCAGCCGCGAATCATTGCCCGCCATCTTGATCAGCTCGGCAACCAGCTTTCGATGCGCCGCGATAACCGCCGCGCCGATCGCCGCGGTCTGCTGCGATCCGCCGGCGAGCACGACGCCGGGCAGCGTCGAATCGCCATAATTGAAGGTGATTGCCTCCATCGGCAGCCCGAGCCGCTCCGACGCGACCTGCGTCTGCGCGGTCGCGGTACCCATGCCCATCTCGTGCGCCGCAATGTCGATCACTGCCTTACAGTCATGGCTGAGCGTGATCCGCGCCGCGCCGCCGGGCATGCGGTAATAAGGATAGGTCGCGGTCGCGCAGCCCATGCCGACCAGCCACTCGCCATCGCGCGTTACGCCCGGCGTCGCGGTGCGCTTGCTCCAGCCGAAGCGATCGGCGCCCGCGCGCCATGCCTCGACGAGATGGCGCGAGGAGAAGGGCAGGCCCGAGGATGGATCCTTGTCCGGCTCGTTCAGGATTCGCAGCTCGACCGGGTCGATGCCCAGCTTCTCGGCGAGCTCATCGATCGCGCTTTCAAGCGCGAAGGTGCCGACCGATTCCCCCGGCGCGCGCATGAAGGTGTTGGCGAGCATGTCGAGCTCGACCTTCTTGACGTCGAGCTTCATCGTCTCGGTGGCGTAGGCGCTGCGCGTCGGCAGGATGAAAGGCTCGGGGATCGCATTCGACGGTGTTTTGACCGTCGTGCCCTCGTGGATCACCGCCTTGAACGTGCCATCGGCATCGGCGGCCAATGCGACGCGCTGCTCGGTCGGACTGCGCCCGCCGACGATGCGATAGACGCCCTCACGCGACAGCACCATGCGCACCGGCCGACCGGCCAGCTTCGCCGCCATCGCGGCGAGGGTCTGGTGCTGCCACAGGCATTTGCCGCCGAACCCGCCGCCCACATAAGGCGAGGTGACGACCACCTGGTCCTCGTCGAGCCCGAACATCTGCGCCAGGCTCCACGCGGTGTGGGCGACGAGTTGCGAGGCATCGTGGACGCGCAAGCTGTCACCTTCCCACGCGACGGTGACGGCGTGGAGCTCGATCGCATTGTGATTGTGGCGCGGCGTCGTGTAGGTCTGATCGACCGAGACCGGCGCCTTGGCGAGCGCCGCCTCAGCATCGCCTTTCTCGTCATGCAGCGGCTCGCCCATGAATGCGCCCTGCGTCGTCCCGGCCGCCTTCGCCTTGGCGAACGACGTCAGCGCCGCTTCTTCCGCATAGGTCGCGCGCACCAGCGACTTGGCGAAATCGGCCTGGTCCTGCGTTTCGGCCAGCACCACCGCGACCGGCTCGCCGTTCCAGTGGATGCTGTCGTTCTGCATGATCGGCAGATCGTCGCCGCTCGCCGCCTTGGGCGCCGACATGAACACCGGCGGCGGGTTGATCCGCGGTGCGTTCCGATAGGTCATCACTGCGACGACGCCCGGCGCCGCCTCGGCGCCCCGCGTGTCGATCTCTGCGATGCGGCCCTTGGCGATCGTGCTGAACACGATCGCGGCATAGACCATGCCTTCGATCGGAATCTCGGCGGCGAAGCGCGCCTGCCCGGCGACCTTGAGCGGCCCGTCGATCCGCGACACCGGCTTGCCAATCACCCCGTGCTGATGCGCGATCAGCGGGTCTGGTGTGCCGCCCGGCACCCATGCGTCGGGCGCGAGCGCGACCGCCTTGGCCATCACGCCCTGCGCCATGCCCTGCACCGCGTCCTTGGCCTCGTCGAAGATGCTCATGCCGCGTCTCCCGCCAATTCTTCAAGCACGGCAACGATCGTCCGCCGCGCGAGCTCGATCTTGAAGCCGTTGTCGCTCAGCGCCTGCGCATCGCCGAGCTCGATATCCGCCGCCGCGCGGAACGCATCGGCGTCGGCCGACCGACCGCGCAATGCCGCCTCGGCCTTGGTCGCGCGCCAAGGCTTTGTCCCGACCCCGCCGAGCGCGAGCCGCACGTCCTTGACTATACCGCCCTCGACCTCGATCGCCGCCGCGACCGACACCAAAGCAAAGGCATAACTCGCCCGGTCGCGCACCTTGCGATAAGTCGATCGCGCCGCGACCGGCAGCGCCGGCAGCTCGATCGCGGTGATGAGTTCGCCCGGCTCGAGCATCGTCTCGATATCGGGCCGGTCGCCGGGAAGCCGGTGCAGCTCAGTGAGCGGCAGCGTCCGCTTCCCGCTCGCCGCCTGCAGATGGACCACGGCGTCCAAAGCAGCCAGCGCCACGCACATGTCCGACGGATGCGTCGCGACGCACGCACTCGATCCGCCGAGGATCGCATGATTGCGGTTGAACCCGTGGATCGCGTCGCAGCCCTCGCCCGGCTGCCGCTTGTTGCAACGCGAGCCGTCGTCATCGTAGAAATAGGCGCAGCGCGTTCGCTGCAGCAGATTGCCGCCGACCGTCGCCATGTTACGAATCTGCGGACTCGCGCCGGAGACGATCGCGCGCGTCAGCATCGGATAACGCGTCCGCACCGCGCGATGCTCGGCGAGCGAGGTGTTGATCACCGCCGCGCCGATCAACAGGCCGCCATCCTCCAGTTCGACGATCTCGTGCGACAGGCCTGTCACGTCGACCAGCGCCACCGGCCGCTCTATTTTTTCGCGCATAAGGTCGACAAGGTTGGTCCCGCCGCCGAGATATTTGGCTTGCCCCTGTCCGGCGCGCGTCACGGCGTCGGTCGCGTCGGCGGCGCGGCTGTACTGAAAGGGGGTCATTCCGCCGCCTCCATCATCGTCTCGCTGATCGCCGCGATGATCCCGTTATGCGCGCCGCAGCGGCACAGATTGCCACTCATCCGTTCGCGCAGCTCGTCATGATCGGCGGCGATCGTCCCACGCGACAGGTCGCCGGTCACATGGCTCGGCACGCCACGCTCCAACTCCGCCGCCATGCCAAGCGCCGAGCAGATTTGTCCCGGCGTGCAATAGCCGCACTGAAACCCGTCATGCTCGACGAACGCCGCCTGGAGAGGGTGAAGGTCACCCGGCACCCCGAGCCCCTCGATCGTCGTCACCTCGCGACCGGCATATTGTACCGCCAGCGCCAGGCACGACAGAATGCGCTCGCCGTCGACCAACACTGTGCACGCCCCGCAGGCGCCCTGGTTGCATCCCTTCTTGGTCCCGCTCAGCGCCAGATCGTCGCGCAGAAAATCGAGCAGCGAGACGCGCGGATCGTCTGGCAATGCCCTAGCGGTGTCGTTGACGATGATCTCCATCAGACGCTTCCTCGTTGGATAGCCGTCGGCCAAAGCCGTCGATGAAATCATAACTGCGAACGCGCGATTTTGTGCCTGGTTACGATTTAGCGCGTTCTAATGCCCGCCTTTGATGGTCCGGCTCGCAATGCCGTGCGGCCGCTGTAGGGCGCGTAGCTGCCGCGCTGACTGACGATTTTTCGAGAGTAATTGCGAGGCATTTGAGCCTCGAAGGTAAATGAAAACCTGAAGGGGCTTGTCGCCACCAGCCGGTGCGCGACCCTCGACAAGGTTAATCTCCATGAACATCCACATTCACGCTGGAGCAACGCTCCAGTCGACCGCGGTCGGCTACGCGCTGCAGGCGCTGGCGGCGTCCAGCACCTACGACCTCCAACGCATCCCGGGCCTGCCCGACAACGCACTGCCGGTGGCCGACCGCGGCTGCGTCCTCGCGGTGACCAGCGTGCCGGCGCCGCTGTTCCGCCGCGGTGTGCGCGAAGCGGCTGCAGCTCTGCAATACGATGTTGTGCTGCTGCGCATCGACGATGACCTTGATGCGGTGCGCGCCGATGTGACCCTCGGGCTGATGGCGGGTGAGCCGTTCATCCTGGACAAGATGACGCTCTACGAGGACGAGGGCGCCCGCCTGTGGTTTGTGCCGCCGGTATTCGGTTCGTCGGTGTCGATCTCGGCTGGTGGCCTCGTCCTCGAACTGCCGGCGCCTTATCAGACGATGGACCAGCGCGCGACGGGGTCATCCGCGCCCGCGCGGCGATCCAGCACTTGTTCGATCCCGCGGAGCGTGCTGATGACCAAAACCACCAAGAACGGCGTGCTGATCTACGGCGATCGGCAGCCCAAGGCCAGCGATCCGTATTCATGGCTGCCGCTGCTCGGCGATCCGCCGGGCACTGTCGCCAACGCCGCCGAAGGTTTCTTCAACGGTGCACCAGTCCCGTTCGGCTATCGTTCGGTGGTTGTCGAGAAGCGGGGCAACAACAAGAAGAAGAAGAAGAAGAAGAAGAAGAAGAAGAAGAAGAAGAAGAAGAAGAACAAGAAGAAGAAGAAGAAGAAGACGCTTGCGATCGTGGAACCGGAAGCTGCGATCGTCCGGTTGATCTTCCAGCTTGCCAGCGGGGGCAGCGGATCAGGGCCGATGGGCGTCCGCGGCATCGCCGCCTTCTTGAACAAGCGCGGTGACGATCTTCGAGGCGGCAAATTTTACAACAGCAATGTCGCGGATATCCTGGCTCGCAGCCATTATGTCGGGTTCTATCTCGACGGAAAGCGGGGCGACGATAGCGAGGCTCTTGCCAACCACCAATGGATCCGCGTGCCGTGCCCACCGATCATCGATCCCGAGATGTTTGCCGTCGTCGCTGCCAGGCGCGCCGAACGCCGCCCGCGCAGCACCCCGCCGCGAGTGATCAATGGTGTGACCATGCTGCCCGCGAGACTCGCCCGATGCGGCCAACCGGGCTTCGGCGCCGGCCTCACGGTCCGCAGCGGCAAAGGCGGCCGCTATCAATATTACACCTGTGAGCACCGGGTAAACCGAGCGCGCGACGCCTGCACGCTGCCGCCGATGCCGCTTATGATGCTCGATGATATCGTGCTCGACGCAATAGAGCAGCGCGTGCTGGCGCCCGATCACCTCACTGCGCTACTCTGCGGCCTTATCGAAAGGAACGACGAAGCCGAGCAGCGCCGCCGCCGGGCGCTCGCAGATGCCCGCGCCGGGCGTACCGAAGCGGGCAAGGCCGTCGCCAATCTCCTCAAGCTCGTCGAAAGCGGTGCGCTTGCACCCGACGATCCGCTGATCGTCGACCGGATCTCTCACCAGCGCGTCCGCGAGCGGACGCTCGCTACCGAGATCGACAGCATTGAGCGGCAGCTCAGCATTTCCAAGAAGAAGATCACGCCGGAAGTCATTCGGCAGTTCGGGCTCGCGCTCAGCGCGAGGACGGCGATCCAAATTTTCGGCGAGCCTATGTCGGCTTACTGGTCGAGAAGGTCGAAGTTTCATCTACCGAGGTGCGCATATGCGGCGCTCGGACTGCCCTCGAACATGCTCTGGTCAAAGATGAAGATACCCCGCCAGGGACGGTGCCCATTTTTGAGCGGGAATGGTGCCCCTGGCCGGACTCGAACCAGCATGCCTTGCGGCACTCGATTTTGAGTCGAGCGCGTCTACCAATTTCGCCACAGGGGCAGCGAGGCGTCTCGCTAGACGAAGCGCTTGCGCGTCGCAAGCACGTTAGAGTTCGTGGCGAACCTGCGCATGGGCGAGCAGCGCAAACAGGCAGGTGCCGCCGATGAGGTTGCCGATCAGCGCCGGCGCGATGAAGCCGAGCACCGCGCCTGCGATCGTAATGTCGCCGTGGAGCATCAGCAGCCACGCTTCGCCCGAACCGGCGACGACATGCGCGAATCCGCCAAGCGCGATGAAATAGGTGAAGGCGAGCACGATCCAGAATTCCTGTCCGCGTCCGCTCGGCAGTGTCCAGGCGACCGCGGCCATCAGGAAGCCGGCAGGGATTCCCGCCGTCAGGATCTGGAGCGGCGGATGCGCCAGCGCGGCGTGCGCGACGACAAGTTGCGCGGGCAGCAGTTCGGGCAGGCCGACCCAGCCAAGCGCGGTCAGCCAGGCGATGAACAAGGTGCCGGCGAGGTTGGCGAGGAAGACGATGCTCCAGAGCCGCGCGATCCGGGCGAAATTGACCGGGCGCGGTTCGGTCATCACCGGAATCACCGCGGACAACGTGCTTTCGGTGAATAGCTGCAACCGGCTGAGGATTACGATCAGGAAACCCAGCGTGTAGCCGAAGCTGGCGAGCAGCGGCCGCCACGGCGCGTCGGGTAAATGCTTCTCGATCAGCGCCTCGCCAAGCGACGATGCACTGATCGCTACCCCGGCAGCGAAGCCCGACCATAAGAGCGACGCCCAGGGCCGCTTGAGCTCCTCGTCGCCCTGTCGGCGAATCACCTCATGGACGACGCGCGAGCCGATCGACTCGCGCTGCTCGACCTGATCCTCTTCGCTTTTCGTCAGATCGACCTTGCCGTCATGCTCGCCCTCGCGCGGCGACTGGCTCAGCGCGTCATCCTGATCGGGCGGATCGTCGGTCATCCGGCTCGAACGCGCGCCGGCGGCTTTAGCTGCGCGGCGCCTGGCGGCGATAGCTCAGCGCCTCGGCGATATGGATGCGGCCGACCTCCGCGGCGCCGGCGAGGTCGGCGATGGTGCGGGCGACGCGCAGCACGCGGCCATAGCCCCGCGCGCTCAGCCGCATCGCAGCAGCCGCCTGGGCGAGGAGCGCGCGACCGGCCTCGTCTGGCGTCGCGACCGCGTCGAGCACCGGGCCGTCGGCCTCGGCATTGGTGCGCGCGATCGTTTCGGCATAGCGCGCGGCCTGCACCGCGCGCGCGGCGGCGACACGGGCGGCAACCTCGGTCGACCCTTCGGCCGGCGGCGGCAGGACGAGATCGGCGGCGCTCACCGCCGGCATCTCGACGTGCAGGTCGATGCGGTCGAGCAGCGGCCCCGACACCTTGGCCTGATAATCCGCTGCACATTTCGGCGCGCGCGAGCAGGCCAAAGCGGCGTCGCCAAGATGCCCGCAACGGCACGGGTTCATCGCCGCGACGAGCTGGACGCGCGCGGGAAACGTCACATGCGCGTTGGCGCGCGCGACGCTGACGGTGCCGCTCTCGAGCGGCTGGCGCAGCGAATCGAGCACCGCGCGCTGGAACTCGGGCAGCTCGTCGAGGAAAAGCACGCCGAGATGCGCGAGGCTGACCTCGCCCGGCTTGACCCGCAGGCCGCCGCCCGTCAGCGCCGCCATCGACGCCGAATGGTGCGGATTGCGGAACGGCCGCGCCCGCGTCAGCCGTCCCTCCGTCAGCGTGCCCGCGACCGATTGCACCATCGACACTTCGAGCGCCTCGCCGGCGTCGAGCGGCGGCAGGATACCCGGCAGGCACGCCGCGAGCAGCGACTTGCCCGCGCCGGGCGGCCCGATCATCAGCAGATTGTGGCCGCCCGCTGCCGCGATCTCCAGCGCGCGCTTCGCGGTTTCCTGGCCCTTGACCTGTTTGAGGTCGGGCCCGAGCGCCGGGTCGTCCGCCTCGCCCGGCTGCGGCGCGGCGAGCAGCCCGTGGCCCTTGAAGTGATTGATCAGCGCGAGCAGGTCGGGCGCCGCGACGACCTCGATCTGCCCCGCCCATGCCGCCTCGGCGCCTTGGGCAGCGGGGCAGACCAGCCCCTTGCCCTGTTCCGAAGCATGCAGCGCGGCGAGCAGCACGCCGGGCGAGCTTGCCACCCGACCGTCGAGCCCGAGCTCGCCGACGATAACATATTCCGCCAGCGTTTCGGCATCGACCACCCCCATCGCGGCGAGCAGCCCGAGCGCGATCGGCAGATCGAAATGAGATCCTTCCTTGGGCAAGTCGGCGGGCGACAGGTTGACGACGATCCGCTTGGGCGGCAGCGCCAGCCCCATTGCGGCGACCGCGCCCCTCACCCGCTCGCGGCTTTCGGCCACCGCCTTGTCGGCCAGCCCGACGACGTTGAACGCGGGCAGCCCGGGGATGAGCTGCACCTGCACCTCGACGCTCCGCGCTTCCAGCCCGAGATAGGCGACGGTCGAAACGATCGCGGTCATGCAGCTCCCCCCGGCCCCGTCATAGCGGCTTTCGGGCGCGAGGGAACCAAGTGTTGATTCGACAGCGTTTTTAATAGCGACGGCGAGCACGTTGCAGCATTTGCGATCGCGACGGGCTCGGTCAGTTCAATCAACCTTAACCCGATGCAGGCAGAAGCAGTCCCACGCTCGTCGTCCAGCCAGGACAAATCGTTGGGACAGCCACCCATGCTCACCGTCCGCTATCCCAGGATCGATTTTTCGTCCTGCTTCCCGCACTGGACGCCGCACCGGGAATTTGCGCAATATTTCAACGCCGTGTCGATGCTGCCTTGCGGCCTCGAGCCGTTCGCGATCAAGGTTTTCAACAAGGCGAAGGGCAGCCTGCACCCGGTGAAGGACGCCCAATTGATCCGCGAGATCGATTGGTTCATCGGCCAGGAGGCGCAGCATTTTCGCCAGCACAACAGCTTCAACAAATGCTTCAAGACTGAGAATTATCCCAGGATCGCCGAGATCGAGCGGCGCTTCATCGATGAACTGAACGCGTTTCTCGACACCGAATCGATCGAATTCTGTCTCGGCTATGTCGAGGGTTTCGAGGCGTTCGGCATCATTTGGTGCCAATTATGGTTCGAGGAGATGCAGGACTATAAGCGCGGCTCGAAACCCGAACCGCTCGAATTGTTCGATTGGCATTATGGCGAGGAATTCGAACACCGCGAGATCGCGTTCAGGCTCTATATGGCGCTGGCGGCGCGCGGCAGCGTGTGGCGCCGCCTCTATTACGGCTATTTCTATCGCGTGTGGGTGACCCGCTTCGTCATGCAGCATCTGGCGAAGCACGCCGCCCGGGCGCGCCAGCACCTGCTCGACGTCGATCGCGCCGGCATGTCGGCGGCGGACCGCGCCGCTTCGATCGCGCGCGAGGATGCGATGTTGTGGCACATCGGCACGTTGCTCAAAAAGGGCGTTCGTGCGCTCTATTCGCCCTTTTATCATCCCGCCCGCAAACGGACACCGAACGGCGTCGACGAAATTCTCAGCCGGTACGCAC
Organism: Sphingomonas sp.; assembly: GCA_051954635.1. Classification (GTDB taxonomy): domain Bacteria; phylum Pseudomonadota; class Alphaproteobacteria; order Sphingomonadales; family Sphingomonadaceae; genus Sphingomonas. Next base: position 35,554 of record JBQCHO010000056.1, on the reverse strand, counting down.
GCGCATAGCGTCGACCGTCCCGTCCGGCGAGCGCATACCGCCTTGCCATTCCAACACACCGCCCCCAAATCGGGCACATGGACGAGCCCCGCCCGCCCAAATCCCGCCATCCGGCGATCCGCTACACGCTGCTCGGCACCGGCTGGCTGCTCATCGCGCTGACGCCGGTGGTCGGCCCGATCCCGGGCCCTGGCGGAATCATCGTGCTCGCCGCGGGGCTGACGCTGGTGCTGCGGAACTCGCGCTCGGCGCGCCGAGTATTCGCGCGGACCAAGCGCCGCTGGCCACGCTTCGGCGACCTCGCCGATCGCGGGCTGCGCCGCCAGAGCGCCCGCCGTCGCCGCGAACGCGCGCGCCAAGGCGAAGCGCGTTGACTCCTGTCCCCCTGCTCAGTATGGGGCGTCGCAGCTACGGCCGCCGCTTTCGGCGGCTTTTTGCATTCAGATTCGAAGTGGAATGAACGATGAAGCGGACCTTTCAGCCGAGCAACCTGGTACGGGCGCGCCGTCACGGCTTCCGTGCGCGGATGGCGACGGTCGGCGGCCGCAACGTCCTGCGCGCCCGCCGCGCGCGCGGTCGCAAGAAGCTCTCGGCGTAAAAGCTGACGGGCGCGGCGCGGTGACGACGATCACCGCCCGCCGCGATTTTCTCGCCGCGAATACCGGCCGGCGCGCGCCGATGCCGGGTTTCGTGCTGCTCGTGCGATCGCGCGATGACGGCGACGACGCAATGCGTGTCGGATTCACCGTCACCAAGAAGATCGGCAATTCGGTCGTCCGCAACCGCATGAAGCGCCGCCTGCGCGCGCTCGCTCGCGAGTTGTTGCCCGAGCGCGGGGTTCGCGGGGCCGATCACGTCCTGATCGGCCGCGCCGCCGGCGTCGAGCGCGATTTCGCGCAGCTTCGCGCCGAACTGGCCAAGGCGCTGGGGAAGCTGTCGCGGTGATCGCCCGCCTCCTCATCCTTATCTGCCGCCTGTGGCAACTCGGCCCCTCGGCGATCATGCCGCCGACGTGCCGCTTTTCCCCGAGCTGTTCGGCCTATGCAATCGAGGCGCTTCGCCGCTATGGCGCGGCTAAGGGTGGGTGGCTCGCGGTGCGGCGGATCGCGCGGTGCCATCCTTGGGGGGGACATGGGTACGACCCGGTCCCGGAATGCAATCACGAGCGAGGTCGCTGAACACCGTGAACGAGAACAATCGCAACATCGTGATCTTCGCGCTGATCGCGGTCCTGGTCCTGTTCGGCTGGCCGCTGGTGATGCACAAATACGGCCCCGCAGAGACCGCCAACCCGCCCGCGACTAAGATCGAGGGCGGCAAGACCGAGGTGGCGCCCGAGGCGCCCGCGGTCGACAGTCCCAAGGCGACGCAGAACCGCGCAGCCGTGATCGCGGCTAGCCCGCGCGTGCGAATCGACACCCCGACGCTGAAGGGCTCGATCAACCTGAAGGGCGCGCGGATCGACGATCTGGTGCTCAGCAAATATCCGCAGACGGTGGCGAAGAACGCGCCGCCGGTCCGCCTGCTTTCGCCCTCGGGCGCGCCGGGGGCCTATTTCGCGAGCTTCGGCTGGCGCGGCGACGGCCTGACCACGCCGGGCCCCGATACGCTGTGGCGCGCGTCGAGCGACGTGCTGTCGCCGGGCCACCCCGTCACGCTCGAAGCCGATAATGGCCAAGGCCAGCGCTTCCGCATCGACCTCGCGATCGACGACCAATATATGTTCACCGTCCGCCAGACGGTCGCGAATAGCGGTCAAGCGCCGGTCGCGGTCGCCAGCTATGCGCTGGTCAACCGCTCGGCCGCTTCCGCCGATCCGTCGAGCTGGATGCTCCATACCGGCCCGATGTCGGTGCACAACGGCGCCGCCGATTACAGCGCCGACTACAAGGATGTCGACAAGGCTGCCGAGCGCTATAGCGGCCCGGGCGGCTGGTACGGCTTTTCCGACCAATATTGGCTGACCGCGTTGATCCCCGATCAGGCGCAGACTGTCAGCGCGCAGTTCCGCGCCGGTCAGAACGGCGCCTATCAGGGCGATTATACCACCGCGCCGAAGCAGCTCGCCCCGGGCCAGCAACTGACCCAGACCGCGCGCTTCTTCGCCGGCGCGAAGGAAGTCCGCCTGCTCGATCATTACCAGGACGACGCCGGCGTCCCCAATTTCGGCAAGGCGGTCGATTGGGGCTGGTTCGACTTCATCGAGAAGCCGATCTTCTATTATCTCGACTGGCTGTTTCACCTGGTCAAGAATTTCGGCGTCGCGATTATCCTGCTGACGGTCACGATCCGCGGCATCATGTTCCCGATCGCGCAGCGCCAGTTCGCCTCGATGGCCAAGATGCGCGCGATGCAGCCCAAGATGAAGGCGCTGCAGGAGCGCTACAAGGACGACAAGCCGCGCCAGCAGCAAGAGATCATGGCGCTCTACAAGGCGGAAGGCGCCAACCCGCTCGCCGGCTGCCTGCCGACGCTGCTGCAAATCCCGGTATTCTACGCGCTCTACAAGGTACTGCGCCTGTCGATCGAGATGCGGCACCAGCCGTTTGTGTTGTGGATCAAGGACTTGTCCGCGCCCGACCCGCTGACGCCTCTCAACCTGTTCGGCCTGCTCAACTTCACCCCGCCGCATCTGATCGCGATCGGCGTCGTGCCGATCCTGCTCGGCGTGTCGATGTACTTCCAGTTCAAGCTCAATCCCGCGCCGATGGATGACGCGCAGAAGCAGGTCTTCGCGATCATGCCGTGGATTTTCATGTTTGTGATGGCGTCCTATGCGGTCGGCCTGCAGCTCTACTGGATCACCTCAAACTGCCTGGCGATCGCGCAGCAGCAGTGGCTTTACAGCCGCCATCCCGAGCTCAAGACCAAGCCGACGCCGAAGCAGGCGACATGACCGACACCTTCGACGAAGACGCGATCGAAGCCGCGCGCAAGACCTTCGCCGGGCCGATCGCGTTCCTGAAGTCGGCCCCCGCGCTCACCTTCCTGCCCGATCCGTCGGTGCCGGAAGTGGCGTTCGCGGGTCGCTCGAACGTCGGCAAGTCGTCGCTGCTCAACGCGCTCACCGGCCGCAAGGCGCTGGCGCGGACCTCGGTGACGCCGGGGCGTACGCAGGAGCTGAACTTCTTCGACGTCGGTGAGCCGCTGGCCTTCCGCCTCGTCGATATGCCCGGCTACGGCTTCGCCAAGGCGCCCAAGGACATGGTCAAGAAGTGGCGCTTCCTGGTCAACGACTTCCTGCGCGGCCGCGTGGTCCTGAAGCGTGCGCTGGTGCTGATCGATTCGCGCCACGGCCTCAAGGATGTCGATCGCGAGATGCTCGACATGCTCGACAAAGCGGCGGTGAGCTACCGGATGGTGCTGACCAAGGCCGACAAGATCAAGCCGACCGAACTCGCCGAGACGCTTGCGGCAACCGCCGCCGACGCCCGCAAGCGCCCCGCCGCACACCCTGAGGTGCTGGCGACGTCGAGCGAAACCGGTCTCGGAATCCCCGAGCTCCGCGCCGCGGTGATCGAGGCGATCGGCTGACCGCTTGAACCGCGACCGTTCGACGCGATATCGTCGCGACAAACGGGAGAGCGTCATGGCCAAATTCGGACGAATCGCAGCAATCGCCGGCGGCGTCGCCGCGCTCGCCGCGGGCGGCGTCGCGGTGGTCACCTATCGCGAGCGCAAGACCGAGCAGCCCGATTACACGCTCGTCGAGGCCGACGGCGCGATCGAGGTGCGCGACTATCCCGATCTGCTGATCGCCGAGACGGTCGCGCCGGGCGACCGCCTCTCCGCACTCAATGACGGGTTCAAGCGCCTCGCCGATTACATCTTCGCCAAACGCCGGGGCCCCGGCGACGCCGCCAGGCCCGAAGAGAAGATCGCGATGACCGCCCCCGTCCTGTCCGACCGCACGACGCGTGGCCAGTGGCGCACGCGCTTCGTGATGCCCGCCGGCCATCCCCCCAACGACCTGCCGACCCCCGACGGCGGCGTCAGCATCGCGCGACTCGCTGCGCGGCGCATGGCGGCGATCCGCTTCGCCGGCAGCGCGGGCGATGACGCGCTCGCCGACAACGAACGCAAACTCCGTGTCTGGCTCGCGCAGCACGGCTTCTCGCCCGACGGCCCGGCTGAACACGCTTATTACAACTCGCCCTTCGTGCCCCCGCCGCTGCGCCACAACGAGGTGCTTGTGCCCGTCGCGCGCTGACGCTTGCCGCCTTCCTCGCGCCCGTCTAGGCCGGGGCCATGAAGCTCATCATCGGCAACAAGGCCTATTCGTCCTGGTCGCTGCGCGGCTGGCTCGCGTGCAAGCAATCGGGGCTCGCCTTCGAGGAAGTCGTCGTCCCCCTCTATAACGAAGAGTGGGAGCAGCGGCGCGAAGGCGACGAGTTCGCCCCTTCCTCGGGCAAGGTGCCGATCCTGTGGGACGGCGAGGTGGTCGTCTGGGACAGCCTGGCGATCGTCGAATATCTCGCCGACAAGGTCGGCCGCGATACCTTCTGGCCCGCCGATGACGGCGCGCGCGCGATGGCTCGATCGATGGCCGCGGAGATGCATTCGGGCTTCGCCGCTCTGCGCCGCAAGCATTCGATGAACATCCGCACGGTGTTCCCGCCCAAGCGCCCCGACGACGACGTGCTCGCCGACATGCAGCGGATCATGGAGCTGTGGGCGCAGGCCCGCGCGCGCTACGGCGGCGGCGGCGACTTCCTGTTCGGCGACTTCTCCGCCGCCGATATCATGTACGCGCCGGTCTGCACCCGGATCGTCACCTGGTCGCTGCCGGTAGCGCGTTTCGCCGGGCCTTATGTCGAAGCGGTGCTCAACCATCCCTTCATGCAGGACTGGATCGCCGCCGCGCAGGAAGAGGAATGGGTGATCGAGCAGTTCGAGCAGCCGGCGGCCTGACGATGGACAAGCAGAACCGGCTCGGTATCGGCATTGCACTCGGGATCGCGATTGGCGCCGGGATCGGAACGGCGCTGCACAACATCGCGATGGGGATTGGTATCGGCATTGCCGTCGGCATCGCTATCTCGGCGGCGACGCGGAAAAGGGATGGCGGCCCGCGAGCATAATCGCAGCGCTTCAATAGGGCGTGCCGTCCTTGCGGACATAGCGATCATCGGGAGTCCAGCGCATGTCGATGTCCGGATAGTCGCCGCCCAGATTCTCGCCCCCGCCGACCACGACGAACGTGCAGTCCTCGCCGGACCGGTTCTGCAGATGATGCCCGTTGCCGTCGCGCTTCGGAAACGACGCGCAGTCGCCGGGGCGCATGACATGCTCGCCGTCATCGTCAACCAGCACCGCCTCGCCCGCCACCAGGACCAGGAATTCATCCTCGCCTTCATGCCAGTGGCGCTGCGACGACCACGCGCCGGGCTCGAGCACGACATGGCTCACCCCGAAGTCAGTGAGCCCGCTCGCCGGCGCGAGGCGGCGATACCAGCGGCCCTGCACCGGCGCGTCGAACGGCGGCGGATAGCCGGTCGCGTTGGTTTGCGGGATTGTGTCGAGGTCGAGCTTGGGCAATGTCACCTCCCATGTCCGCCGCCATCATGCCCGATCCCGTTCAGCTCACCAAGGCGCTGATCGCCTGCCCGAGCGTCACGCCCGCCGCGCCGCCGGTGTTCGACGCGCTCGAGGCGATGCTGGTGCCGCTCGGCTTCGCGGTCGATCGCTTCCATGCCGGTGATGCGCCCGATGGCCCAGTCGAGAACCTGCTGGCCGTGCGCGGCGCCGGCGGCCGCCATGTCGCCTTTGCCGGGCATCTCGACGTCGTGCCGCCAGGCGACGGCTGGACCGCCGGGCCGTTCGAGGCCGAGGAGCGCGGCGGGCTGGTCTATGGCCGCGGCGCGGTCGACATGAAGGGCGCGGTCGCCGCGTTCGTCGCCGCAGCGGCGCGCGTTCCGGCCGACGCCGGCACCGTCAGCCTCATCATCACCGGCGACGAGGAAGGCCCCGCGATCTTCGGCACCCGCGCGCTGATCGAGCGGATGGCCGAACGCGACATCCGGCCCGACCTCTGCCTGGTCGGCGAACCGACCTCGGTTGATCGCTTGGGCGACACGATCAAGATCGGCCGCCGCGGTTCGGTCAACATCTGGATCACCGTACCGGGCAAGCAAGGCCATGTCGCCTACCCCCACCTTGCCGACAATCCGATCCCCAAGCTGGTCGCGATCCTCGCCGAGATCGAAGCCATCGTGCTCGACGACGGAAACGAGTGGTTCCAGCCGTCGAACATCGAGATCACCGACATCACCGTCGGCAATACGGCGCACAATGTCATCCCCAACCGCGCCGAAGCGCGCCTCAGCATCCGCTTCAACGACCACCACCGCGGCGCCGACCTCGCCGCCCGGATCGAGGCAATCGCCCACCGCCATTGCCCCGAGGCGAAGGTCGTCCCGCTGATCTCGGGCGAGGCGTTTCTTACCGAACCGGGCGCGCTGTCCGACATAGTCTCGGATGCAATCGAGGCCCGCACCGGCCTTCGCCCTTCGCTCTCGACCAGCGGCGGCACATCGGACGCGCGCTTCCTGTCGAAGCTCTGCCCGGTGGTCGAATTCGGCCTGATCAACGCGACGATGCACAAGCTCGACGAGGCCGTCGCCGTCGCCGACCTCCGCGCGCTGGCCGACATCTACGCCGACATCGTCACCCGCGCGCTGGCCCGCTAGCCCACCATCCGCTGCGGCTGGCCGCGGGTCCAGGTGAGCAGCGTCGGTTCGTCCATCGGCGGCGCGACGGCGTAACCCTGCAGCACGTCGCAGCCGATCACGCGCAGCACATTGGCCTGCGCCTCGCTCTCGATCCCCTCGGCGACCGCCTCGCAGCCGAGGCCGTGGACCAGGCTGATCACCGCATGGGCGATCGTCCGCGCTTCGGCGCGCGTCGCGACATGCTCGATCACCGAGCGGTCGAGCTTGATGCGGTCGATCGGCAACTGCCGCAGCCGCGCGAGGTTCGAATAGCCGGTGCCGAAATTGTCGATCGAAATCGTCGCGCCGTCACCGCGCAAAAGCGCCAGCGCGTCGAGCACGTCGCGGCTGCAGCGCATCGCCAGCGATTCGCTGATCTCGAGTTCGAGCAAGCCCGCCGGCGCGCCGGTTGCGCGCATCGCGTCGTGGAGCCGGCGGAAGAATAATGCGTGGTCGAGCTGGCGCTGGCTGATATTGACGGCAAGGCGCTGGCCCCAGCCGGCTCTGCCCCAGCGCGCCAGCGTCTCGGCGACGCGGGCGACGACCCATTCGCCGATCTCGACGATCATCCCGCTTTCCTCGGCGCGGGTGATGAAGGTTGCCGGCAGCCGCGGGCCGTCCTCGGGATGCTGCCAGCGCAGCAGCGCCTCGACCGCGACCACCGCGCCGTCACGCGCGCCGATCTGGGGCTGGTAGACCAAGGTGAATTCGTCATGGGCGAGCGCCCGGCGCAATTCGTCGTCGAGCCGCGCGCGCTGGACGACCGCAGCGGCAAGCGTGTCGGTGAAGTGCGCGACGCGGCCTCGCCCCTCCGCCTTGGCTTGGTACATCGCCAGATCGGCGTTCCGCATCAGTTCGGCGAGCGTAGCGCCGTGCTGCGGCGCGAGCGCGATGCCGACCGAGCCGCCAACCTCGACCATCGTTCCGTCGATCGCGAACGGCTCGGCCAACGCACGCTGGATCGAGCGGCCGATCCGCGACGCCGCGGCGGTCTCGCCGATGCCGGGGAGCAGCAGCGTGAACTCGTCGCCGGCCAGGCGGCCGAGCAGCGGCGCTGCGGCGCGCGCGGCGACCGCTTCCTCGGCGGCGACGCGCAGCCGTCCGGCGACGGCGGCGAGCAGCATGTCGCCGCGAGCATGGCCAAGCGTGTCGTTGACCGCCTTGAAACGATCGAGATCGATGAAGAACAACGCGGCCTCGCCCGGCCCCGGCGCGGCGAGCGCGGCTTCGGCGGCGTCGCGGAAATGGCCGCGATTGGGCAGGCCGGTGACAAGATCGACGCCCGCACTACGGCGCACGCCCTCAATATCGCTGCCGAACTGCGCGAACAGCCCGGCCATCGCCTTGCCGAGTTGCGGCACCTGCTGGCCGATCTCGGGCGGGATCGGGCTGACGAGATCGCCGTCGGCAGCCGCAGAGAGGCGCGCGATCGCCTTGTCGAGGGCAGACGCGGTAGTCGAGATCTGGCGCTCGGCCGACGCCCAGCTCATCGCGCCGCAGACGATCGCGGGGATCATCGCGGAGGTGATGCTGTCGACGTTGAAGACGCCGTGCCAGGTCGCCAAAAGCGCAAGGATGAACGCCACGCCGCCGGCGCACAGAGCGAACACGACGGCGCGGCGTTTGAGAGTCACGTTCTCCATCGCCTCGTTTCGTCGTCCCCCACTGCTTGCAAGATACGCGGCCCGGACGTCATTCTGCCCGAGCGGGGGTTAAGGAAGGCTCAACTTGGCGGACGTTTGCGGCGTAAAACAACGTAGAGCGCGCCCTGCCCGCCATGGCGCGGATGGGCGTTGCGCACCGCCGCGATCGACGCGGCATGGCGCGAGGCGGCGAGCCAGTCGCCGACCGCATCGCGGATCGCGCCGCGGGCATGGGGGCGCTCGCTTTCCGGACGCGGCGGCTTGCCGGTGACGAGCAGCATGACGCGGTCGCCTTCGGCAATCGCCTGCTCGAGCGCCGCGTCGAGCCGGGCATAAGCGGTGCCGAGCGTGTGGCCGTGGAGATCGACGACGCAATCGGGCTGCGCAATGCCGCGTGCCAGACGCTTGTCCCAGCCGGCATCGAGCGTCGCCGAATGATGCGAACGCGGTGGGGACCCCAGACGCTCGTGCGGGCGTTCGAGCGGAATCGGCTTGGGCGCTGTTTTCGCAGGCGCAACGGTCGCTTTCGCGATCGGCGGCGCGGCACGTCCGGGGAGCGGCCGCACGGTGGCGAGCACGCGCGCCCACAAAGCCGCTTCATCGGGACCGAGCGGCCGATTGGCCATATCAGCCGCCGGCGTTGAGGCGCGCGAGCGTGCCCTTGGGCAGCAGCACGAAGGCGGTGCCGTGCGCGGACATGCCGCCGGCGATCGCCGCGGCCTCGTCGCCCGCGCCCCAGAAGGTGTCGAAGCGGTTGGCGCCCTTGATCGCGCCGCCGGTATCCTGCGCGACCCAGATGCCGGTCGCGTCGGTGCGGTCCATCGACAGGAACACCGGCGCACCCATCGGCACGAACTTGGGATCGACCGCGATCGAGGCGCCGCCGACGACCGGCAGGCCGAGCGCCCCGACCGCGGGGCCGTCGAGCGGGCGGAAGAACACGAAGCTCTTGTTTTCCTGCATGACGGCACGGCCCTGATCGGGATGCGCGCGCAGCCAGGCGACGATCCCCTGCATCGACGCCTCGCCGTGCCCGATCAGCCCGCGATCGAGCATCAGCTTGCCGATCCCGGTATAGTCGCGGCCGTTCTGATCGGCATAGCCGACGCGCATGATCGAGCCATCAGCGAGCCGGAGCTCGCCCGAACCCTGGACTTGGAGGAAGAACACCTCGGCTGGATCGGCGCCCCAGGCAAGCACCGGCGCGCCGTTACCGAGCGCGCCGCTCTCGATCTCGCTACGGTCGTAATAGGGCACGAGATCATTACCCTCGACGCGGCCGCGGATCTTCTTGCCCTTCAACGAATCGACGAACTTCCCCAGATCGACGTCGATCAGGTTCGCGGGCCGGCCATAGATCGGCACGTCATAGCCCGAGCGCCGCTGGCGCGACGCGCGGATTTCGGGAATGAAGTAGCCGGTCGCATAAGCGCTGCCATCGCCGACTTGATCAGCCTCGAACCACTGCGCGAAGAAGCTGCGCGCATCACCGGCCGAAGCGGATTGCGCGGCAGAGCAGGCGGGCTGCCAGTCGGCACCGCGCGTCAACCCCGATGTGTCGCTGCGGCTGACCAGCGAGGGGCACGAGGTGCGAAACGCCGCGAGCGCCTGCGCGGCGCGGGCGTCATCGAGCGGCAGTGTCGTAATGGCGGGACCGGCGACGAGCCCGGCGAGCGCAGCGCTCGCACCGCCCCCGCCCGCGCCGCCCGACGGCATCGGCGCGATCGGGGTGGCCGGGGTCGGCTGGCGGGCGGGCGGCATACGGCCAGGCGATGAAGGCCGCGCCGGCGTGCCGCGTTCGACCGCCGGCGGCACGATTGCCCCCGAGCACGACGCCAGAAACAGGATGAGTGCGGCAGCCCCCCAGACGCGCATGCGGATTTGCCCCCTTCAATGTCGTTCCCGTCACCCCGGACTGGGCCCGGGGTCCACGGAGCCGCAAATGTGCAGCCCGTTGATCTTGCGGCACGGCGGATGCCGGAACAAGTCCGGCGTGACGACTAATGCAACTATATCGAGCGGAAGATCACGCCTCGTCGGTTTCGGCGAGCATCCAGTGCGGGTCGTCGCTCTTGAGTGCGCGGGCGAACGTCCACAGGTCGTGGGTCTGGACGGCGTCGCTCATCGAGCCGGCGACCAGCGCGCCCTCGGCGTCGCGAGTCACGGCGGCGATATCGGCATCGAAGCGCACGGTGATGCGCGCGGCGCGGCCTTCGACCGCCGCTTCCTCGATCTTGGCATGTTCGATCGCGACGAGGCGGTTGTCGAGGACGTGGCCGGCGGTGTTGCGCGCGGCGATCGCCTCGGCGAAAGCGTGCTGCACCGGCTGTTCGGCGAGGTGCGACAGCGCTTCCTCATCCCCCTTCCAGAATGCCTCGAGCGTCATGCGGTAGGCGGCGCGCGCACCTTCGAGGAACTGCGTCACGTCGAACGAGGGATCGGCGGCGATGATTGCGCGCAGGCCCTTTTCGGCAGGTGCCGCGATGTTGCGGTTGACGACCTCGCGCATTTCCGGCGTCGCGTCGATCGTGCGAGGCGCTGGCGCGACCGCAACTCGCTCCTCGGCCGGCTTCAACGGCTGTTCGTGCCCGGTGCGCTTGCCGAGCACCGAATAGAGGCGTAGCGCCAGGAACGCGGCGACCATCGCGAGAAGAATGACGTAGAACACTGGGCCTCCATTGTGCCGGAACGCTCTACATAGGCCTTTGCGCGCCGAGGTTCAAATCGGCTTGCCCGGCGTTGAACTCGTAGCGACCGCCTGCTAGGCGCGGCACCTTGTTTCAACGCGGCAAGCGCCGCCGATATCCGCCAGACACGAGGACTTTTTGACGATGGACGAGCAGGACAACGCGACCACCGCGACCGACACCGGGCAGCCGCAGCCGAACGGCGCGGACACCATGCCCGCGGCCGGCATGATCTCGCAGTACGTCAAGGACTTGTCGTTCGAAAACCCGAATTCGCCGGCGATCTACCAGAACGCCAACGCGCCGCAGATCGACGTCCAGTTCAACATCGGCGCCAACCAGGTGAGCGACGAGATCCACGAGGTCGTGCTCAAGATCGACGTCAAGGCCGAGGTTGACGGGCAGGTCGCGTTCATCGTCGACTTTTCGTACGGCGGGCTGTTCGGTCTGCGCAACGTGCCGCAAGAGGCGATCCAACCGTTCCTGCTCGGCGAAGCGCCGCGCCTGCTGTTCCCGTTCGCGCGCCGCGTCGTTTCCGATGCGATCCGCGACGGCGGCTTCCCGCCGCTGCTGCTCGAGCCGATCGACTTTAACGGCCTCTACGTCCAGCAGGCCGCTGCGCGCGCCCAGGGTGGCGAGCCGACCAGCATCGAAGGCGTCGGTCAGGCCTGAGCGGCATAGGCTAAGAGGCGGGGGCCGATGAGCCTCGTCAAGAACACCGCGACGATCGGCATCTTCACGCTCGCCAGCCGCGTGCTCGGCTTCGTGCGCGACGTGATGATGGCGCATTATGTCGGCGCGGGGTTCGCGAATGACGCCTTCGCCGTCGCCTGGCGGCTGCCCAACCTGTTCCGCGCGCTGTTCGCCGAAGGAGCGTTTTCGGCGGCGTTCGTGCCGATGTTCAACCGCGTCGTCGGCACGGCGGAGAATGAGGGGCGCGCAGGGCTGCCCGCGGGCACCCGCTTCGCCGAGGACGTGCTGTCGATCCTGCTGCCGTTCCTCGCGGTGTTCACCACGATCATCATGGTGTTCCCCAAGCCGATCGTGTGGCTGATTTCCGGGGGTTTCAAATATAGCGGCGGCCCAGCCAAGCTCGAATTCGCGACGCAGCTCACGCAGATTACATTTCCGTATCTCGCGCTGATCAGCTTGGTTTCGCTACTGGGCGGGATCATGAATTCGCTCAATCGCTTCTGGGTCAACGCCGCGGCGCCGATCATGCTCAACATCTGCATGGTCGGCGCGCTGATCCTATTCGCCTCCGATTCGCCGGTCGAGACGGCGCGCAACCAGGCGATCGCGGTGAGCGTGTCGGGGCTGGCGCAGCTCGCCTGGCTGATTCTCGCGGCGCGCAAGGCAGGGGTGAAGCTCAAGCTCAAACGGCCGACGCTCGATCCGCAGGTCAAGAAGCTGCTGATCATGATTTGGCCGGCTGCGATCGGACAGGGCGCGATCCAGTTCAACGTGTTCGTCATCACGCTGCTCGCGACTAGGTACCTGCCGCAGGGATCGGTGTCTTACATCTATTATGCCGATCGGCTGAATCAGTTGCCGCTGGCGCTAGTCGGAATCGGGGTAGGCACCGCAATCCTGCCGGCGATTTCGCGGCAGATCGTCGGCGGCGACGCAGCGGGCGCGATTAACACCCAGAACCGCGCGATCGAGCTGTCGTTGCTGCTAGCGCTGCCGGCGGCCGCGGCATTCATGATCGCCGCCGAGCCGCTGATCGCGGCGACGCTGCAATCAGGCCATTTCACTGCCGAGGCGACGCATGCGTCGGCGGCCGTGCTGACCGCGTTCGCGTTCGGGCTGCCCGCCTATATCCTGATCAAGGTGTTCACGCCCGGCTTCTATGCGCGCGGCGACACCAAGACGCCGGTGCGCATCGCGCTGGTTGAGATGGCGTGCAACATGGCGCTCAACCTGTTCTTCGTGTTCGGCACCAACCTGTCTTATGTCGGGCTAGCGATCTCTGGCGCGGCGTGCGCCTGGATCAATCTCGGTCTGCTTTACTTCGTGCTGCATCGGCGCGGGCATTTCACGATCGATGCGCAGTTGAAGCGGCGCGCGGTGCGGCTGCTGCTCGCGACGCTGGCGATGGCGGCACTGTTGCTGGTGCTGCGGCCGGTGGTGCTGCCGCACATGGGCCACGGCCATGTCGAGCGCTGCGTTTGGTTGCTCGCGCTGGTAGTGCCGGCTGCATTGACCTATTTCCTTGCCGCGTTCGTGTTCGGCGCGTTCCGCTGGAGCGAGCTCAAGGCGGTGCTGCTCAGGCGACGCTTGACCTGACGGGCGCGCTCGGCGAATGCCCGGGCCCATGAACATGCGTGTCGTCTCGGGCATCCAGCCCACCGGAAACCTGCACCTGGGCAACTATCTCGGGGCGATCAAGCAGTGGGTCGCGATGCAGGACGATGTCGCCGCGGGCGGCGGCGAGTGCCTGTTCTTTCTCGCCGACCTCCACGCGCTGACCCAACCGGTGGTCCCGGCCGAGCTCGCCGCCAACACGATCGAGATGGCGGCGGCGCTGATCGCCTGCGGGATCGATCCGGCGCGGTCGATCGTGTTCAACCAGTCGCGCGTGCCGGCGCATAGCGAGCTTGCCTGGCTATTGGGCGGCACCGCACGGATGGGCTGGCTCAACCGCATGACGCAGTGGAAGGACAAGGCGGGCAAGGATCGCGACGGGCAATCGGTCGGGCTGTTCACCTATCCGGTGCTGATGGCCGCCGACGTGCTGGTCTACAAGGCGACGCATGTGCCGGTGGGGCACGACCAGAAGCAGCACCTCGAGCTGGCGCGCGACATCGCGACCAAGTTCAATCAGGATTTCGGGGTCGAGCTATTTCCGCTGCCCGAGCCGCTGGTCTCGAAAGCGGCGCCGCGGATCATGAGCTTGCGCGACGGATCGGCCAAGATGTCCAAGTCCGACCCATCGCCCGCGAGCCGCATTCATTTGACCGATGACGACGACACGATCGCGCAGAAATTCCGGAAGGCGCGCACCGACGCCGAGCCGCTGCCCGATAGCTTCGCCGGGCTCGCCGAGCGGGCCGAGGCAAAGAACCTGGTGACAATCTACGCAGCACTGGCGGACGAGGTGCCGGATGCCGTGGTCGCCGAATTCGCCGGGCAAGGGTTCGGCGCATTCAAGCCTGCGCTGGCCGACCTCGCCGTATCGGTCATCGGGCCGATTCGCGAGCGCTTCACGCGGCTGCTCGACGATCGCGATGCGGTGGGGCGTATCCTCGCCGAGGGGGCAGCGCGAGCGGCCGAGCGTGCAGCACCGACTCTCCTCGAAGCGCAGCGTGCGATCGGCCTGCAAGTCTGACGACGAAGCGTTGCGCAGCAGCGTTCAACTGCTATTCATGGCGGCCCCGGTACAAAGCGGCAACGCTCCGTTCGCTCCCGCCAAACCAAGAGGTCGCACGTCCATGAAGAAAGCCCTGATCCTCGCCACCGCCGCTGCCGCGCTGGCGCTTTCCGGCTGCGCGACCGGGCTCAACACGCGCGTGTCGCGCTTTCAGGAGCTGCCCGCGCCCAACGGCCAGACCTTCGTCGTGCAGTCGAAGGACCCGCGCCTCGATGGCAGCCTCGAGTTCCAGCATTATGCCGATGTCGTCGCCGCGCACATGGTGCAGCAGGGCTACAGCCGCGCCAGCGATCCGGCGCACGCCGATCTCGTCGTCGATATGAACTACATGGTCGATCACGGCCGCGAGCGGATCGTGAGCGACCCGATCGGCCCGGCCTGGGGGCCTTGGGGCCCGTGGGGCGGCGGCTATTGGGGCCGGCGCGGCTGGGGCTGGGGTTGGAACGACCCGTTCCTGTGGGGCCCGGGCTATGGCCCCGACGTCCACAGCTACACCGTCTATACCAGCGAGCTCGACCTCGAGATCGACCGCACTGCCGACGGCAAGCAAGTATTCCAAGGTCGCGCGCAGGCGCATTCGTCGACCGATTCGCTGCCCAAGCTGGTCCCGCAGCTCGTCGAAGCGATGTTCACCGGCTTCCCGGGCAATTCGGGCGAGACGGTGAAGATCACGGTGCAGCCCGACCGACGCTGATCGCAGCTCAGAATGTCCGAACGGCCATCCCGGTTCGCCGGGGTGGCCGTTTTCGTATCAGCCTTCGAGCTGACGCATCAGCAGCCGGACGGCGCCGTCGATCTCGCGATCGGCGTCGCGCAGTTCCTCGATGCGGCGAACTGCGTGGATCACCGTCGAATGGTCGCGGCCGCCGAACTTGCGGCCGATCTCGGGCAGCGAGCGCGTCGTCAGGCGCTTGGCGAGATACATTGCGATCTGCCGCGGGCGCGCGACGACGCGGGCGCGGCGCGCCGAGACCAGATCGAGCGGCTTCAACTCGAAATGCGCGGAGACCGCGCGCTGGATCTCGTCGATCGTGATCCGCCGCTGGCTGCCGCGCAGCACGTCGCCGAGCGTCGAGACGGTGAAGTCGAGGTCGATCGCTTCACCGGTCAGTTGGGCATAAGCGACGACGCGGTTGAACGCGCCTTCGAGCTCACGGATGTTGGCGGTGATGCGCGCGGCGAGCAGGTCGATCACCTCGTCGGGCACCGGGGTGCCGACCAGTTCGGCGCGGCGGCGTTCGAGAATCGCGTGGCGTAAGCCCGATTCGGGCGGCTTGATGTCGGCGACGAGACCGCCCGACAGCCTTGAGACGATCCGCGGCTCGACGCCGTCCAAGGCCTGCGGACAGCGATCGGCGGTGATCACTAGGCGCTTGCCCGCGATCATGAACTCGTTGACGGTGTGGAAGAATTCTTCCTGCGTCGAATCCTTGCCGGCGATGAACTGAAGGTCGTCGATCAACAGCAGGTCGGCGGCCCGCAGCCGCTGTTTGAAGGCGAGCGTGTCGCGCGCGCGAAGCGCCGTCACGAACTCGAACATGAAGCGCTCGGCCGACATCGCGATCACGCAAGCGCCGGGATTGGCGGCGAGGAAGGCGTGGCCGATCGCATGCATCAGGTGGGTCTTGCCCTGCCCCGTGCCGCTATGGAGGTAGAGCGGGCTAAAGCGCGGCACGCCGGGCGCGGCGACCGCGCGCGCCGCGTTGAACGCGACTCGGTTCGAGGCATCGACGACGAAGCGATCGAAAGTGAAGCGCGAATCGAGCACCGGCGGCGCCGCGGCCACGGCAGGCGTCGCCTGCAGTGCGGCGGGCTTGGGCGCGGCGGGTTCGGCTTTGAGCACGGCGGGCGTCGGGGTTTCCCGACGCGTCTCGATCGTTACCGAGCGGACGTCGGGGATCAGCGCGCGGAATTCGTGGAGCAGCCGTTCGGCATAATGGCTCTTGACCCAGTTGGTCATGAACGCGCTGGGCAGCGCGAGGCGAATCGATTCGGCGTCGCCGGTCTCGACCAACGCCATCGGCTTCAGCCACTGATCGTACAGCCGCGCGCCCGCCGAGTCGCGCAGGTGCCGCTGCACCCGCGCCCACGCCGCCGCCACGTCGCCGCTTCGATCCGCCAATGCCTCGCGTGGTGCCACCCGTTCCCTCTCCTGCCGCCGGGCGCCCCCGCCCCCAAAAAAGGACGACGCATCCTGCAGCCGGAATCGACCTCCGCCTGGCATTTGTCGCTGTCCTGTAAACCGCGCAGATGATCATCCCCGCGGCGAGGGACTGATTATGAAAGTTCGGGCGAGTCGATCAAGAGCACCAAGTGTCAGATTTCTGAAATAAAGCCGGTTGACTCGGATTCGGGCGCAGAAACGCGTCGGATATTTTACAAGCCCTTGTTTAAACTTAAAAATACGGAGGGCGCAGTGCGGCGGTGCCCCGCGAATCGCGGCGAATCCTCACTTTTCGAATGCGCCGTAGGCTGAGTTGCGATGCACAACGAAAAGGGCCCGCCGAACCATCGTCCGGCGAGCCCTTTTCGTGTCACGCGTCAGCCAGTTAGGCGAGCGCCGAGACTCGCTTGGTCAGGCGCGAGAATTTGCGCGCCGCGGTGTTCTTGTGGACGACGCCCTTGGCGACGCCGCGAGCCATCTCGGGCTGGACCTCGGCAAGCGCGGCGGTGGCCGCCGACTTGTCACCCGCGTCGAGCGCCGACTCGACCTTCTTGATGAAGGTGCGCAGCCGCGAGACGCGGTTGGAATTGATCGTCGCGCGGCGGTCGTTCCGCCGAATACGCTTCTTCGCCTGTGGCGTGTTCGCCATGCCGTCCTCGAAATGCTCGTCAATGAAAAAGGGTCGCAGAATCGCATCCGCGCCCCGTGAAGGTCGCCCCTCTAGCGACAAGGGCCTGCGCGGTCAACCTTGCACGCCCCAAGGATTTCGCGTGCAGCGGCTTGGCCTTGTCTGCCGCCCGGCGCATAAGCACATCTGCCGCGTGAGGCACGCCCTGTCCGGGCGCTTAGAGGATGCGATGACCAATACCAACCCCGACACCCCGCTGCTCGACACGGTGAAGACGCCGGCCGACCTGCGCACGCTGAAGCCCGCCGAGCTTCGCCAGCTCGCCGACGAATTGCGCAGCGAGGTGATCTCCGCCGTCGGCACCACCGGCGGGCATCTCGGCTCGGGGCTGGGGGTCGTCGAGCTCACCGTCGCGATCCATTATGTTTTCGACACGCCTGGCGACAAATTGGTCTGGGACGTCGGGCACCAATGCTACCCGCACAAGATCCTGACCGGGCGGCGCGACCGCATCCGCACGCTGCGCCAGGGCGGCGGCCTTTCGGGCTTCACCAAGCGCAGCGAGAGCGAATACGATCCGTTCGGCGCGGCGCACAGCTCGACCTCGATCTCGGCGGCGCTGGGTTTCGCGATCGCCAACAAGCTCGCCGACAAACCGGGCAAGGGTATCGCCGTGATCGGCGACGGCGCGATGTCGGCCGGCATGGCATACGAGGCGATGAACAACGCCGAGGCGGCGGGCAACCGCCTTATCGTGATCCTCAACGACAACGACATGTCGATCGCGCCGCCGGTCGGCGGACTGTCGGCCTATCTCAGCCGGATCGTGTCGAGTCGCGAATTCCTGGGCATGCGCGAATTCGCGCGCAAGGTAGCGAAGCGGCTGCCGCGCCCCTTCTATTCCGCGGCGCGCAAGACCGACGAGTTCGCGCGCGGCATGACGATGGGCGGCACCTTGTTCGAGGAGCTCGGCTTTTATTATGTCGGGCCGATCGACGGGCACAATCTCGATCACCTAATCCCGGTGCTCGAAAATGTCCGTGATGCCGAGGAAGGCCCGATCCTGGTCCATGTCGTGACCAAGAAGGGCAAGGGCTATGCGCCCGCCGAGGAAGCCGCCGACAAATATCACGGTGTCCAGAAGTTCGACGTCATCACCGGCGCGCAGGCCAAGGCGCCGCCGGGGCCGCCGGCTTATCAGAACGTATTCGGCGAAACGCTGGCCAAGCTGGCCGATAGCGACCCGAAAATCTGCGCGATCACCGCGGCGATGCCGTCGGGCACCGGGGTCGACAAGTTCCAGAAGGCGCATCCCGAGCGCACCTTCGACGTCGGCATCGCCGAGCAGCACGCCGTCACCTTCGCCGCCGGGCTCGCCGCGCAGGGGATGCGGCCGTTCTGCGCGATCTATTCGACCTTCCTGCAACGCGCCTACGATCAGGTGGTGCATGACGTCGCGATCCAGAACCTGCCGGTGCGCTTCGCGATCGACCGCGCCGGATTGGTCGGCGCCGACGGCGCGACGCATGCGGGGAGCTTCGACGTCACCTATCTCGCGACCTTGCCCAATTTTGTGGTGATGGCGGCGGCCGACGAGGCCGAACTAGTCCACATGACCTATACCGCCGCCGAGCACGACAGCGGCCCGATCGCGGTGCGCTATCCGCGTGGGGGCGGCACTGGAGTGGCGCTACCCGAAGTTCCGCAGAAGCTCGAGATCGGCAAGGGCCGGATCGTGCGCGAGGGCAAAACCGTTGCGATCCTGTCGCTGGGTACGCGGCTCGCGGAGGCGATGAAGGCAGCGGACGCACTCGACGCGCGCGGGCTGTCGACGACGGTCGCGGACCTGCGCTTCGCCAAGCCGCTCGACGAGGCGCTGATCCGCAAGCTTCTCACCACCCACGAGGTCGCGGTGACGATCGAGGAAGGCGCGGTCGGCGGTCTCGGCGCCCACGTCCTGACCTTCGCCAGCGACGAGGGGCTGATCGATGCCGGGCTCAAGCTGCGCACGATGCGCCTGCCCGATCTGTTCCAGGACCAGGACAAGCCCGACGAACAATATGCCGACG
The DNA here is from genome assembly GCA_051954635.1 of Sphingomonas sp. Taxonomy (GTDB): domain Bacteria; phylum Pseudomonadota; class Alphaproteobacteria; order Sphingomonadales; family Sphingomonadaceae; genus Sphingomonas. The sequence continues at coordinate 16,280 of JBQCHO010000056.1, read as the reverse complement.
CCGGGCTCGACGCCGCGCACATCGTCGAGACGGTGCTGAAGGCGCTCAGGCACAATTCGGACGGGGTGGCCGAGGTTTCGGCCTGAACCCCGGCCGATCAGTCGGCGAACAGCAGGACCGGGGTTTCCAGCAGCTTCTTGACCGCCTGAACGAAGCTCGCCGCGTCCCAGCCGTCGACGACGCGGTGGTCGCAGCTGATCGACAGATTCATCAATTTCGCACGGACGATATCGTCGCCGACAAAGATCGGGCGCTCGACGATCTTGTTGGGGCCGATGATCGCCACTTCGGGGCGGTTAATGACGGGGGTGGTGGCGATGCCGCCGAGCGGGCCCAATGAGGTGACGGTGAGGGTCGAGCCCGAGAGTTCGTCTGACTTGGCCTTGCCGGTGCGCGCGGCGTCGGCAAGGCGACCTATCTCGGTCGCGAGCTGCCAGACATTCCTGTCCTGCGCGTCGCGGATGACGGGGACCATGAGGCCGGCATCGGTCTGCGTCGCCATGCCGAGATGGACCTGGCCGTGGCGCGTGACCACCCCAGCCTCGTCGTCATAGCGGGCGTTGATCATCGGGAAGTCGGGGATCGTGCGGCAGATCGCGACGATCAGGAACGGCAGCATGGTGAGCTTGGGGCGGTTGCCGCGATTGGCGTTCAAATCAGCGCGCATCGCCTCGAGCGCGGTGACGTCGATTTCCTCGACATAGGTGAAGTGCGGGATCGCGCGCTTCGACGCGGCCATGTTCTCGGCGATGCGGCGGCGCATGCCGATGACCTTGACCGGTTCGTCCTTGCGGGCGCGGCTGGCGTGCGGGGCGTGATAGCCCTCGCCGGCGCCGTAGCGGAGGAAGGCGTCGAGATCGGCGTGGCGGACGCGATCGCCGTCGGCTTTTACGCTCGCGAGGTCGATGCCAAGATCATGCGCGCGGGCGCGGACGGCGGGGGAGGCGAGGACGGCGTGATGCCCCTTCGCCCCTTCTTCCCTCCCCGGCGAAGGCCGGGGTCCAGTATCGATATCGGCAGTAACGGAGCGCGGCGCGTCGTCACGCAGGTCCCCCACCTGGGCCCCGGCCTGCGCCGGGGTGGGGGTTGCGGGTTGCGGCGTAGTGGCAACCTCTTCCTCGACGCCCGGATTTTCGGCTTCGTATTGGGCTTCGACTTCGGCGATCTTCTCGCCGTCCGCCTCGACCTTGAGCGTCGCGCCTTCGCCGGCTTCGACCTCTCCCTCGGTCTCGATCACCACCAAGGCAGCGCCGATCGACACCTGGTCGCCGACTTCGCCCGCCAGTTCGACGACCGTGCCCGATACCGGCGATTCCATCTCGACGGTCGCCTTGTCGGTCATCATGTCGGCGATCTGCTGGTCTTCCTCGACGCGGTCGCCCACGGCGACGTGCCAAGCGACGATCTCGGCCTCGGAAATGCCTTCGCCGATGTCCGGCAATTTGAAAGTAAAGCGGGCCATCAGGCGTCCTTCATGATCTTCTTAAGCGCCTCGCCGATGCGGACGGGGCCGGGGAAATAGGCCCATTCGAGGCTGTGCGGATAGGGCGTGTCGAAGCCGGTGACGCGCTCGATCGGGGCTTCGAGGTGGTAGAAGCAGCGTTCCTGGACGAGCGCGGAGAGTTCCGAGCCGAACCCGCTGGTGCGCGTCGCTTCGTGGACGATCATGCAGCGGCCGGTCTTCTTCACCGACGCCTCGATCGTCTCGATGTCGAGCGGGACGAGGCTGCGCAGATCGACGATCTCGGCATCGACGCCGGCTTCCTCGACCACCGCGCGGCAGACATGGACCATCGTGCCGTAAGCGAGGATGGTGAGCGCCTCGCCGGCGCGGACGATGTTCGCCTTGCCCAAGGGGATGCGGTAATAGCCGGTCGGCACCTCGCCGCCGGGATGGCCCGACCAGTTCTTGGCGGGCTTGTCCCAATGGCCGTCGAACGGGCCGTTGTAGATGCGCTTGGGCTCGAAGAAGATGACCGGATCGTTGTCCTCGATCGCCGCGATCAGCAGGCCCTTGGCGTCGTATGGCGTCGCGGGGATCACCGTCTTCAAGCCCGAAACGTGGGTGAAGATGCCTTCGGGAGACTGCGAGTGCGTCTGGCCGCCGAAGATGCCGCCGCCGAACGGGCTACGCACGGTGAGCGGCGCGGTGAACTCGCCGGCCGAGCGGTAACGCAGTCGCGCGGCTTCGGAGACGAGCTGGTCGAGCGCGGGATAGATGTAATCGGCGAACTGGATTTCAGGGACGGGGCGCAGGCCGTAGGCGCCCATCCCCACCGCGACGCCGATGATGCCGCATTCGGTGATCGGCGTGTCGAACACCCGGGTCTTGCCGTATTTCTTCTGCAGGCCCGCGGTCGCGCGGAACACGCCGCCGAAATAGCCGACATCCTCGCCCATCACGATCACGTCGGGATCGCGCGCCATCATCACGTCCATCGCGGAATTGATCGCCTGGATCATGTTCATCCGCGCGGTATCGCCCTCGCGTTCGGGGGTAGGGGCGATGCGGGGGTCTTCGGTGTCGAGATCGGTCATTTGCGTGCCCATGGCCGGCCCGAGGCTTCTTCCTCGGCCAGCATCTGTTTCTGTTGCTCGCGCAGATGCCAGGGCATGTCTTCGTAGACGCCCTCGAACAAGGTATCGAGCGGCTGGTGAAGGCCGTGACCGAGGATACCGTTCTTCTCGGCTTCCTTCTGCGCGGTGCGGACCTGTTCGGCGAGTTCGAGGTCCATCGCTTTCTGGCGCTCCTCGTCCCACTCGCCGAGAGTGATGAGGTGATCCTTCAGCCGCGTGATCGGATCGCCGAGCGGCCAGGCGGTCGGCTCGCCGGCGGAGCGATATTGGGTCGGATCGTCCGAGGTCGAATGGCCCTCGGCGCGATAGGTGAAATGCTCGATCAGCGTCGCGCCCTGGTTGGTCCGCGCGCGCTCGGCGGCCCATTGGGTGGCGGCATAGACCGCCAGCGCGTCGTTGCCGTCGACGCGCAAGCCCGCGATGCCGTAGCCGATCGCGCGCGCAGCAAAGGTGGTCGCCTCGGCGCCGGCGAAGCCCGAGAACGAGCTGATCGCCCATTGGTTGTTGACGACGTTGAGGATCACCGGCGCGCGGTAGACGCTGGCGAAGGTGCAGGCGGAGTGGAAGTCGCCCTCGGCCGTGCTGCCCTCGCCGCACCAGGTCGCGGCGATGCGGGTGTCGCCCTTCGCTGCGCTCGCCATCGCCCAGCCAACGGCCTGCGGATATTGCGTCGCGAGGTTGCCCGAGATCGAGAAGAAGCTGCCCGCCTTGGTCGAATACATGATCGGCAATTGCTTGCCTTCGAGCCGATCGCCCTTGTTCGAATAGACCTGGTTCATCATGTCGACCAGGTCCCAGTCGCGCGCGATCAGCAGGCCCTGCTGGCGGTACGACGGGAAGCACATGTCGTCGCGATCGAGCGCGAAGGCAGCGGCGACGGCGACCGCCTCCTCGCCGGTGCACTTCATGTAGAAGCTGGTCTTGCCCTGGCGCTGGGCGCGGAACATGCGTTCGTCATAGGCGCGGGTCAGCGCCATCGCGCGGAGCATTCGGCGCAGCACGTCGGGCGAGAGCCTGGGGTCCCATGGGCCGACCGCCCTGCCCTCCTCGTCTAGCACGCGGACCAGCGTGTAAGCGAGATCGGTGAAGCCCTGCGCGTCGTCGGCGGTATCGGGGCGCCGCGCCGAGCCGGCCGGGGGCACGTCGACATCGGCGAAATCGACCGCGTCGCCGGGGCGGAACTTGGGTTCCGGCACGTGCAGCGACAAAGGCGGCAGGTTGGCGCGCATATCGCTTGCCATGCTCTCTCCAAACAGATTCTGCGTTCCGCGTCCTTCGGGTGAACGCGCGGGATTCGCTTTCGGCGCCTTGTTATAAAATTTCAACGCGGGAAGCGAGTCCCCCATTCGATCCTCCCCACATCGTGGGGAGGGGAGCATCACCGCGTCAGCGGGGATGGTGGAGGGGCGTCGCCATCAGTGCAGCGCTCGCGGCAGAGCCCCTCCACCACCAGCCTTCGGCTGGCGGTCACCCTCCCCGCTAGGCAGGGAGGATCAGATCGCCTCGACGGTCTGCTCGATCGCGCCGAAGATCGAGTGGTGATGATCGTCCTCGGCCCAGATGCGGACGATGTCGCCTGCCTTGAGGAACGACGTCGTCGGCTTGCCGTCGCGGATGGTCTCGACGGTACGGACCTCGGCGAGGCAGGAATAGCCGACGCCGCCCTGCCAGATCGGCTTGCCGGGGCCGCCGTCGGAGTCGCGGTTGGAGACGGTGCCCGAGCCGACGATGGTGCCGGCACCCAATTTGCGACTCTTCGCCGCATGCGCGACCAGCGTGCCGAAATCGAAGGTCATGTCCTCGCCCGCCTCGGCGCGGCCAAACGGGTCGCCGTTCAAATCGACCATCAGCTTGCGGTGGAGCTTGCCGTCCTGCCACCAATCGCCGAGCGCATCGGGCGTGACGAACACCGGCGAGAAGGCGCTCGCCGGCTTGGACTGGAAGAAGCCGAAGCCCTTGGCGAGCTCGCCGGGGATGAGGTTGCGCAAGCTGACGTCGTTGGTCAGACCGATCAGCACGATCGCGTCGAGCGCCTGCTCGCGGCTCGCGCCGAGCGGCACGTCGGCGGTGACGACCACCACCTCGGCCTCGAGGTCGCAGCCCCAGGCCTCGTCCTTCAAGGGGATCGGATCGCGCGGGGCCAGGAAGCCGTCCGAGCCGCCCTGATACATCAGCGGATCGTGCCAGAAGCTGTCGGGCATCTCGGCATTCCGCGCCTGACGGACCAAGGCGACGTGGTTCACGTAGGCTGACCCGTCCGCCCATTGATAGGCGCGCGGCAGCGGCGAGGCGGCGTCATGTTCATGGAAGCGTTCGCGCGGAATCGTTTCGTGTTCGAGATCGGTCGCGAGGTTGCGCAGGTCGGGCTCGATCCTCGCCCAGTCGTCCAGCGCGGCCTGCAAGGTCGGCACGATATGCCCGGCCTCGGCATACCAGGCGAGATCGTTCGACACGACGACGAGCTTACCGTCGCGACCCTGCTTCAAGCTGGCGAGTTTCATGCAGTCTCCTGAATTATCGTTATCGTGGTCATAGCCGCATCGATCGGCGGCGCGAAGGGGCTGCCGGACGAACGGGTCAAGAGGCTGCTTGATCCATTGTCGATGCGAAACGGCCGGGATTGCTCCGGAGCTGCCGCGGCTTTTCTGGGCAGGTCTGCCGACCTCTCGCATGATCCGCCCGATGCGCAACCAGGCCGAAAACCATCTGTTCTACGGCGACAATCTCGACATCCTGCGCGCGCATGTCGAGGATGCGAGCATCGACCTCGTCTATCTCGATCCGCCATTCAATTCGAACGCCAGCTACAACATCCTGTTCAAGGCGCCGGCCGGATCGGGCAGCGACGCGGCGATCGAGGCGTTCGACGACACCTGGCAATGGGGGCCGGCCGCCAACGCGGCGATGCTCGACATCACCGCGAGCGGCAACCACGCGCTGCACACGCTGATGCAAGCACTGCACGGCGCGATCGGCGAGAATGCGATGATGGCCTATCTGGCGATGATGGCGGTGCGCCTCGTCGAGCTCCACGCTAAGCTGCGGCCGACCGGCAGCCTCTACCTCCACTGCGATCCCACCGCGAGCCATTACCTCAAGCTGGTGCTCGACGCGGTGTTCGGGCCGCAATGTTTTCTGAACGAGATTACCTGGAAGCGCACCACCGCGCACAGCGACGGCGCGCGCTACGGCCGCAACACCGACATCATTCTGTTCTACGCCAAATCGCCGGCCTACACCTGGAACCCGCAATTCACCGCCTATGACGACGACTACGCCGCGCGCTTCCGCCAGCAGGACGCCGACGGCCGCCGCTGGATGGACGACAACCTGACCGCCAAGGGCCTGTCGGGCGGCGGCTATACCTATGCATATAGGGGCGTCTCCTCACTGTGGCGGATGCCGGTCGAGACGATGCGGCGGCTTGATGCCGAGGGGCGGCTGCACTTCACGCGCAAGGGCGGCATCCGGCTCAAACGCTATCTCGACGAGGCCAAGGGGGCGCCGCTCCAGGCACTGTGGAGCGATATTCCGCCGATCAACTCGCAGGCGCAGGAACGGCTCGGCTATCCGACGCAGAAGCCGCGCGCGCTCCTTGAACGGATCGTTGCGGCGTCGTCCAACCCGGGCGACACGGTGCTCGATCCGTTCTGCGGCTGCGGCACCGCGGTCGATGCGGCGCAGCGGCTCGGGCGCAACTGGATCGGCATCGACGTGACCCATCTCGCGATCGGGTTGATCGAAAAGCGGCTGCGCGAAGGCTATGGCGAAGCGGCGCGGTTCGACATCGTCGGCGTGCCGCGCGACCTCGCCTCGGCGCAGCGGCTGGCACATGACGATCCCTATCAGTTCCAGCAATGGATCACCTTGAAGCTCGGCGGTTGGCCCTGGGCGGGCGGCAAGAAAGGCGGCGACAAGGGAGTCGATGGCTATTTCTATTACATCGGCGATCGCGCCCGCACCGAGACCGGGGTGATTTCGGTCAAGGCCGGCAACCACGTCAATCCCGGGATGGTGCGCGATCTCGGCCGGGTGATGGCGCGCGACGGGCATTGTCTCGGGCTGTTCGTCTGCGCGGCGATGCCGACGCGGGGGATGGAGGCCGAAGCGCGCAGCCACGGTTTGGTCGAGACCGAATTCGGCCGATTCCCGGCGCTGCAAATCTTCACGCTGGCCGAGCTGTTCCAGGATCGCCGGCCCAAATTGGCGCCGCTCGTCAGCCCCAATCGCCGCGCGCCGAGGATCGAGACGCGCGCTTCGCACCAGCCCGGGGCGCAATCGGCACTGCTCTGAACCCTTTCGCCGCGCGCCCTCGATCCCTATATCGCTGACACGATCCCGCGCCTCGTCCTGCGCGGGCGTCCGTCCGTCTTTCTTTTTGCGCGTGTCCGGAGTAAGGCTCCGCGACTTTTTTCACGCGCGCACATTCACGAGGTTTTGTTTGGCCAAGGAAGAACTTCTCGAAATGCGGGGGCAAGTGGTCGAACTGCTGCCCAACGCCATGTTCCGTGTCCGGCTCGAGAACGATCACGAGATCCTCGGGCATACCGCCGGCAAGATGCGCAAGAACCGCATCCGCGTGCTGGTCGGCGACGAGGTGCTCGTCGAGCTGACGCCCTATGATCTGACCAAGGGCCGCATCACCTATCGCTTCATGCCCGGACGCGGCGGCCCGGGACCGAGCTGAGCTTGGCCAGCGCGCCGCCCAAGCTCGTCCTCGCCTCTTCCAGCCCCCGCCGCCGCGATCTGCTCGCGCGGCTCGGCGTGACGCCCGATCGCATCGCCAGCCCCGATATCGACGAGAGCCCGCTCCCGGGCGAGGCGCCGCGCGCCTATGCCCTGCGGCTCGCCGAGGCGAAGGCGCGTGCATTGGCGCGCGAGGCGGACGAAGTGGTGCTGGCCGGCGATACCGCGATCGTGCTCGGGCGTCGCATCCTGCCGCCGGCCGAGGATGAGAACGTCCAGCGGCGGCTGCTCGGGCTGCTGTCGGGGCGGCGGCATCATTGCCTGTCGGCGATCTGCGTGATCGATCGCGACGGCCGCGCGCGGACGCGGCTGGCCGATACGATCGTCGCGTTCAAGCGACTGAGCGAGGCCGAGATCGACGCTTATATCGCGTGCGGCGAGGGGCTCGGCAAGGCCGGCGGTTATGCCATCCAGGGGCGTGCCGAGGCGTTCGTGCGGTTCCTGTCGGGCAGCCATTCGGGCGTGATCGGGCTACCGCTGTTCGAGACGCGCGCGCTGCTCGCGGCGTCGGGCGTGGCGCTTGGCTGAGTGGCTTTACGAAGCCGGAATCGGCGAGGCGCGCGCCGCGCTGATCGAGGACGGTGCGGTTCGTGTGGCGCGGATCGAGCGCGACGAGGATAGCTTGCGGCCCGGAGCGGTGGTGTCGGGGCGCCTGGTCGAAATCACGAGCAAGGGGCGCGAAGGCGTGGTGGCGCTCGATCAGGGCGGCGAGGCATTGCTGTCGCCGCTGCCGGCAGGGTTGACGCAGGGCGGCCGGGTCAAGATCGAGGTCGTCCGGGCGGCGCTGCCCGAGCGCGGCCGCGCCAAGCGCGCGCGCGCCGTGCCGGTGGCCGACGATGCCGAGGAACGCGCCGGCCCCGGTCTGCTCGCGCGGATCACCGCGAGCGGCGTGCCGGTGCGTCGCTTGCTCGCGCACCAGCCAGACGACCTCGAAGCCGCCGGCTGGTCCGAAGTGCTCGACGAGGCCGAGAGCGGCGAGATCGCCTTTGCCGGCGGCGCGCTGCGCGTGTCGTTGACGCCGGCGATGACGCTGATCGATGTCGATGGGCCGCCGCCGCTGGAAACGCTCGCGGTCAATGCCGCGACCGCGGCGGCGCGGGCGATCGACCGCCACGGGATCGGCGGTTCGATCGGCATCGACTTTCCGACGATTCCGGGCCGCGCGGCGCGCCAGGCGGTCGCCGCCGCGATCGATGCCGCGCTGCCGCAGCCGTTCGAGCGCACGGCGATGAACGGGTTCGGTTTCCTGCAGATCGTCCGCCGTCGCCGTCGCACCTCGCTGCTCGAATTGCTTCGGGACGATCCGGTCGGTGCGTCTCTGCGCGCGCGGTTGCGCCGGATCGAGCGAACGCCGCCGCCGGGTGAGCGACTTGTGCGCCTGCCCCGCGGAGAGCTAGCGCTGATTCGCGCGCGGCCCGAATGGACCGCCGAACTCGCGCGGCGCACCGGCGTCGCCACCGACTTCATCCCAGAGGTCTCCTGATGCCCAAGCCCGATGCATGCCCGATCTGCGGGCAACCCACCGTCAAGACGTTCGCGCCGTTCTGCAGCCGCGGCTGCAAGGATCGCGACCTGCTCAAATGGCTCGGCGAGGGCTATCGCCTGCCCGGCGGCCCGGCGGGCGAAAATCCCGAAAGCGGGCTGGACAGCGATCGAGACGCCGATTAAAGCGCGCCTCTCCTTTGCCGATGCCCTTCGGTGAAGCGCGCCCAGGTAGCTCAGTTGGTAGAGCATGCGACTGAAAATCGCAGTGTCGGCGGTTCGATCCCGTCCCTGGGCACCACATTTTCTCTCAATCGCACCTCAAGTCACGCGTTTCGTGGCATTCGCGTGCGCGAAAACGGTTGTTCGGCAAACCTTCGGTTAACTGCACTCGGCTAGACGGGTCGGCAGGCCCGCCGAGGAGTCGATGTCGCATAGCCGCCCGCCCTTCCCTATCCGTCCGCTGCTGATCGGGCTGCTCTACGGCATCGCCGCGAGTGCCACGATCCTGCTGACGCGATTCGACGGCGGCGTCGCGCACCTGTGGGTGGCGACGGCAGTGCTGGTCGCCGAACTGACGATCGCGCCGCGCGCGCGCTGGGCGGCCACAGTGGCGATGTGTGGCCTAGCCAGCTTCATCGCCACGGCGGCATTCGGGTTCGGATTGGCCGCGGCAACGCCGCTAGCCTTCATCAATATGGGCGAGGCGCTGATCGGCGCGCTGCTGATCGAGCGGCTGATGAAGGACAGCGGCTACCTCGAATCGATCGCCAGCGTCGCGTTCTTCGCGCTCGCGGTCGGCGCAGTCGGGCCGGTACTCACGGGCTTCGCCGGCGCCGCCGTTTCGACCTGGGCAAGCGGGGTCGGCTATTGGCAGAGCTGGAGCGGCTGGGTGATCGGGCACGGGCTCGGCACGCTGACCTTCGCGCCGATCGCGACGATGCTGCTGCGCGGCGATGTCGAGCAGTGGCGGCGTTCCGCCACGATGCCGATGAAGGCCGAAGCGGTCGGGCTGACGCTGATCATGATCGCGACGTGCTGGCTGGTGTTCGCGCAGCGATCGATGCCGGTGCTGTTCGTGCCGATCCTGCCGCTGATGATCATCACCTTCCGGCTCGGGCGAGCGGGCGCGGCGGGGGCGCTGGTGATCCTGACGCTGCTCGGCGGCATCCTGACCGCGCGCGGGCTGGGGCCGGTGAACATGATTCCGGGCTCGACCGCCTTTCGCAGCGCGTTCTTTCAGCTCTATCTCGCCGCGACGGTGCTGACCGTGCTGCCGATCGCCGCCGAACTGCGTCATCGCAAGCTGCTGTTTCAGCGGCTGCAGGAAAGCGAGGCGCGACACAAGCTGATCACCGAAACCGCGACCGACATGTTGCTGACGTTCGAGCCGAACGGAAGGATCGCCTATGCATCGCCGTCCGCTGCGGAGATTGCCGGCTACCCGCCGGAGCGCATGGTCGGCAATTTCGGCAGCGAGTTCGTCGATCCGCGTGACGTGCATATTGTCGTCGATACGCTTGCTTTGGCGCTTGCCACGCCGGGGCAGACGTTCGGGGCAGTCTACCGCGCGCCGACGACCGATCAGGGCACACGCTGGTTCGAATCGCGCGTCCGCGGGATCGTCGACGAGCAAGGCCGGCCGACCGGTGTGGTGGCTGCGATCCGCGACATTTCCGAAGCCAAGCGCGTTGAAAACGAACTATCCCGTGCAGCGAGCACCGACGGGCTGACTGCGCTCGCCAACCGGCGCGCGTTCGACGACCGGCTCGACGCGGCGATTGCAAGCGGCGCGGGCGGATGCGTTGCGATATTCGACCTCGACCATTTCAAGCTGGTCAACGATCGCCACGGCCATCAGGCCGGCGACGCCGTGCTGCGCGCCTTTGCCGATGCCGCGCGGCGAACGATGCCAGGCGACCTGCTCGTCGCGCGATTGGGCGGCGAGGAGTTCGGCGTGGTGTTGTCGGGGCTCTCGCCCGAGCGCGCAGCCGAATTGTGCAACCGGCTGCGGCGGCGCACCGCGGCGCTGCGGGTCGATGGCGACGGGGTGGCCATTGCGGTCACCGTCAGCGCCGGGATCGCCGATTTCAGCGGCGGATCGAGCCGTTCGGACGTGATGCGCGCAGCCGATCACGCGCTCTACACCGCCAAGGCCGCGGGCCGCGATCGCTTGCGGATCGCCGCCTGATCCTTGGCGGCGGCGCCGATGCGTGCCTAAATGAGCGGTGATGCAGGATGCCATCCCCGCCGCGACCGTCGTGATCTTCCGCGAGAGCGAAAGCGGTCCGCCAGAATTGCTGATGGTCGAGCGCGCCAAGGCGATGGCGTTCGCCGGCGGCGCCTTGGTATTTCCCGGCGGCCGGATCGATCCCGGTGACCATGCGCTGGCGGCGACCCTGCCCGACGCGCCGGAGGATGCCGCCGCGCGCATCGCCGCGATCCGCGAGACGATCGAGGAGACCGGGCTCGCGATCGGGCTCGATCCCATGCCCGATGCCCATTGCTTGGCAAACATCCGCGACAAATTGGCGGGAGGTGCGCTGTTCGGCGAGCTGATCGAGGCAGCCGGGCTGATCCTCGACCTGACAGCGCTGACCCCCTTCGCGCGGTGGCGGCCGGCGCACGAGCATGCCCGAATCTTCGACACGCTGTTCTATGTCGCGCGCGAGCCAGACAACGCGCACGCTGCCACGGTCGACGACACCGAGAACGTGCGGTTGTTCTGGTCGAGCGCGCAAAGCGTGCTCGATGAGGCCGACGCAGGCCGCGCGCGGATCATCTTTCCGACGCGCCGCAATCTCGAGCGGTTGTCACGCTTCGCCGACCACGCCGAGGCTGTCGCGGACGCCGCGCGTCACCCGGTCCGCACGATCACCCCGTGGATCGAGCAGCGCGACGACGGGCATTACATCTGCATCGACGCAGATCTCGGCTATCCCGTCACCGCCGAACGCACCTCGACCGCAAGCCGGGCCTAGCTGCCGTCTGGCGCAGGCTCGATCGTTTCGGTCAAGCTGAAGGTAGCAATTCCGGTGACCGGCTTGCCGCCTTTAACCAGCGGTCCGCTGACGACCTGCCCCACCGGAAACCCCGCACATGGATCGTGCCCTACTGTCGGCGCGCCGGGCGCTCGCTCGCATTTGACGGCGTGGCCGTCCTTGTCGATTGTGACGCGGATACTGGGGATGACCTGTTGCCACTTGCCGTCCGAAAGATCGACAGGGAATCGGCTGCCCGGTTGCGCCAACGCCCAACGCGTCGCGCTCGACCAGTTGCCGGCGATCGGTTTGCCGTCCTCGTCGTGCGCCGGCTGGAACCGCCCCTTGCTTATGATGATCGCACAAGTGCCATCGTCCAGCGCACTCGAACCGCTTGACGTCGTGATACGGCATTTGGTCGGATGGCCGGTCGCGTCGACCGCGACGGTGAAGGCGACACGCCCCTGCTCACCGCGGCGGATCGCATCGATCGGATAGTCGTTATAGTCGAACCATGATGCCGGGTTCATCGGCGACGCGCCGGTCGCCTGCGCCGCCATCAACAACCCGGCCACCGCTAGTACGATCATGCCCACCGCCTCCCCCGTTTGCGAAGAGAGTTCCGAATCAACTCGCTAGCGGCAAGCTTCGGCCGCTCAATTCGGCAGCGCGGTCGCGTCGACCTTTTCGACCCAGGCGGGGTAGAAGATCGGCTGGCGGTTCGACCAGCCCGAGGCGGTCGCGGCGGCTTCGCTGATCGACTGGAGCAGCTTGCGGCGCAGCTCGGGATGGAGGTGCGGCAGCGCGGCGGCGGCGCAGAACGCGGCGGGGAGCCACGGGCGCACCTCGGCGCCGATCAGGCGCTCGTAAAGGAAGCGGTAGGCCGAGAAGGTCGGCAAGCGCCCCTGCCCGAGATCGAACGCGCTGACGGTGATCAGCGGGGTCATGAACGGCTCGACGGCATCGAGGCCGCTGTCGTCGGGGACGATGGCGCGGAGTTCGGGCAGGCGGTCATAGAGCCGGGCCTGGGCGCGGATGCTGGCGGCCTCGACGACGTCGCGCGACCAGATCGTCATCGCATCGTCGCGATCGAGCCCGACATCGAGCGAGCGCCGCACGTAACGCTGCGTCGCCGCCGTGAAACCCGCAAACTCGCGCATCTCGGCCAGGGCCATCGATCCCTGCGGCTGCTTCGTCTTCGAACCCATCTCGTCACCCCGCAAATCGAGTCGGGCCATCGCCCAACCGTGCCGAACATGCGCCAAGATGGTTAACACCGCCCTTAACGCCGTGTTCTTCCCGCGTTCACCAAGGAATCACGGAAACTGCTGCGTTGCAACAAAGCATGCGACGAACCGAGTCCGCCGCGCCCGAAAAGATCATCGGGTGCGGCAGATGAGCAACAATCGCGATGTGGGGGATCAGCCTTTGCGGCGCTTCTCGGCCTCGGGGTCGTACCCCGACGAGGGCGCGGGCTCGTGGCTGTGAACCGGCTGCGTCGAAGAAGGCGGATCGGAGGCGTCCATCGATTCATCGAGCGCGGTGTCGAGCCGCGCCTCCTTGCTCTCCGGATTGCGCTCGAGGCGCCGGGTGATCGATTCATCCTGGCCCGCGTCGCGATCGCGTGCTTCATCCTTGGGTGCGGGCGGCGCGACGGCGATGCTGTCGAGCGCCTTGTCGTCGATCGGATTGCGGTCGGTCATCCTCGTTCTCCTGCTTCGCCCGGGACAACGAGCGGTGCGCGCGCGCGTTCCTGCGCTTGGCCCGCTTCGTGCACGAAAAAGCCCGGCGAGTTTCCCCGCCGGGCTTCCGGTTCCGGTCGATTACGCGCGATCAGTTGCGGCTGCCGCCGCCCTGCAGGCGCAGGATGAACAGGAACATGTTGATGAAGTTGAGGTAAAGATTGAGCGCCGACATGATCACGACGCGCGCCATCATCGGCGTGCCGGCGACATGGGCATAGATGCTCTTGGTGCGCTGCGTGTCATAGGCAGTGAGGCCGGCAAACAGCAGCACGCCGACCAGCGAGATGACCATCGACAGCCCGCTCGAATGCACGAACAGGTTGATCACCATCGCCACGATCAGGCCGATCAGCCCCATCAGGAAGAAGGTGCCCATCGCCGAGAGATCGCGTTTGGTCGTGTAGCCCCACAGGCTGAGGCCGGCAAATGCGGCCGCGGTGCCGAAGAACGAGGTGGCGATCGCGGTGGTGCTATAGGCGAGGAAGATCGTCGAGAGCGACAGCCCCATGACGACCGAGAAGCCCCAGAACATTGCCTGCAGCGTGCTCGTCTTCATCCGCGCCTGACCGAAGCTCATCGCGAACACGAAGCCCAAGGGCGCGAACATGATGACATAGGCCAGCGCACCGCCGCCAAGCAGCACATGCGCCGCGGGCGAATTGACGCCGCCCCAGGCGAACAGCATCGAAACGATACCGGTCAACAGCACGCCCGAGGTCATGTAGTTGTAAACCGACAGCATGTAGGACCGCAGCCCCGCGTCGTACGCATCGCTGCGTGCGGCGGCACCCGTCGCAAACGGGGCGGCGCTCTGCCGGGGGTCAGACCAGTTTGCCATTAGCGAATAACTCCTTTTCCCGGCATAGGGCCGGATGCCCAGGAATATCGCCTTTCAGGGGCGATTTTTCAAGCGAAACCGAACATCGTAGGGGTTGGCGAGCCATGGTTGCGGACTCGCATGAGCCTCCCTAGCCTCCCCTCATGCACCGCCTGTTCGTCGCCCTCCGCCCGCCGGCCGCGATCCGCGCGCACCTGATCGCGGCGATGGGCGACGTCCCCCATGCGCGCTGGCAGGACGACGAGCAGCTTCACCTGACGTTGCGCTTCGTCGGCGAGGTCGATCGGCCGCAGGCGGAGGACGTCGCCGCCGCCCTCGGCCGAGTTCATGCCGATCCGTTCACCGTGTCGATCGCCGGGGTCGGCCGGTTCGAGAAAGGCGGCCGCACCGACGCGATCTGGGCCGGCGTCGCCCCGCGCGAGCCGCTTGCCGATCTCCACGCCCGCGCCGATCGCGCGCTGGGACAAGCCGGCATCGCGCGCGACCGCCGCGCGTATCTGCCGCACATCACGCTCGCGCGGCTATCGCGCAGCGCTGGGGTCGAGCCAGCGATCGACCGGTTTCTCGCCGATCGCGCCAGCCTGTCGAGCGCGCCGTTTGCGATCGACGCCCTGCTGCTCTACGAAAGCCGGCTCGGGCGCGAAGGCGCGCGGTACGAGGCGATCGCGCGCTATCCGTTGTGTTGAAGCCTCGGCGGTTAGGTCGTTGCCTCGATAAAATGTTCGCGCCTGTGAAGGTGGCGCGGAAGGAACGCCCCTAATCCCTTCGGAAGCTTCTAGATCTAGCCCGCCGCGGCGTTGGGCGATCCAGACGATCCTCCAAGCCAAAGCGCCTTTGCTGGCGACGGCAGACCGCGCAATAGGCCGGCAATCGACCGAGCGTTCACTCGCGCATCCGGATCAGGCCTTCCTGCGTCGCGCTGGCGACGAGGCGGCCATCGCGGGTGAAGATGCGGCCGCGGTTGAAGCCGCGGGCGTGGCCGGCCCAAGGGCTGTCGCAGGCGTAGAGCAGCCATTCGTCGGCGCGGAACGGCTCGTGAAACCAGAGCGCGTGGTCGAGGCTCGCGGTCTGGATCTTGTGCGTCATCCAGTTGACCCCGTGCGGCAGCATCGAGGTGCCGAGCAGCGACATGTCCGAAGCATAGGCCAGGATCGCGCGGTGCATCGCGGCGTCGTCGTCGATTGGGGAGACGAGGCGGAACCAACTATATTGCGTCGGCTCGCGCGGTTCTGGGCGGAACCACGAGCGCGGATGGACCGGGCGGATCTCGATCGGCCGCGCGCGCAGCATGTGGCGGCGCCATTTCTCGGGGATGTCGTCGGCCATTTCGTGGCGCAACTCGGCGTCGGACTTGAGGCTGTCGGGGCCCGGGACGTCGGGCATCGCATCCTGGTGGTGGAGACCGTCCTCGGGCGTCTGGAAGCTCGCCGCCATGTTGAGGATCGGCTTGCCCTGCTGCATCGCGATGACGCGGCGGGTGGCGAAGCTGCGGCCCTCGAAATCGCGGACGACGCGGAAGATGATCGGGAAATCCTCGCTGCCGGGGCGCATGAAATAGGCGTGGAGCGAGTGCGCGGTCTTGGGCGCCTCTGTCGAGCGCTGCGCGGCCTGGAGAGCCTGCGCGATCACCTGCCCGCCGAACACCCGCCCGACGCCGCCGGGCTGGCGGGCGCCGCGGTAGAGATCGGTATCGAGCTCCTCGATGGTGAGGAGATCGACCAGCGCGCGCGTGAGGTCGGCGGGGGGTGTGTCGGGGGCGGCGTTGTCCATGCGGCGGCTTCGTTTTCCTTCCACCCCGGCGAACGGCGGGGGCCCGGTGGGGAGGGGTTTGCCGTAAAACGCCGCCCCCCCCCCCCCAAGACCCCCCCAAGTGGGCCCCGCCAGCGCCGGGGACGTGCGCAAGGCGCGAAA
>JBQCHO010000055.1:0-4563 GCA_051954635.1 Sphingomonas sp. | reverse complement strand
GTCGGGCCCAGCGCCGTCGACCGCCAAACCGATGAACGGGCGCTCGGCGTCGCGCGCCGCCGCGAGCGCGCGGTAGCGTACCGGCCGGAAATTGGGCAGCGCATCGACCCAGAACAGCGGTTGCCGCGATCCCGCCCGCAGCGTGACGATGTCGATCGACGTCGGCCCCGCCGCCACGCCCTGGATCTGGGCGGCCATCCCGCGCAAGGTCGGGGCGTGGAGGAGCGTGGACAGCGGCAGTTTGCGCCCGAATACGCGCTCGATCTGCGCCATCAGCCGCGCAGCGAGCAGCGAATGGCCGCCGAGCTCCTGGAAATCGTCGTGCGCGCCGACCGCATCGATGCCGAGCAGGTCCATCCACAGCCCGGCCAGCTTTATCTCGC
Organism: Sphingomonas sp.; assembly: GCA_051954635.1. Classification (GTDB taxonomy): domain Bacteria; phylum Pseudomonadota; class Alphaproteobacteria; order Sphingomonadales; family Sphingomonadaceae; genus Sphingomonas. Next base: position 4,180 of record JBQCHO010000055.1, on the reverse strand, counting down.
ACGCGCCGCACGGCGGCTCGCTCGGCGGCATCGAGACACCGGCGTTGGGATCGGGCAGCGACTTGCGGTCGATCTTGCCGTTCGACGACAGCGGCATCGCCGCCAGCGTCGTGAAGCGCGCGGGCAGCATGTAAGGGGGCAAGGTCTGGCGAAGGAAATCGCGCAGGTTCGTCGAGGTCGGATCGATCGGCCCCGTCGTCACCACATAGGCGGCCAGGCTCTTCTGCCCCGATTCATCGTCAAACGTACGCACCGCCGCCATCGCGACGTCAGGGTGCGAGGAAAGCGCCGCCTCGACGTCGCCGAGATCGATCCGCAGCCCACGCACCTTGACCTGGCCGTCGCGCCGCCCGAGCCATTCGAACCGCCCGTCGCGTCGCTGCCGCGCGATGTCGCCGGTACGATAGAGGCGGCCGAACCGTTCGGTATCGATGAAGGCGCGCGCGGTGAGTACCGGATCGCGATAGCCTCGCGCCAATCCTGCGCCGCCGATGTGCAGCTCGCCGGGGGCGTTGAACGGCTGCGGCTGGCCGGCAGGGTCGAGGACCAGCATCACCGTATTGTCGATCGGCCGCCCGATCGTGATGTCGCCGGCATTGTCGACGCGCTGCACACTCGACCAGATCGTCGTCTCGGTCGGGCCGTAGACGTTCCACAATTCCATGCCCGCCGCGAGGAAGCGCTGGGCAAGATCGCACGGCAGCGCCTCGCCGCCGCATAGGGCACGCAAACCCGCAACGCCGGGCCAGCCGGTGGCGAACAGGTTCTGCCAGGTCGCCGGTGTCGCCTGCATCACCGTGCAGCGCGACCGCGCGATCGCGGCGCTCAGCTTCTCGGGGTCGACCACCTCCTCGGCGCTGGCGATCGTCACCACCCCGCCGCTGATCAGCGGCAGGAACATCTCGAGCACCGAAATATCGAAGGTCGGCGTCGTCACCGCGAGCAGCCCGTCGCCGGGGCCGAACCCGGGTTCGCGCTGCATCGAGCGCAAGAGGTTGACGGCGGAGCGATGGCGAATCTCGACGCCCTTCGGCACTCCCGTCGAGCCCGACGTGTACATGACATAGGCAAGCGCATCGGGATCGGTGGCGACCGGCAGCAGGCGTAAGTGGCGCAGATCGGGCACGCGGTCACACAGGACGACTGCGCGTCCCCACCCTGGCAGCTGCGACGCGAGCGCGGCTTGCGTCACGATCGCCACCGGATCGGCATCGTCGACGATCGCCGTCAGCCGCGTCGCCGGGAAGCTGGGATCGAGCGGCAGATAGGCGGCGCTGCGGCTCATGATCGCCAGCGTCGCGACGATCATGTCGATCGACCGCGTCACGCACAGCCCGACCAGCGCCCCCGCCTCGACACCCGCAAGACGCAGCTGCGCCGCAAGCGTATCGACGCGCTCGATCAGTTCAGCATACGTCAGGAAGTCGTCGTCGAAGCTGACCGCAGGCGCGTCGGGCTGGCTTGCCGCCATCTCGCGGACCAGCCCGTGGATCGTGCCGTTATCGAGCGCTCGTTCAGGGCCCTGACCGAGCGCAATCAGCGCGGTTTCCTCTCCGGATGCCAGCATCCCGAGCTTCCGGAGGGGAGTCTCCGGGGCCGCGACGATACTTTCGAGAAGCGTCGTCCAATGCCCGACCATCCGGTCGACCGTCGCGCGATCGAACAGGTCGGTGCTGTACATCAGCCGGCCCGTCATGCTGCCGTCATGGCGTTCGTCGAGCTCGATATAGAGATCGAGCTTGGCGGCGTCGGGCGACACTTCCTGCTGGGTGAGAGTCCAGCCGGCGGGCAGCATCGGCTTGGGCGGTTCGATCGACAGCAACGTCTGGAACAACGGGTGCCGTCCGCCTGCGAGGTCGAGCCGCAGGCCGCGCACGATCCGCTCGAACGGTACGTCGCTATTCTCGATCGCCCCGACCACGGTGTCGCGAACCTGATCGAGAAACGTGATGAACGGCATGTCGGGCGACGGGCGACTGCGCAGCGGGACGGCGTTGAGGCAGTAACCGACCATCTGCCTCAGCTCGGGCCGCCGCCGCGTATCGGTCACGCCGCCGACGACGATGTCCTCTTGCCCGCCATAACGATGCAACAACACCGTGAACGCCGCGAGCAGCATCATATACGGCGTCGCGCCCCGCTCCCGCGCCAGCGCTTTCACCTTCGCGATCAACTCGGGGTCGAAGCTCCAGGTGACCAAGGCCCCCGCCGCGGTGGGCACCGGCGGCGCTGATCGGTCCCCCGGCAGATCGAGCATCGGCAGCACGCCTTCGAGCCTGGTTCGCCAATAGCCGATCTGGGCGTCGACGCGGTTGTCGCGGTTCATCTGCCGCTGCCATTCGGCATAGTCGCCATATTGCAGCGGTTGCGTCGGCAGCGCCGGCTCTCGACCAGCCGCATAGGCTTCGTAGAGCGCGACGAGCTCGGGCACGATCACCTGATAGATCGACGCGCCATCGAAAATGATGTGGTGCAGCGTGACGTAGAGCCGATGGTCGTCCTCGGCGATGCGGACCAGCCGGCCGCGAAACAGCGGCGCCCGGTCGAGCGCGAACGGGCGCCGCGCATCGATTTCGGCCATCGCCAGCGCTTCGCGTTCACGTTCTTCGAGCGGAAGCTCGCTGAGGTCGATGAGCGGAAAATCGGCGGTCAGATCGTCGTGGACGACCTGCACCGGATCGCCGTCGAGATCGGCGAACGACACCCGCAACGCTTCGTGCCGTTGCAACACGGCATCGCAGGCACGCAGAAAGGCGTGGTGATCGAAGCGCCCGCGATAGCGAAGCGTGATCGGCTCGTTGTAGATCGGCGCGTCGGGGGTCGCCGCCGAATGCAGCCAGACATGCTTCTGCTCGTCGGTCATCGGCGGCGGGGTCGCGCCGCTACGCCGAGCGATCGGCGGCGGCGGGGCTGCTACCCTGTCGCCGGCCCCGAGCCGCCGGATGAGTTCGAGGCGCGCAGGATCGTCAATGGCGAGATGCATCCTTGAACTCCGTCGAAAGCGTCGGGACGACCCACAGGGCGCGCAGGCCCCGCAGACTGAGATTGTCGCGCCATTCGCGAGGACGATCGGCGAAGCGCAACGCGGAGACGCGCTCGAAAAGCGCGTCGTAGGCGATCGAGCAAGCGAGCCGTGCGAGGGTCGCGCCGAAGCAGAAATGCGGCCCCCAGGCGAAGGCGAGATGGCGATTGGGCGTGCGCCCGACCTCGAAGCGATCGGGGTCCGCGAATATGGTGGGATCGCGATTGGCCGCGCCCGTCATCGCCATGATCGCATCGCCCCCGCGGATCTGTTGCCCGGAAAGTTCCAGATCGTAGGGGGCGATGCGACCCGAGAACTGGCTGGGACTTTCGTACCGCAGCAGTTCTTCGATGCCCGACGCCATCGCCTGGGGGTCGCGACGAATCGCAGCGATGGCGCCGGGACTCGCGATCAACGTCGCCAGGCCGGTGTTAATGAGATGCGTCGTACTGCCGAGCCCGCCAACGAGGCTGATCAGGACGTTGGCCATGATCTGCTCGTCGTCGAGCTGCGAACTCGTGCCGTCTGCTGCAAGCAGCGTGGCGATCATTCCGTCGCGCGGGTGGCGGCGCTGCCCGGCGAAATCGCGCGCCAGATAGTCGCAGATTTCCGCCAGCGCCTCGGCGACGATCGCGCCCTCGTCCGGGCTCTGGTGGAAATTGCCGATCAGGTCGGCGAAGCGATCGGACCAGTATTTGAGCTTGGGCCAGTCGTCGATCGGCAGGCCGATCAGATCGGTCGTGATCATCGCCGGCAACGGCTCGGCATAGCGCTCGAGCACGTTCCATTCGCCCCCATCGGGCATCGTCGCGAGTAGATCGGCGCATAAATCCGCCATCCGCGCGCGGAGCTGCTGCACGCGGCGCGGGGTGAAGGTCGCCGCGCACGCCGCGCGGACCTTCATGTGCGCGGGCGGGTCCATGAACATCATCATCCGCGCCATCACCTCGGCGGCAGGCGCGAGCATCGGGAGGCCCATCTGGCGGAAGGTCGCGGCGCTCGGCGTGCGCGCCGACAGCCCTTCCTGAAAGACGCGGACGACATCGGCATAGCCGGTCACCAGCCAGGTATGCAGATAGGGGTCCCACACCACCCCCCCGGCCGCGCCGATCTCGCGATAGAAGGGATAGGGATCGTCGCGCACCGCAGGATCGAGCA
>JBQCHO010000054.1:0-32438 GCA_051954635.1 Sphingomonas sp. | reverse complement strand
CGCGCCGAAGCCGCGGGTGCGCGGATCGAGCGCGGCGTCGCCGTCGCCGAAGCCGCACCGAATCGCATCCGCCTGCGCGACGGCGCCGAGATCGAGGCCGATGCGCTGTTCCTCGCCACCGGCAAGCACGACCTGCGCGGCCTCGCCCGGCCCGAGGCGGCGCGCGGGCGCGACCCCAGCCTCGGCCTCCGGCGACGCCTCCCCGCCGCCAGGGCGCTCGACCGGCTGGTCGGCGACGCGATCGAACTCCATCTCGTCGATCGCGGCTATGTCGGGATCGTTCGGCAGGAGGACGGCAGCACCAATCTGTGCATGGCGATCCACCGCTCGCGCCTCGCCGAGGCCGGCGATCCGCAGGCCTTGCTCGACCGCCTCGGCCGCGATCACCCCGCGCTTGGCGAACGGCTCGCGTGGTCGGCGAGCGGCGCGATCGATGCGATCGCCAACATTCCCTATGGCTGGCGGCAGCGCAGCGGCACGCCCGGGCTATTCCGGCTCGGCGACCAGGCCGGCGTGATCCCCTCACTTGCCGGCGAAGGGATCGGCATCGCGATTGCGAGCGGCGTGCGCGCGGCACGCGCCTATCGTGACGACGGTCCGGGCGCGGCGCCTACCTATCAGCGGCGCCTGTCGCGCGATCTCGCACGGCCGCTGGCGGTCGCCGGGCTCGTCCGCCGCGCCATGGAATCACGGCGTACCGCGCCCCCGCTCACCGCGCTCGCGCGTACCGTGCCGGGATTGATCGACGTCATCGCCCGTTTGACTCGAATCGGGCATTCCCCGATTGATTGAAAGTCTAGTTCCGGAGAAGCAACGAACGATGGACGCCGTCAACCTGTCGGAAACCGAGTGGCGCAAGAAGCTGACGCCCGCGCAATATCACGTCCTGCGCGAGGCGGGCACCGAGCCCGCCTTTTCCGGCCGCTACAACGACAACAAGGCCGACGGCATCTATCGCTGCGCCGCCTGCGGCAACGAGCTGTTCGACAGCGCCGACAAATACGACTCGGGCTCGGGCTGGCCGAGCTTCACCCAGCCGATCGCGGCCGACCGCGTCGTCGAGCATAGCGACACCAGCCACGGCATGGTCCGCACCGAGGCGCGCTGCGCGCGCTGTGACGGCCATCTCGGCCATGTCTTTCCCGACGGCCCACCGCCGACCGGTCTGCGTTACTGCATGAACTCGCTCAGCCTCGATTTCCGGCCTCGTTCGCACGACTGAGCGCAGCCGCGCTTGTGAGGCGCATCTTTACCGGCTAATCCCGCCTGCAGTTCATGGCCCGCGCGTCCTCTCCCCGAAAGACTCCGTCTTCCTATCCACGCTGGCGCGTATGGCTGATGCGTGCGCTATACGTCTGTGGCGGCCTTGCGCTGCTCGGGCTCGTCGCGCTCGCCGTCGCGGTGTTCGCGACCGAGCAGCAATTGCCGAGTTTCGAGGAACTCAAATCCTCGCCCAACGGCCAGATGATCCGCGTTCACTCCTCGGATGGCACCGTGATCATGACGCTCGGCCCCAGCTATGGCGAGTGGCTCAGCTACGACCAAATCCCACAGATCATGCGCGAGGCGACGACCTCGACCGAGGACCGCCGCTTCCGCGATCATATCGGCATCGATCCGATCGGCGTCCTGCGCGCGCTCAAATTCGCCTTCGTCAATCGCAACACCGATCGCCGCTTTCAGGGCGCCTCGACGATCACCCAGCAGGTCGCGCGCACGATCTTCCTGTCGAACCGCTACGACGTCCGCCGCAAGATCAAGGAAGCGATCATCGCGCTCGCGCTCGAGCGCAAATTCTCGAAGGACCAGATCCTCGAGCTCTACATGAACAAGGTCTATTATGGCGGCGGCGCGTACGGCGTCGACGCCGCCTCGCGCAAATTCTTCGGTCATCCCGCGACGCATTTGACGCTCGGCGAAGCGGCGGTGATCGCGGGGCTGGTCAAGGCGCCGTCGCATTATTCGCCGACCGCCGACGCGCAAGCCGCGATCGACCGCGCGCAGGTGGTCCTCGATCTGATGCAGGAAACCGGCGCGATTACGCCGAGCGAGGCCAACGAGGCCGATGTTTCCGCGATCAAGCTCGCGCCCGAGCCCAAGCAGAACAGCGTGCGCTATTTCACCGATTGGGCGCTGCCGCAGCTCGATACGCTGATCGACGAAAAGACCCGCCCGCTCGAAGTCTACACCACGCTCGATCTCAACATGCAGCGCCAGGCCACCAAGGCGGTCAACGAGAACGTGCCCAAGGGAGCACAGGGCGCATTGGTCGCGCTCGATCGCGACGGATCGGTGCGCGCGATGGTCGGCGGCAAGGACTACGTATCGTCGGTCTACAACCGCGCGACCCAGGCCGAGCGTCAGCCGGGGTCGTCGTTCAAGCTGTTCGTCTATCTCTCGGCGTTCGAAGCCGGCCTCAAACCCGACGACACGATCGTCGACGAGCCGGTGACCGTCCAGGGCTGGAGCCCGCGCAACGACGACCGCATCTTCCGCGGCACGGTCACGCTGCGCCAGGCCTTCGCTTATTCGATCAACACCGTGGCGGCGAAGTTGGGCGTCCAGGTCGGGTTCGACACGATCGCCGACATGGCGCGGCGCTTCGGCCTCACCACGCAGATCTCGGCCTATCCCTCGATGGTGCTCGGCACCAACGAGGTGCGACTGATCGACATGACGCGCGCTTACGCCTCGGTCGGCGCCGAAGGCGTCGCGGTGACGCCGTTCGGGATCACCAAGGTCACCGCCGACGGCGTGACGATCTACCAACACGAAGTCGATCGCAGCCACGTCCTCGTCGCGCCCTATGTCGCCGACGAGATGATCGACGTGATGGCGAGCACGGTGAACGTCGGCACCGGGCGCGCCGCCGATATCGGCCGCCCCGTGGCGGGCAAGACCGGCACGACGCAATCGAACAAGGACGGCTGGTTCATCGGCTATTCGAGCGGCCTCACCACCGGCGTGTGGATGGGCCGCGACGACGACAAGCCGATTCCGGGGCTGTTTGGTGGCACCGGCCCGGCGCGCGCGTTCGCCGCGTTCATGCGCCCGGCGGTCGCCAACCGCCCGGTCGAGCAGTTCCAGGCCGCCGCGCCGCTGCCCGATTGGGACATGGAAAATGCCGAGAATTCCTATTTCGGCGAGCCCGACAACGGCCTGTTCGTCGACGAAAACGGCGATCCGATCGACCAAGGCGGCTATCCTGGCGACGGATCCGATAACATCCCGCCCGACAGCCAGGGCTATCCGCCGAGCGGTGCCCCCCAGCAGCAACAGCAACAGCCCTATCCGCCGGCGCAATATCCCGACGGCAGCTATCCGCCGCCGCAGGTCCATCGCGGCGGCCGGCCGGGCGACGTTCCCGCAATCCCGGCGCAAGGCAATGTGCCGCCCGCGTCCGACGATGCGCCGCCGCGCCAGCAGCAGCGGCTCGATCAGGACTGGATGAACCGCGTGCTCGGTCGCACGCCGCGCCGCCCGGCGAACGACGACCAGGCGCCCCCAGCCGCGGCGGGCGACCGCTAAACTAAAGCAGCGACAGGAAGCGTACGCCTGCGTCGAAATCGGCGCGGTGGGAGTCGCGGGTGCGGATCGCGTGGTCGTCCTCGCCCCATTGCTCTGTCTGCCAATCGTCGTCGATCCGCGCGGCGCGCCACACGCTCTCGGCGTCGCTCGCGCCCTCGATCAGCGCCAGCGCCGCGACCAGCGATCCGGTCACCGTCACCACCGGCGACAGCCCCGCGAGCTCGAACGGCTTCCGCGCAGCCATCGCCTCTGTGAGCCGCGCGACGGTCGCCTCGGGCTGGGCACGGTGCATCACGCCCGAAGTCACTTCGAAATGCACGTCGTAGCGCTCGCGCGCCCAATCGAGCAGCGGATCCCACGCCGCTCGCTGCCGCGCGACCAGCTCCCCGGGCGATTCGGCGCGATAAAAAAGCAGGTCACTCTCGCCATAATTGGCGAGCCCCGCGGCAAACGCTGCCGGATCGGGCGCAATGCGATCGATTGCGGCGTTGGCCAGTCCCGTAAGCGGCATCGCCCGCGGATCGATCTCGCCCTCGACCGCGCGCCATTCGTCGGCAATCGCTTCGGCGAGCCGCGGATAAGGGATCGCCAGCGGTGCGCGCCCCGGCGTCCGCACCGGCCGGCCGTCGAGCCGCACCTCGCCGCCCTCGACCGTCACGTCTCGCCAGAAGCGCTTCATTCGGGCGGCGTCCGCCAGCGATGCGCGAGCGAGCGCGGCACCAGCGCGATCATCAGCAGCGCCGACAGCACGATTGCGATACCCAGCACGCGCACGACGGTATGGTCGGAGCGGCCGAGCAGGAACAGCCCGAACACGGCCCCCGCGGTTCCCGCCAGCCGCACGGCGAGCATCGCGAAATAGCGTTTGCGCGCCACCGCATCGGTGTCGTTCATGATATCTGCCTCATCAGTTCGGCGATCGCCGGGCGCCCCGCCGCGGCGAGGCCGTCGGCTGCTGCCAACCGCGCCGCCTCGGGCTTGTTCTGGCCGAGCTTCACCGTCCCGCGCCAGGCCTGGATCGTCAGCGCAAAGCCAGTGATTCCGCGCAACAGCGCCGCGAACGCCTTGGCGTCCATCTTGTCGCGCGTCCAGGCCGGCTTGGGCGCGGGCCGCGCTTCCTGCGCCGCGACGAGCGCATCGATCTGCGCGATCAGCCCCGCCTCATCGAGCTTTGCGACCACGCCTTCGAGCTCGACCGCGACGTAAATCCAGGTCGGCACCTGATTGTGATCGAGCCCGTACCAATCGGGGCTGACATAGCCGTCGGGCCCGATCACGCTGAACAAGGCGGTCGCGCCGTCCAAGTGCCGGGTCAGCGCGTTGCCCCGCGCAAGGTGGAAAACCAGCCGATCGTCGCCGTCCCACACCACCGGCACATGCGCGACGTGCGGCCCGTCGGGCGTGTTCGCGAACAGGCTGCCGAACCCGACCCCGGCGACGAGGTCGCGCATGCCTACGCGATCCTCCCAGCGGAACGCCTGGTTCGGGTGCATCAGCCGCGCCGGCGGCCGCGCTCGCCGCGGCGTTCCTTGCGCACCGACTTGGCATGCGCCTTGGCCTTGGCTTTCTGCATCGCGCGCGTCGCCGGCGGCGGGCCGTCGTCGAGCGGCATCGCGTCGCCGAGTGCGGGGTCGAAGCCGAGCAGGCCCATGCTCTCGGCGAAATGATCGGGCAGGTCGGCAGTCACGTCGATCTTGCCGCCGTCGGGATGGTCGATGCGGATGCGCCGCGCATGCAAGTGCATCTTGCGACTGACGCCACCGGTAAGGAACGCCGCCTGCCCACCATATTTGCCGTCGCCGACGATCGGGTGGCCGATTGCCGCCATGTGCGCGCGCAGCTGGTGCGTGCGCCCGGTATAGGGCTGCAGCTCGACCCAGGCGGCGCGGTTGCCGGCGCGCTCGATCACGCGGTAGCGGCTCCGCGCGGGCTGCCCCTCGGCCTCGTCGACATGCATCTTCTCGCCGCCGGTGCCGGGCTGCTTGGCGAGCGGCAAGTCGATCATGCCGTCGTCGATACTCGGCACGCCGACGACCAGCGCCCAATAAACCTTGCGCGCCGTCCGCCCCGAAAAGCTCTTGGCGAAGAATGCCGCGGCGCGCGCCGTGCGCGCCAGCAGCAGCGCGCCCGACGTATCCTTGTCGAGCCGGTGGACCAGCTTGGGCCGCCCCTCGGCCTCGAACTGCAACGCGTCGAGCAGGCCGTCGACATGGTCGTGCGTCTTGGTGCCGCCTTGCGTCGCGAGGCCCGGCGGCTTGTTGATGACGATCGCCTGGCGGTCGCGGTGGATCACCATCGCTTGCGCATAGTCGACCTGGTCTTCGCTAAGCGGCGGGCGTTCGCGCTTGGGCCGCGCCGGCTTGTCCTTGGCGGGCTCGAGCGGCGGCACGCGCAGCGTCTGCCCCGCGCTCAGCCGGTCGCCCGGGGTCGCGCGGTTGCCGTCGACGCGGAGCTGCCCGGTGCGCGCCCATTTGGCGACGATCGTATAGGTCGCCTCGGCCATGTGCCGCTTGAACCAGCGATCGAGCCGGATGCCGTCATCGTCCTCGCCGACGGTGAACTGGCGGACGTCGGTCTCGCTCATGCCAGCGCCCGCATCGCCGCGAGCCCGGCGAACACGCCGAGGATCGCGCCCGTCACCGAGAGCAGGATGTACCCCAACGCCCCGAGCAGCGCGCCGCGCTCGATCATGTTGACCGCATCGAGCGCGAACGACGAGAAGGTGGTGAACCCGCCGAGCACGCCGATCGCCGCGAATAACCGCCAGTTCTCGCCAGGCACCGACATTTTCGTCAGCGCACCGACCAAAAGCCCCATCAACAGCCCACCGACCACGTTCACCGTCAGCGTCCCCCACGGGTAGTTCGGGCCCAGCCAGCCGAGCGTCCAGCGACCGACCTGGTAGCGCGCCGCCGACCCGATCGCGCCGCCGAGCATGACGAGAAGATAATTCATGCCGCCCGCCCTAGCCGAGGCGCGCGGTGAAGAGAAGGCGCGCGGTGTCAGCGCCCGTTATTGACCACGAGGTCGACCGCGCTGCCGCCGCCGTCCGACGGATCGACGAATACGACATAGGCGCCGCCGTCCTTCGCCCGCGTTCCGCCGAGCACGCGCTCACGCCCGTCGCTCTGCTGTTCGCCGTCATAGCCGGCCTTGGTCGCCTGGGTGTAATACCAGTCGATCACGCGGTCGGCCGGCGCGGTTGTGGTGAAACTGACGACGCGCAGCGCGCAGCCGGGATGGTTCGATCCCGCCGCCTCGCTGACCTGTGCGCCCGGATAGACCGGCAGGTCGCTCAGGCGGTTGGCCCAACCGGCCGAATAAGCGACGTCCTTCGAGCAGCCGCCGGGGCCGAGCCCGGTCTGTCGCCCGGCCAGTTCGCCGAGCGTCAGCGCGCCCTTTCGCGACGTGCATTCGGGGCAATCCTTGCCCGCGGCCGGCGCGTGGCGCAGCGGCCCCGTCGCCTGGTCGGCGCCCGCGGCTTTGGGCGTCTCGCTCGAATAAGGCTTGGCCGGCGGGCGCACCGCGGCGCCGTTGGCCTGCTGCGTCAGCGCGGGATCGACCATGATCTGATCGTTGAGCGCGCCGGCCAGCGCCGGATCCTGGTCGTTCGCGACGAGGCTGTTGTCGAGCGCATCGACCTTTTTGCTCTTCGAATGACAACCGCCGACCATCACGGCGGCAGCCAGCGCGAGCGGCACGAATGGGCGGAACGACATCGGCATTTCCCCTTTTGGCGCGGGATCATACGCCCCGCCGCCTTAATACAACGCCAACACCGCCCGATCACGTCAAACCATGTGTTCGCCCTGTCCCACCCCGGCACGAAACGCTTGCGGAACGGTTCGGCCGATCACATCTAGCGTTTCATGTTCAATATCGTTTCGATCCTGATCGGCCTGTTCGCGCTGCTCTGCGCGATCCCTGCCTTCATCCCGTTCCTCGGCGCGCTCAACTGGATCGTCGTCCCGATCGCGGTGGTCGGCCTGTTCTTCGGGGTACTGTCCTCGCACAATAGCGGCCGCAATTTGAACATCCTGGTGATCGTCATCGGCGTCATCCGCCTGTTCCTGGGCGGCGGGATTTTCTGAAGCGGCGGTGATCGCCGGCGCGGTTTCGGCCCCGATTCGCGCCGTGAAGTGGAGAAAGTAGAGAGCCCGGCAGCGTTTTTCCGGCTTTTGCGCCGGTAACGCGCCCGCGACGCGACGCCTTTGGCGCCCTCACGCGACAGGCCCGCGCCGGTTGCGACCCACCGCGCGACGGCAACGCGGCAGCGACGCGCCTGAACCGCACCGCGAGGCGACGCTGACGCGACGGGTTTGCGCTTCGAGATGATGCATTTGTCAAAGAGCGTTAGCCAAGGGCGGCGCAGGTGTGTCTCAGACAATTTCCAACATTGAAAGGCTTGGTTACTTTCCACCTCGTTGCGGCCATCGATCCTCCCCGTTTACGGGGCGCAGGTCTGTGGTGGAGCGGCATCGCCGCGATCGCGTCGCTTGCCGCAGCGCCCCTCCACTAAGCCGCTTCACGGCTTGGTCCCCCTCCCCATTCCATGGGGAGGATCGATGGCCGCTTACCGGCCGCGTCTGCTTTAGAGCTTCGAGCTACAGCGCCCGCACCAGCCTTGCCGCGATTGCGATCCACGGCGGATCGGCGACGACTTGCTGGCGCGCGCCGGCGCCGGGGGGGAGGAGGTGGAGCTTCTCGCCGTCGCGGCCGATCAGGCGGCCGAACAGGAAGCGGCCCGCCGGGCGCGGGACGAGCACGTCGCGGTTGAGCGCGCGGGCGAAAGCGTCGGGGGCGAGGCGTTCGCACCACAATTCGTCGCCGGCGCGGTAATCGCCGGCGCTCGCCGCTACGAGGACTGCGACGAGGCCCGGTGACGGCTGCGGCGGGGTCACGGTCTGCGCGCGTTTCGGGGCGTGCGCGCCGTCGCCGTCGAGGATCGCCGCGACCGGCAGGTCGGCGCGCTCGGGCAGCTTGACGAGATCGGCCGCGGCGACGCCGAGCGCGTCGGCGATGCGGTTGAGCCACGCGACCGAAACGGTGCGCGTGCCCGTTTCCAGCCGGCCGATCGTCTGCGCGGTGGTCGGCGGCACGCAACGCGCGCCGACTTCTTCGAGCGTCAGCCCCTTGGCGCGGCGGACTTCGCGGATCGCGGTGATCATGGGTCGCCTTTCATAACCAAATTGGTTTCTTCTCTTTCCTACAAAGATGCCGTTATGGCAAGAGCGTCATCGAGTCGAACAAACAAGGAACGAACGATGCGCAATCTGGTGGAACGCGAGATCGAGGAACGAGGCGTTACGAGCGACAGCGAACGCCCGCGCGGGCGGCGGCGCAGCGTGACGGTCAACCTCGCCGAATCGCCGCTCGGCTGGCTCAAATCGCGCGGCAAGGTCGACGCCCGGCAGTTCGAGGCGGGAGAGCGGCTGCGCAGCGATTTCGAGACCGCCCAGCTCGGCCCGCGCGTGACGATGCGCTGGGATGCCGCGCCCGGCGGCGGTCGCCGCGGCCCGGTCGATCACCTCGATCCGACCACAGCGCAGATCGCCGCCAAGCGCCGGTTCGACGCGGTGATCGCCGCGGTCGGACCGGGGCTTTCGGATATCCTGTGGCGTGTCGTCTGCACCAACGAGGGTCTGCCCGCCGCCGAACGCGCGCTCGGTTGGCCGGCGCGCGCGGGCAAGCTCGTCCTCGGCCTTGCGCTCGACCGCGTCGCGGATCACTATCGGCTGCCGTAATCGTTTTGCCGGGCTTGTTCCGGCATCCAACGAGCCGCGGGCGGCCGCGCTTGGGGAGGGTTGGACCCCGGAACAAGTCCGGCGTGACGGTCGGCGGGAAACTGCTCGCGCCGCTTCCCCGCGCGCTGCTCACCTTCTACATAGACCCGCATGACCGCCCGCATCGACAGCCTGCCGCACCGCCGCGCGATCATCGACCGCCGTGCGGTCGCCGACGAACTCGCCGCGATCGATGCGCTCGACGCGGCAGCGCTGCGCCAGGCGGTCACCAAGCGCCTAAAGGCCGCGCTCGACGCCGGCCGTGCCGAGATCGAGCGGCGCATGGCCGAGCATCCGACCCGCGGGCTCGAACTCGCCGCCGCGCAGGCGTTCCTGATCGATCAGCTCCTGCGCCTGCTCTACGACGTCACCACCACGCGGCTGCACCCCAACGCCAACCCCAGCGCCGCCGAGCGACTCGTGCTGATCGCGGTGGGCGGATACGGCCGCGGCGAGATGGCGCCGCATTCGGACGTCGATATCGGCTTCCTCACCCCCTGGAAGCAGCCCGCCTGGGCCGAGCAGGTGATCGAATCGATCCTCTATTCGCTATGGGATCTGGGGCTCAAGGTCGGCCATTCGTCGCGCTCGCTCGACGAGATGATTCGCCAGGCCAAGGCCGACATCACCGTGCGCACCGCGCTGCTCGAGGCGCGCTACATCTGGGGCGACACCGATCTCTACGAAGAGGCCGCGCGCCGCTTCAAGGCCGAGGTCCAGGCCGACACCGCGCGGCAGTTCATCGCCGACAAGCTCGCCGAGCGCGATGCGCGGCACAAGAAGATGGGCGACAGCCGCTATGTCGTCGAACCCAATGTCAAGGAAGGCAAAGGCGGCCTGCGCGACCTCCAGACTTTGTTCTGGATCGGCAAATACGCCTACAATGTCCGCTACGCCGCCGAGCTCGTCGACGCCGGACTGCTGACCGCGGCCGAATATCGCCAGTTCCAGCGCGCCGAGAATTTCCTATGGGCGGTGCGCTGCCACCTCCACGCCATATCAAAGCGCGCCGAGGACCGCCTGACCTTCGACATGCAGCGCGAGATCGCGGTGCGGATGCGCTACGCCGATCGCCCCGGCAAATCCGCGGTCGAGCGGTTCATGCAATTCTACTTCCTCCAGGCCAAGGCGGTCGGTGATTTGACCGGGGTGTTCCTCGCGCATCTCGACGAGAGCTTCGCGGCGCGGGGACGCCGCTTCGGGCTCCCGAGTCTGCGCCGCCGCCCGCGCAAGTTGCACGGCTTCGTGCTCGATCGCGGCCGTCTCGCGATTCCGACCGACGATTTCTTCGCCGAGGAGCCGGTGCGCCTGATCGAGCTGTTCCAGCTCGCCGATCTCCACGGCCTCGAAATCCACCCGCTGGCGATGCGCGCCGCCGCGCGCGACGCCAAATTGGTCGACGACATCCGCCGCGACCCCCAAGCCAACGCGCTGTTCCTCGACGTGCTGAGCAGTCCGCGCGATCCCGAGACGGTGCTGCGTTGGATGAACGAGGCCGGCGTGTTCGGTCGCTTCGTGCCCGATTTCGGCCGCGTCGTCGCGCAGATGCAGTTCGACATGTATCACCACTACACCGTCGACGAGCACACGATCCGCGCGATCGGCCTGCTCGCGAAGATCGAAAAGGGCGAGCTGAAGGGCGATCATCCGCTCTCGACCGGGATCATGAAGCGGCTGGTGTCGCGCCGCGCGCTCTACGTCGCGGTGCTGATCCACGATATCGCCAAGGGCCGCGGCGGCGATCACTCGGTGCTCGGCGCCGAAGTGGCGCAGCATTTGTGCCCGCGCCTCGGCCTCAGCGCGGCGGAGACCGAAACGGTCGCCTGGCTGGTGCGCTGGCACCTGCTGATGTCGGCGACCGCGTTCAAGCGCGACCTCGCCGACTTCAAGACGATCCTCGATTTCTGCGAGGTGGTGAAGAGCCCCGAGCGGCTGCGCATGCTCCTCGTCCTCACCGTCGTCGACATCCGCGCGGTCGGGCCCGGCGTGTGGAACGACTGGAAGCGGCAGTTGCTGACCACGCTGTTCGACGCCGCCGAGGAAGTGCTGCGGCTAGGCCACAAGCACAAGGGGCGCAGCGAGCGCATCGCCGCCAAGCAGGCGACGCTCGCCGAGGCGCTCGGCTGGGACGACGGCGCGTTCGCCGCGCTCGTCCGCCGCCTGCCCAAGGCCTATTGGATCGCCGAGCCCGACGACGTGCTCGATCGCAACGCGCGCCAGATCGCCGCCGCCGGCGATGCCGCGCTGTCGATCGAAGCGCAGGTCTATCCCGAGCGCGGCGCGACGCTGGTGACGATCTACGCCGCCGATCATCCCGGGCTGTTCTACCGTGCGGCGGGGGCGATCCATGTCGCCGGGGGCAACATCATCGACGCGCGTATCCACACCACGCGCGACGGCATGGCGCTCGACAATTTCCTCGTCCAGGATCCGTTCGGCCGCCCGTTCGACCAGCCCGACCAGCTCGCCCGGATCAGGACCGCGATCGAGGATGCCTTCGCCAATCGCGGCAAGCTCGGCGAGCGACTGAAGGCCAAGCCGCTGCCGCGCACCCGCGCCGAGGCGTTCGAGATCGAGCCCAATGTGCTGGTCGACAACGCCGCGTCGAACCGTTTCACCGTGGTCGAGGTCAACGCACGCGACGGGCCTGCGCTGCTCAACCGGCTGGCGCGCGCGTTGTTCGAATCGCGCACGACGATCCATTCGGCGCACGTCGCGACCTATGGCGAGCGCGCGGTCGACACCTTCTACGTGACCGATCTGACCGGCGACAAGATCGCCAACCCGCAGCGCCTGCGCGGCCTCGAAAAACGTCTGCTGGACGCCGCGGCCAATCGCGAGGATGCTGCCGAAGCGGCGTGAGCGTCGACTCGATCAGGGAGAGGCACGATGGGGGTACAGGGAATAGGTGGCCTATTCTTCCGCGCGCGGGACCCCGAGGCGCTGGGCGCTTGGTATCGCGAGCATCTCGGCGTCGGCGCGGGCTGTTCGGCGGAGGGTGAGGGTGAGGGTGAGGGTGGCGATGAATGGACCTGGCAGGTCTCGGCGGGCCCCGTGGTGTTCGCGCCGTTTCCCGCCGCCAGCGACTATTTCGCCGAGGATCGGCAGTACATGCTCAACCTGCGCGTGACCGACATCGCTGCGCTGCTAGACAGATTGCGGGCGGCGGGGATCGAGGTCGTCACCAAGCCCGAATGGGACGATCCGCAGACCGGCCGCTTCGCGCGGATCCACGATCCCGAGGGCAATCCGATCGAATTGTGGGAGCCGCCGGCGTCGTGAACGCCGGCGCGCCGTCGGTCGGCAGCTAAAGCTGCCGCCGGCCGGGCTGGCCGCCGGGGCGCGGAATAGCGGGGCTATTCCGCTGCGGCGAGCCTTACTTCGGCGCCAGCACCATCAGCATCTGGCGGCCTTCCATGCGCGGATAGGCTTCCACCTTGGCGACTTCGGCGACCTGTTCGGCGACGCGCTGCAGCACGTTCATGCCGAGCTGGCCGTGGCTGAGCTCACGACCGCGGAAGCGCATGGTGACCTTCACCTTGTCGCCTTCCTCGATGAACTCGACGACCTTCTTCATCTTGGTGTCGTAATCATGGTCGTCGATGTTCGGACGCATCTTGATCTCCTTGATCTCCTGCGTCTTCTGCTACTTCCGCGCGAGGTTGGCCTTTTTCTGCGCCTCGTACTTGTACTTGCCGACATCGAGGAACTTGGCGACCGGCGGGTCCGCGTTGGGCGAAACTTCAACCAGGTCGAGGCCGTATTCGGCCGCCTGCTCCATCGCCTCGCGCGTATACATCACGCCGAGATTCTCGCCCTCATGGTCGATCACGCGGACCTTGGGCGATTGAATGAATTCGTTGTAGCGCGGCCCGTTCATCGGCGGGGCCACGGGGCGCCGGGTCATTGGAGGACGGATAGAAGGTGCTCCTGCAAGTTATTACACTGGGCGAATAGAATAGCCGGGATCGGGCTCGCGCGAAAGAGCGGGCGCCGATCACTGGTCGATTTCCCGCCACGCCGTGGCGCGGCGGCAACTTAACGCATATCGGGCGCGAGGGCCTCTTGCGCAAGGCGCGCGATCGCCTCGTCGAGGCTGAGCACTTCCTGCCGCGCGCCTTCGCCCAGCGGCCGCAGCGCAACGGTGCCTTCCTCCGCCTCGCGCTTGCCGACGACGAGCAGGTTGGGAACCTTGGCCAGGCTGTGCTCGCGGACCTTGTAGTTGATCTTCTCGTTTCTCAGATCGGTCTCGACGCGCAGCCCCGCCGCCTTGAGTTTCTCGGCGATTTCGCGAGCATAATCGTCGGCGTCCGACACGATCGTCGCGACCACCACCTGCACCGGCGCGAGCCACAGCGGCAGCTTGCCGGCATAATGCTCGATCAGGATGCCGATGAAGCGCTCATAACTGCCGAAGATCGCGCGGTGGAGCATCACCGGCCGGTGGCGCTCGCCATCCTCGCCGACGAAACTCGCATCGAGCCGGTCTGGCAGCACGCGGTCCGACTGGATCGTGCCGACCTGCCACGTCCGCCCGATCGCGTCGGTCAGGTGCCATTCGAGCTTGGGCGCGTAGAAGGCGCCTTCGCCGGGCAGCTCTTCCCAGCCATATTGCTCGGTCGCCAGTCCGGCGCGCTCGACCGCCTCGCGCAGTTCGGACTCGGCCTTGTTCCACATCTCGTCGGAGCCGAAGCGCTTGTCGGGGCGTAGCGCGAGTTTGATCGCGTAGCCCTCGAAGCCCATGTCGCGATAGATGCGATCGGCGAGTTGGCAGAACGCGCCGACCTCGTCGACCAGCTGGTCCTCGGTGGCGAAGATGTGCGCGTCATCCTGCGTGAACTGGCGCACGCGCATCAGCCCGTGGAGCGCGCCGTGCGGCTCGTTGCGGTGGCAGCAGCCGTTTTCGTAAAGGCGCAGCGGCAGGTCGCGATACGATTTGATCCCCTGGCGGAAGATCAGCACGTGCGCCGGGCAGTTCATCGGCTTCAGCGCCATCCACTCGGCGTCGTCGCTGACGATAGGCCCGTCATCCTCGGTGTTAGGCACCTCGTCGGGGATGACGAACATGTTCTCGCGATACTTGCCCCAATGGCCCGATTGCTCCCATTGGCGCGCGTCCATCACCTGCGGCGTCTTGACCTCGCGATAGCCGGCTGCGTCGATCCGGCGGCGCATATACGCCTCCAGCTCGCGCCAGATGATATAGCCCTTGGGGTGCCAGAACACGCTGCCATGCGCTTCGGCCTGGAGGTGGAACAGGTCCATTTCCTGGCCCAGCTTGCGATGGTCACGCTTGGCCGCTTCCTCGAGCCGCATCAGATGCTGGTCGAGCTGCTTCTTGCTCAGCCAGCCGGTGCCGTAGATGCGGCTGAGCATCGCATTGTTCTGATCGCCGCGCCAATACGCGCCCGAGACGCGCGTCAGTTTGAACGCCTGGGGGTCGAGCTTGCCGGTCGAGGCGAGGTGCGGCCCGCGACACATGTCGAGCCACGCGTCTTCGCCCTTGCCCGCGCGGTAGACGGTCAGCTCCTCGTCGCCGGGCAGCTCGGCCGCCCATTCGGCCTTGAAGCTCTCGCCCTGCTGCTGCCAGCGCTCGATCAGCTGCTCGCGGCTCCACACTTCGCGGATCAGCGGCTCGTCGCGCGCGATGATGCGGCGCATCTCCTCCTCGATGAGCGGCAGGTCCTCCTCGGTGAACGGGCCATGCTCCGCCGAGGGCGCGAAGTCGTAATAGAAGCCGTCGTCGGTGGCGGGACCGAAGGTGATCTGCGTCCCCGGGAACAGCTTCTGCACCGCCTCGGCCAGCACATGCGCGTAATCGTGGCGCGCGAGTTCGAGCGCGTCCTTCTCGTCCTTCGAGGTGATCAGCGCGAGCGCCGTGTCGCCTTCGAACGGGCGCATGATGTCGCGCACCTCGCCGTCGATCCGCGCGGCGATCGCGGCCTTGGCCAGCCCCGGCCCGATCGCCGCGGCGACGTCCGCCGGGGTGGTCCCCGGGGCTACCTCGCGGACGGAACCGTCGGGCAGCGTTATGCGGAACATCTCGGACACAGGATGAGGCTTTCTTGAAAGAGAAACGATGGCGCGGCTTATGCCGCCGCACCCCCGATATAGGCAAGGCGGATCGTCACGCGAGGGGAAGGGGTTAACCGCGCGCGCCGGCGTCCCGCACTGGAACGTCGCGAATCGGGCGGTGGCCGCACGTCCCGGCTTGGGGCATGATCGCGTTCCAACCCGGGAGAATCGCATGTCGAAACGGATGATCGCGCTGGTCGCCTTGCTCGCGCCGCTGATCGCGCTGGCGGTCGCCGCCGGGCTGATGCTGACCCCCGTCACCCGCGCCAAGGCCGATGCCGCGCCCGCGACGATGCCGTCCGCCAAGTCCGCACCGCACCCCGCGCTCAAGGCACCGCCGGCCGAGCCGCAGATCGAACCTGGCATGACGCTGAAGCGCGTGCTCGACACCGGTGGCCCGATCAAATTCGGCGACTGGTTCTGGGACGAAAAGGGCGTGCCCGCCGGCCCCGTCGTCATCACCGTCGATCTCGACGCGCAGGTGCTGTCGATCTTCCGCGATGGCTACGAGATCGGCACCGCCGCGATCATCTACGGCGCCGACCAGAAGCCAACCCCGCTCGGCACTTTCCCGATCCTGCAGAAGGACGCCGATCACAAGAGCTCGACCTATTGGGGCGCGCCCATGCCGTACATGCAGCGCTTGACCTGGGACGGCGTCTCGATCCACGGCGCGCCGATCGACCCGACATACGCCACCCATGGCTGCATCGGCATTCCCAAGCCGTTCGCCAAGAAGCTGTTCGGCGCGACCAAGCTCGGCGACAAGGTGATCGTCACCAAGGGCAAGATGCTCGCGGGGGCGTGACACCAAATTATATCGGGCCCGCTCTCATCTTCTGCATGGCGTAATCTGCAGCGCGGGCTGTCATCGCCATGTAGGTGAGCGACGGGTTGACGCACGATGTCGAATTCATCTGTGCGCCGTCGGTGACGAACAGGTTTGGCGCTTCGTGCGCCTGGTTCCACCGGTTGAGGACCGAGTTGCGCGGATCTGCGCCCATGCGCGCGCCGCCCATCTCGTGGATCGCGTCACCTGGCACGTGCTTCTGCTCGCTGCTCGTCACGTTGAGCAAGCCGGCCTTGCGCAGCATGATCTCGCCCTGCTGGCGGGCGTCGGCCATCATCCGCAGCTCGTTGTCGCGGAAGGTGACGTTGAACTGCAATTGCGGGATGCCGAAGCGATCAACCTTGGTCGGATGCAGCGTCACACGATTGTTTTCGTAAGGCAGGCATTCGCCGAACGCCCCCATCGAAAAGCGCCACGGCCCGTATTTGCGCATGCCGTGCTTCATCGACGCGCCGAACCCTTCGGGCGCCGCGGCATCGCGGCCAGCACCGCCCTGATACCCATAACCGCGGCGGAACCCGACATCGTCGTCCTTTTCGACGTTGCGGAAGCGCGGGATGTAGACGCCGCCGGGACGGCGGCCATATTCGATATAGTCGGTCATCCCGGGAATCTCGCCGGAAATGCCGACGCGGAAGATGTGATCCATCACGTAGCGGCCGAGCGTGCCGCTGGTGTCGAAATAGCTCCGCTCGGCGCCTGGCGCGCGCGAGTTCATCAGTATCTGCACCGAGGCCATCGCCGACGCACATAGGAAGACCAGATTGGCCTTCACAACCTCGGCCTGACCGGTCTTGGCGTCGATGAAACGCACGCCCGTCACGCGTTTGCGCGCCGGATCGTATTCGAGGTTGGAGACGACCGCATCGGAACGGACCGTCAGCCGCCCCGTCGCCTTCGCCACCGGCAGAGTGACGGCCTGCGTCGAGAAATAAGCGCCGAACGAACAGCCGTTCGAACATTGGTTGCGGAACTGGCACTTGGTGCGGTTCTGCTCGGGCTTGTCCTCGGTCATGTTGGACAGCCGCGCGTGGATCAGCTTGCGGCCGGGGAAATTGCCTTCAATCCGCGGCTTGAGCCATTTCTCCGCGATGTTCATCGGCATTGGGGGCTGGAATTCGCTATCGGGCGGATAAAGCAGGTTTTCCCGCGACCCCGATACGCCGGCGAATTTCTCGACATAGCTATACCAGGGCGCGACGTCGTCATAGCGGATCGGCCAGTCGCCGCCGACGCCCTCGCGCTTGTTTGCCTCGAAATCGGCCGGGCTCCAGCGGAAGCACCACCGGCCCCAGATCAGCGATTTTCCGCCGACCGCCGCCGGCCTTATCCAGCGGAACTCGTCGCCCTCGTCGAACGCATAGGGGTTGAGGCGATCGTCGTTGTAGAATTGCAGGTTGCTGGTGCCGAGATAGCCGTATTTGGCGATGAAATAGTCGCTGTCGACGATCGCCTGGGGCACCGTGCCCCGCGCGGGAAGTTCAAACGCCGGGGTGCCGTCATAGGTATAGCCTGATCCGTGCTCGACCATCACGCCGCGGTCGAGCATCAGGACGCGCAGACCCTTTTCGGTCAGCTCCTTCGCAGCCCATCCGCCGCTGACCCCGGAGCCGATGACGATCGCGTCGAACGCGTTGGTCGATGCCATGATGCAAGCCTCTTCGAATGGTCTTCAGAAGCGCAGCGCGCGCAGGTTTCTGTAGCTGGTGGTGATGTCGGGAATGTAGGGCGCGGGCGCTTCGTCGTCCTCGACGTAGAAATGCTCGACATGCGCTGCGCCGGGGAGCTTGAACAAGGCAGCGAAATCGATCGTGCCGGCGCCGACCGCGGCCATCGATCGGTCCTTCTTCATGTCCTTGACGTGGAAGCCGTAGAGCCGGGTCGAGAGGCGATCGATCAGCGTCGCCGCGTCCGCGCCGGCATGGATCGCCCAATAGAGATCGAGCTCGAACTTCACGCCCGGATCGGTGTCGGCGATCAGCCGGTCGTAGAGCGTGGTCCCCCCGGATCGGGTGAGGAACTCGAAATCGTGGTTGTGATAGGCGAAGCCCAGCCCCGCCTCGCGCGCCTGGGCGGCGAGTCGGTTGATCTGCGGAATGAGCTTCGCGAAGCCCGCTCCGGAGCGATATTCGTCGCCCAGCCACGGCAGCACGATCGTCTCGCCGCCCAGCGTCTTCATCATCGTGACGACGGCGGCAAAGTCCTTGGTCATCAGCTCGATCGGCACATGCAGCGAGGGTGCGCGGAGCTGCAGGCGGTCCATCGCCTTGCGCAACATCGCATGGTCCATCGTGTCGTAATTGCCGCCGCCATATTCGACCTCGCGGTAGCCGATCCGCGCGACCTGCTCGAGCGTACCGACCGGATTGGTCGCGAAGATCTCCCTCACCGTATAGAGTTGCAGCCCGATCGCCCGGATTTGCGCCGCGCGGGCGATGCCGGTCGCGCCGAGCGCCATCAGGCCGCCGGCGGCGGCGACGAAGCTGCGTCTGTTCAAAGTCATGCCGTGAACACCTTGTTGATGTTGGAATAGAGATAATCGCCGCGATATTCGCCGGGCACGGGGAGATATTCGCGCTCCTGCGTCATGCCGATCTCGGACGTGTAATAGCCGGTGATGACGAGTTGCCGGAACGCCTCGAAGAACCACGCGCCGTTGGGAATCTGGTTGTTCATCGCCGCGGTGAGCAGCGCGTCCTGCTGCTCGGGTGTCGCCTTGGCGACGAGCGCCTTGTTGTCCGCCAGGCTCTTGGCATCGAGCCGATCAAGCATCGTGATGATCGGGACGCGCTCGGCGGGCAGCGCCCAGTCGGCCAGCAGCTTCTCGATATAATCAGGCACGCCCGCCGCGATTGCGCCCGGCGTGTCGGTGGTGGGGATGACGCGTTCGCTGAGCGCGGTCATCGCGGCTTTCTGCGCGGGATTGAAAACCTCGACACTCGGCGGTCCGTCGCTGATCACCGGGCGCGTCGCCTTGCCGGCGAGGCCTGCGGCGCGGGCGATCGGCGCGAAGAGCGGCGCGCCGAACAAGGCGGCCATGCCGGCCAGCGCGGTCCGTCGATCGATCATGTCCTGTCTCCGTCCAGCGTCATCATGCGGCGTCGATCTCCCGATAGGCGGCGATCAGCCGGTCCTCGCCGGCGCGTCCGTCGAGCGAATTGCCGTGCTCCATGCCGATCACGCCGGCATAGCCGCGCTTGCGCAGCCACCCGACGATCGTCTTGTAGTTGATCTCGCCGGTGCCGGGCTCGAGCCGGCCGGGATTGTCGCCGAACTGGATATAGGCGATCTCGTCCCAGCAGCTTTCCAGCGTGGGGATCAGGTTCCCGGCCTGGATCTGCGCGTGGTAGAGATCGGCGAGCACCTTCACCCCGGGGCTGTTGGCGCCCTTCGCGATCATATAGCCCTGCGGGATCGTCCGCATGAAGATGTTCGGGTGGTTGGTGATCGTGTTGAGCGGCTCCATCACCAGGACGACACCGTGCCGCACGGCGACGTCGCCGGCGCGGCGCATCAGTTCGATGACGCGCGCGGTCTGCAGGTCGATCGGCACCTTGGGGTCCATGAAGCCGGTAACGACCGTCAGCCATGTGGCGTCGAGGCGCTTGGCGACCTCGATCGCGCGGCCGAGATCGGCGAGCATCGCCTCGCGCTCGGCGCCGTCATCGGCGCCGAGGATCGGGCGGAACGCCGACCATTTGGGCATGCTGGCGACGAGCACCCCCATCGTCATGCCGCGCTGGTGCAGCGCCTTCGCCATCGCGTCGATTTGCGCGGGCGGGCGCGAGACGGCCTCGTTGTCCTCCCACGCGGTGAAGCCCTGATCGGCGGCGAAGGCAATCTGTTCGATCAGCCCGCCGCGGCTCGCAAAGCTGCCCTCGTGCGGGGCGAATTTGAGCGAGAAACGAGCGGCGTTGCTCCCCGGCCGTCCAGCGCGCGCGACGGTCGCCGCACCCAGCCCGAACGCCGATACGGCAAGCACGGAGCGGCGCGTGGGCGTCATGCGGCGTCTCCTCTTCAGCCGGCCGTGGCGGATTTGAGATAGGTGATCAGCGCGGCGCGCTTAGCCGGGTCCGCCACGCTGATCGGCATCTTGGTGCCGGGCACCTTCTTGGTCGGCGCGGCGAGAAAGGCGTCGAGCGACGCACCGTCCCAGTGGATGCCTGATTTCTTCATCGCCGGTGAGTAAGCGTAGCCGGGCACCGAGCCGGCATCGCGGCCGAACAGGCCGGAAAGGTTGGGGCCGATGCCGTTGCGGCCGCCCTTGTCGATCGTGTGGCAGCCCTTGCACATCGCGAAGGTCTGCGCGCCCTGCCCCTGACCCTGCGCGGTCAGTGGCGCCGCCACGCAGATCATCGCGGCGACCGCGGTAAGCGCGGCGGCCGATCCGTATAGCATTTTCATCCGATACTCTCCTGCACTGCTGTCATCGCACCCTCGCATCGTCGCTCTCGGGGCTCAAGCCGAGCAGCCGTCGGTTGGCGGCGCGGTCGATCCCACTGGCGGCGAAATCGTCGAACGCGTGCGGCGTCACGCGAATGATGTGGTCGCGGATGAAGGGTGCGCCTTCGCGGGCGCCGTCCTCGGGATGCTTGAGCGCGCATTCCCATTCGAGCACCGCCCAGCCGTCAAAATCATAGGCCGCCATCTTCGAGAAGATCGCGCCGAAATCGACCTGACCGTCGCCGAGCGAGCGGAAGCGACCGGGGCGATCGACCCAGCTCTGATAGCCGCCATAGACGCCCGATCGGCCGGTGGGCCGGAACTCGGCGTCCTTGACGTGGAAGCAGCTGATCCGATCGTGATAGATGTCGAGAAAGGCGAGGTAATCGAGCTGTTGCAGCACGAAATGGCTGGGATCGTATAACAGCCGCGCGCGCGGATGCCCGCCGACCTCGTCGAGGAAGCGTTCGTAGGTGACGCCGTCGTGCAGGTCCTCGCCGGGATGCAGTTCGTAGGCGAGGTCCACGCCTTCCTCCTCGAACGCGTCGAGGATCGGGCGCCAGCGCCGGCCGAGTTCGGCAAAGGCTTCGTCGATCAGCCCGGCAGGGCGCTGTGGCCAGGGATAGACATAGGGCCAGGCGAGCGCGCCCGAGAAGGTCGCATGCGCCGACAGGCCGAGCCGCCGGCTCGCGCGCGCGGCGAGCTTGACCTGCTCGACCGCCCAGGCCTGGCGCTCGGCGGGCTTGCCGCGCACGGCCTCCGCCGCGAAGCCGTCGAACAGGCTGTCATAGGCCGGATGCACCGCGACGAGCTGGCCCTGCAGATGCGTCGAGAGCTCACTGACTTCGATCCCGTGGCGATCAAGCCGCGCGCGCAGGTCGTCGCAATAGGCCTGGCTGTCGGCGGCGGTCTCGAGATCGATCAGGCGCGGCGTGCAGGGAATCTGCACCGCCTTGTAGCCGAGACCGGCCGCCCATTCGGCGAGATGATCGAGCGTGTCGAACGGCGCCGCGTCGCCGAGGAACTGCGCGAGGAAAATGCCCGGGCCCTTGATCGTCTTCATGCCGCGCCTCCGGGGAAGGGCAGCCACGCGCGCGCCTCGTTCGAGCGCACAGCGAGATCGACGAAGCGCATCGATCGCAGGCCGTCGGTGATGCCGGGCAGCAGCCCGTCCAGATCGTTGCCGTTGCCGGCGATCGCGTCGGCAAAGCCGCTGTAGAGCGTGGCGAACGCCTCGATGAATCCTTCGGGATGCCCGCTCGGCAGCCGTGTCGCGCGCTGCGCCGTCGCGTGCAGCCCGGAACCGCCGCTATGGAGGATTTCGCTGCATGCGTCGGGCCAGCGTAAGGTGAGGTTCCCCGGCGCGTCGTGATCCCATTCGAGTCCGCCCTTCTCGCCATAGACGCGCAGGCGCAGGCCGTTGCGCTCTCCGGTGGCGATCTGCGACGCGGTCAGCACGCCGGGCACTTGGCCTTCGAAGCGCAGCAGGATGTTGCAATCGTCATCCAATTGTCGGCCAGGCACCACGCGCGGCAGATCGGCGACGAGTTCCTCGACGCGCAGCCCGCCGACATATTCGGCGAGCTGGAAGGCGTGGACTCCGATGTCGCCGATCGCGCCGCCCTGGCCGGCGCGCTGTGGATCGGTGCGCCAGCGCGCCTGCGTGTTGTCGTCTTCGATCGGCTCGGCGAGCCAGCCTTGCGGGTAATCGACCATGATCTTGCGCACGCGGCCGATCGCGCCGGCGGCAATGCGCGCGCGCGCCTCGCGGATCATCGCATAGCCGGTATAGGTGTAGGTCAGCGCGAACGGGCGGCCGCTCGCGGCGGCGATCGGCGCCAGCGCTTCGGCCTCCGCCAGCGTCGCGGTCATCGGCTTGTCGCAGATCACCGGCAGCCCGGCCTCGAGCGCGGCCTTGGCGATCGCGAAGTGGCTGTCGTTGGGCGTCGCGATGGCGACCGCCTGAATGCCGTCGTCGCGCGCCGTTTCGCCGGCGAGCATCGCCTCGATGCCGTCATAGGCGCGGTCGGGGGCCAGACCCCAAACCGCCGCCTGGTTCTGCGACTTGGCGAGGTCGCGGCTGAACGCGCCCGCGGTCAAAGTAAAGCGCGCATCGAGGCACGCGGCCATGCGGTGAACGGGCCCGATGAAGCTCCCCGGGCCACCCCCGACAAGACCGAGCCGCAGCGCCATCAGGCCTGTGCGGGCGCGACGGCCCCCTCTTCCTCGGCCGGCGCGGCGGCGAGCTTTTCGCGGAAGGCGAGCGCGAACACCACCATCGTCACGAAGGCGATCGCCGCCGGCACCAGCCAGATCGCGCGCCAGTCATGCCCGCCGCCGGGATCGGTGTGCATCCCGTAAACCAGCCCGGCGATGTTCGATCCGACGACGATGCCGATCCCCTGGGTGATCAGCGTCAGGAACGATTGTGCACGGGCGCGCGAGGCGATGTCGAACTTGCGGTCGACATAGATCTGCCCCGAGACGATCAGGAAATCGTAGCAGATGCCGTGGATGATGATGCCGAGCAGCAGCATCGGCATGATCGCGGTGCCGCCATGATAGCCGAAGCCGAACAGCACGAAGCGCACCGCCCACGCGCCCATGCCGATCACCAGCACGCGCTTGATGCCGAGCCGCGCGAGCAGGAACGGCAGGCTGATCAGGAAGAAGGTCTCGAAAATCTGCCCCGCGGTCTGGATGCCGGTCGCCTCCAGCCGCGCGCCGAACAGCGTCAGATGGAGGTCCTTGTCGGCGAAGAACGCGTTGGCATAGGTATCGTAGAAGCTCTTCGGCACCATCAGCGCCAGCGTGCAGACGATGAACACCCAGAACGACGCCTCCTTGTGACGGAAGATGACGTCGAGCCCGAAGATCGCGGCAACGCTGACCACCTTGTGCCGCGCGCGGGGCGGCGTGTCCGGCAGCGTGAAGGCGTAGAGCCCGAGCACGATATAGACCGTCGCCGCCATCATCATCGGCAGCGCGGTTTCGGCGGCGCCGCTGATGATGCCCACCAGCAGCCCGGCGACGATCCAGCCGATCGTGCCCCACACGCGGATCGCGGGAAATTCCTGGCCGATATCGTCGATCGCATTGAACGCGATCGCCGTCGCCAGCGGAATCGTCGAGGCGTAGAATAGAAAGTGGACCAGGCAGCCGATCAGGAACAGCGACGGCGAGTTATGGATCGTCGTCACCCAGAACAGCGCCGCGCCGGCGCCGAGCGACAGGATGCCGAGCAGCTTTTGCGCCGCGATGAAGCGGTCCGCGACCATGCCGATGAACAAGGTGGAGAGGATCGTCGCGATCCCGATCAGCCCAAAGGTCGTGCCGATGATCGTGTCGAAATGCAGGCCCTTGCTCATATAGGTGCCGAGCGGGACGAGCCACACGCCCCAGGCGAAATACTGCGCGAACATCATCGCGGAGAGGCGCAGTTTCACCATGTTTGCATCGCCATGCCGATTATCCCGCTCTCGTCATCGCGGGGTGCGCGAATTGGCGCTCGCGCCCGTTCACATCCACCCCACCGTCCGGTCTTTGCCGGATTTATCGAACCAATCATGAGATCGATCTCATTGCAAGCACATTTTTGCGGGCTCAGCCGCCCTGGTCGAGCGCCGCGATGCGCCCGAACGGCCCGGCCCCGACGCTCTGCCGGATGATCAGGCGATGCGGCAGCGTCGCGGAAACGGGCGCGGCCTGGCGCCCCTGCAGGATGGCGATCAGCAGCTCGACGGTCTTGCGCCCGATCTCGGCCATGGGCTGGCGGATCGTGGTGAGCGGCGGATCGACATAGCGCGCCATCTGGATATCGTCGAAACCGACCACCGACAGCGCCTCGGGACAGGCGATCTGCGCCGATCGCGCGGCGGCGAGCGTGCCGATCGCCATCTCGTCGCTGAAGCAGAAGATCGCGGTCGGGCGGGGCGTGCGCGCGAACAACGCGTTCGCGGCGCGCCGCCCCGATTCGACCGAGAAATCGCCACTCTCGACGACCAGCCGACCGACCAGGCCGCGATCCTCGGCGGCGCGCTGCGCGCCGATCAGGCGGTCGCGCGTCAGCGGGCTGTCCTGCGGCCCCAGCACCAGCGCGATGTCGCGGTGCCCCATCGCATAGAGCGAATCCATCACCTCATAGGCCGCGCCGGCATTGTCGATATGCGCGCTCGACACGCCGAGCGAGGGCGTGAATTCGCAGCCGTTGACGATCGGCGCACGGCTGCCGTCGCGGTCGAGCACGCGGGTCAGCGTCGTCGGCAGGCGGTGGCCGAGAAAGATGATCCCGTCGGCCTCGCGCCGGTTGAGCATCTCGGCATATTGCTCTTCGCGCTCGCGCTCGTTGCGGGTGTCGCCGAGCAGCACGGCGTAACCGGCCTCCTGCGCCGCTTCCTCGACACCGCGGATGACGCGCGAGAAGAACGGGTTGGAGATGTCGGGCACGGTGACGATGATGCGTCCGGTGCGCGTCGTGCGCAGGCTCGCTGCGACCGAATTGCGGCTGTAGCCGAGCCGCTGCACCACCTCGAGCACGCGCAGCCGCGTCGTCTCGGCGACCAGCTCGGGATTGGACAGGACGCGCGCGGCGGTCGCACGCGATACGCCGGCTGCCGTCGCGACATCTGAGATCGTCGTCATCGCCTCACCGTAGCCGCAACGCCATCGCTCGCACAGCCTCGCCGAAATGGTGAATGTCTGGACAAGCGGCTATCCCCGACCTAGCATGAGATCGATTTCATAAACCCTTCGGCGGGCCGAAGGGAAGCGTCCAGGCGATGTCAGCCGGGCCGGTGATCAGAGAGGGGTGCCGATGGAGTTCGACCGGCGTTCGTGGCTCAAAGGGGCGGCGGTCACCGCCGCCGGATTGTCCGTCTTCCCCGCTTACGCCTCGCCTTCGCGGCGCAGGATTTCCCCCAGCGATCGCGTCAACGTCGCGGCGATCGGCGCGGGCGGGATGGGCGCCGCGAACATGGAACGGCTGACCAGCCAGAACATCGTCGCGATCGCCGATCCCGATCTCTCGCACGTCGCCAAGTCGTTCGTCGACGACAATGGCGCGCCGATCGCGCGGCGCGCGGTGCTCAAGGCGGCCTATGACAAGGCCGACAAATATGCCGACTATCGGCGGATGCTCGACAGTCGCAAGGATATCGACGCGGTCGTTATCGCCACCCCCGATCAGCACCACGCCGTCGCCGCCCGGATGGCGATGGAGCGCGGGCTGCATGTCTATGTGCAGAAGCCGCTGACCTACACCGTGCGCGAAGGACGCGTGCTGAACGGCCTCGCCCGCGACAATTCGCGCCTCGTGACGCAGATGGGCAATCAGGGTCATTCGGGCGACGACGGTCGCCGCGTGGTCGAGATGATCCGCGGCGGCGCGATCGGCGACGTGCGCGAGGTGCATGTCTGGACCAACCGCCCGATCTGGCCGCAGGGCGTCGCGCGGCCGGCGGCGCTGCCCACGCCCGACGGGTTCGATTGGGACGTCTGGCTCGGGCCGGCGACGGTGGGCTGGGGCTACAACCCGATCTACGCGCATTTCAACTGGCGCGGCTGGCAGCCGTTCGGCTGCGGCGCGCTGGGTGACATGGGCGCGCATCTGATCGACTTCCCGGTCTGGGCGCTCGAACCGGGCCTGCCGACGCGGATCGAAACCCGCCATTCGGCCTGGGGCGAGAACGATCGCCCACCGAACACGCCCGAGGGCGATCTGCGCGGCAGCTATCCGCTCGCGACGGTGACCCATTTCGAATTCGGCAAGGCCAAGGGCGGGCCGATCGAGCTCACCTGGTATGATGGCGGCCTGATGCCGCCCACCCCGCGCGACCTGCCGGCCGATGCGGTGATGAAACCCGAAGGCGGCGTGCTGTTTGTCGGCAGCCGGGGTAAGCTGCTCCACGAAACCTATGGCCAGAACCCGGTGCTGATCGGCGACGGCGCGGCCGAGCGCGCCGCGGCGATCGCGCCGTCGCTGCCGCGCATCGTTGGCGGCATCGACGGGCATGAGATGAATTGGATCCGCGCCATTCGCGGCGAGGAAAAGATCTCCTCGCCCTTCGCGGTCGCCGTGCCGCTCACCGAAACCATGCTGCTCGGCATCGTCGCGATGCGCGCCGGCGCGCCGATCGAATACGACGGCGATGCCGGCCGGATCACCAACGTCGCCGATGCCAACCGCTATCTCGACCGCACATATCGCAAGGGGTGGGAGCTATGAAAACGATTCTCCGGGGCGCGGCCGCCGCGCTGCTCGTCATGCCGATCGCCGCCGCGGCGCAGGACAAGGCCAAGCCCGAGGACACCGAGCAATGGTCCCCCGCCGTGCCCGTGGTGATGCCCGGCAAGAGCGACACCGCATCGCCGCCATCCGATGCGATTGTGCTGTTCGACGGCACCTCGCTCGATCACTGGCAGAATGTCGAGGACGGCGCCCCGGCGGGCTGGACGGTCGCCGACGGCATCCTGACGGTGGGCAAGAAGGCCGGTAATATCCAGACGCGCCAGTCGTTCGGCAGCTATCAGCTCCACCTCGAATACCGCATTCCGGCGACCATCACCGGCAGTGGCCAGGCGCGCGGCAACAGCGGCCTGTTCCTCGCCTCGACCGGTAAGGGCGACAAGGGTTACGAACTGCAGATTCTCGACAGCTACCGCAACGACACCTACGTCAATGGCCAGGCGGGCGCGATCTACAAGCAGTTTCCCCCGCTCGCCAATCCGGTGCGCAAACCGGGTGAATGGCAGTCAATCGATGTGGTGTGGAACAAACCCACTTTCGCCCCGGACGGGGCAGTGGAGACGCCAGCGCACGTCACCGCCTTCATCAACGGCGTCCTGGTCCAGGACGACGCCGTGCTACACGGCGAGACGCTCTACATCGGCAAACCGAGCTACACCGCCTACGACCGCGCACCGATCAAGCTCCAGGCGCACGGCGATGCCAGCGCACCAATTAGTTTTCGCAACATCTGGGTGCGGGAGATTAATTAGAACAACAAGCGCATCGATCATTCGCCGTTTGTACAGTTTGCTTGCTGATCGGGGCTGCTCAGTCGACCGATAGCGCGATATTCAGCTTTGCGCCTTAATCTCGGTGGCTGCACCCGCAGGGCCACAACGAAGAGCAGGACCGGCGCAGCCGGTCGCGGCACCCCGCGGCGAAACCAACGGGAAGTGGCTCGCCTGACGCACACTGCGGCGCGCGCTGGGGCTCGATCGCGCCGGCGAAGCGAAGACGATCCGGCACACCGTCGCAACGACCCTGCGCACGCGCCGCGTGACCGCAGAAGAGGTCGAGACGCAGCTTGGTCACTGGGTGCTCAAGAAGACGTCGGCCGTCTATGCGAAGTATGACCCGGCCTGTCTTGCCAACGTGCGAGATGCGTGTTCCCCCTATTCCCCGAGGTCATGGCCGAATCAGAGAAATGGAGCGCGGGCCATTTGCGGGCCACTAACAAGTTTGGGAAGGCGACTGTCGTCGAGCGCGGATCGCCCGCCGCCGCAGAATATCTTGAGAGATTGAATGGTGGGCGGTGACGGTCTCGAACCGCCGACCCTCTCGGTGTAAACGAGATGCTCTACCAACTGAGCTAACCGCCCGCGGGCCGCGGATTGGCAGATGTTGCGGCGCCCCGCAAGGCTCAGGCGATCGCCAGGCCCGCTTCCTTCGCCGCGTGGCAATAGCGTTCCATGCCCTGGCGCGCCTTGTCGCTGAGCATCATGAACGCGCGGCGGCGGTCGAACGGATCGGGCCGGCGGTCGAACAGCCCGGCTTCGGTCATCTTGCCGATCCAGCGCAGCGCGGTGGTCGGCGCGACCGCGGCGGCGATGCACAGGCTCGAGACCGAGACGCCGCGATCCTCGAGCTCGGCGGCGAACAGGTCGAGCAGCATGTCCCAGCCCGGATCCTCGACCAGCGCTGCATCGAAATACTGTTCGCGCAAGCGCCGCGACCGGATCGCCCGGCGCACTTCGCTCGCCTCGATCGGGCGGACCGGCCCCGCAGGCGCGGCGGCATAGGCGGTGCGACGATCGCCGAACACGTCGCGCCGCTCGAAGGTGGTCGTCACGTCCTCGCGCTCGGTCAGCCGCGCGAGCGTCTGCGCGATCCGCGCGACCTCTTCGTTGAGCCGCCGCAGCCGCTCGCTCTCGGCCTCGCGCATCGATTCGTGGAGCGCGCCGACCACGCCGGCGAGCGACAGCGCAGCGACCGCCTCGGTGGTCGTCGGCGCGCACAGCAGTTGCACGCGCGGGCCGAACAGATGCGCGGCGACGACGTCGATCTGCCCGCGATCAAGCGACACAATCACCGCGGCATCGGCGGCGCGCGCCAGCGTGTCGATTCGCGGCAGCACGGCATCGAGCTGCGCATCGGGCACTTCCTCGGCCGCCACCAGCAGCGCCGACATCACCGCATGATCGCCGAGGCGCTCGGCCGCATCCGCCCAAACGATCGGGCCGACCACATGGCCGCCGGCCAGGGCAACGACCTGCTCGAGCGCGGCAGCGCTCGCGCCATCGCCGATCACCAGGACATTGGGCGGCAACGCCTGCCAATCCGACGATCCGGCGACGTCGAACACAACCCGCGTTGCTCCGATCCGGTTGTCCATATCGACCCCTTTTTCTGCGCCCCAACCTCAATTTACGCAACACAGGGCACCCGTCGCCTGCAGGTACCTCCGTTTCAGAGTCAAACGCGCAGACGGCTGTAGCAGCCTGCCGCAAACCTATCCGAAATGGAGCAATTAGCCAGCGTTGGCCGCGTTCAGCCCTGGCGGCGCGGCCGCGAGACCAGCAGCTTGTCGATCCGACGCCCGTCGAGGTCGATCACCTCGAACCGCCATCCCTGCTCGACGAAACTCTCGCCCTCGCCCGGCAGATGGCGCAGCACCGCCAGCGCGAATCCTGCGACGGTGGCGTAGTCGCGATCCTCGGGCAGCATGAGGTCGAGCCGTTCGGCGAGCAAGTCCGCCGCCATGTGTCCCGAGACCAGCAGCGAGCCGTCGTCGCGCTCGACGATCAGCGGCGCCTCGTCGGGATCGGCGTCCGAGGCGAATTCGCCGGCGATCGCGATCAGCAGGTCGGCGGGGGTGACGATGCCTTCGAAATGGCCGTATTCGTCATGGACCAAGGCCATCGGCACCTCGGCGCGGCGCAACGCGCCGAGCGCGTCCATCGCGTCGAGCTGGTCGGGAATCACCGGCGCCGGCCGCAGCAACTGCCGCAAGTCGAGCGGCCGCCCCTCGAAGAGCGCCGCGACGATGTCGCGCGCCTGGACCACCCCGATCACCGCGTCGATCGAGCCCTCGGCGACCGGCAGCCGCGTGTGCTGCGTGTCGAGGAGCGCGGCGCGAATCCCCGCGGTATCGAGATCGGCATCGAGCCAGTCGACCTCGGTGCGCGGCGTCATCACTTCGCGCGCCGGCCGGTCCGCCAACCGCACGACGCCCGAGATGATCGAGCGCTCATGTTCTTCGAGCACGCCTGATTTCGACGCCTCGGCAACGATCAGGTGGAGCTCCTCAGCGGTCACATGCCGCTCCGATTCGCGGGTCATGCCGACCAGCCGGAACAGCAGCGCGCTGGTCGAATCGAGCAACCACACGATCGGCGCCGCCGCGCGCGACAGCCAGCGCATCGGCGGCGCGACGATCGTCGCGATCGGCTCCGGCGTGCGCAGCGCGATCTGCTTGGGCACCAGCTCGCCGATCACCACCGAGGCATAGGTCGTCAGCCCGATCACCAACGCATAGCCGAGATTGCGCGCAGTATCGTCGGCCAGCCCCATCCGCGCCAGCCGCATCGCCACCGGTTCGCCCAGGCTCGCCCCCGAATAGGCGCCCGAGACGATCGCGATCAGGGTGATGCCGACCTGCGTCGTCGACAGGAACTTGCCTGGATTGGCGGCGAGGTCGATCGCGGTCGCGGCGCCTTTGCGCTTCACCTTCGCCATCGCCTCGAGCCGCGCGCGACGCGACGAGACGATCGCCAGCTCGGCCATCGCGAACAGGCCGTTCAAGACGACGAGCGCGAGGATGATGAGGACGTCGATCCAGGGGAAAGGCGGGAGCGGTGGCATGTCGCTATCCGCCTCCTTTGACGTGAAACTGTCGTTTCGACAACCGTCCGATCATCCCGAGTTCAGTTCGCAGGTGGAACAAGCGGCGGCGAGCAGGGTTGGTCTGGTCGAAACGCCACCGCTCGGGGCACCAGAAGAGGGACATATCATGCGATCGATTTCGAAACTGGCGACCGCTGCCGCGCTCGGCGCGATGCTCGCCACCACTGCCTGCGTCACCGATCCGGAGACGGGCCAGCGCCATCTGTCGAAGGCCGCGATCGGCGGCGTTGGCGGCGCGCTCGGCGGCTATCTGCTCGGCGATCTGGTCGGCGGGCGTCACGACCGCACCGAAAAGATCGTCGGCGCCGGGATCGGCGGCCTCGCCGGTGCGGGCATCGGCGCTTACATGGACAAGCAGGAGCGCGACCTGCGCGCCAAGACCGCCGGCACCGACGTCCGCGTGACGCGCCAGGGCGACAACCTCGTCCTCAACATGCCATCGAACGTCACCTTCGCCTATGACAGCGCCACCGTGCAGCCGCAGTTCCAGGCGACGCTCGATCAGGTCGCACAGGTGCTCTCGCAATATAACGAGACCTATATCGACGTGTACGGCCACACCGATTCGACCGGCAGCGACGCCTACAACCAGCAGCTTTCCGAACGCCGCGCGAGTTCGGTCGCGAGCTACCTCGAAACCCGCGGCGTGCAGGCCGCGCGCGTCGGCACCAAGGGCTTCGGCGAGACCCAGCCGATCGCCCCCAACGACACCGAGGAAGGCCGCGCCGCCAACCGCCGCGTCGAAATCCGCATCGTGCCGATCCCGGCGAGCGACGTGAGATGAGTCGGCGAAACGCGCGCTGACCTGATGGCTGGCGCGCGTTTCCGATGGCGGCCTTCGGTCCTTCCGGCTACAGTTTGACGAAATTCCGGTTATCAGTGCTTCGAAAGCAACGCTTCGAACATCGCTTTCGGCATGAGGTTGACATGCACGGCGCCTTGGTCGCCCTCTCCGTTTCGTTGCGTATCGTGAGGCGCCTGTATTGAGATCAACATATAGCCGTCAGGTGCAGGTTTGACGAATAACATGTCCGTCATCGGGGCAGATGGCGCCGAAGACTGGATCAAACGGAACCCGCCGAGCGAGAGAATACCTATCACCTTATGCTGAACCTCGCCGGTTTGCCGCGTATTGGCGAGGACGACGTGGCAAGCGTTCGAGCCGTTACCAATGCCGATGAAGACGTTGTTCGGCTGTGCCTTTAATTGGAACCAGCTCGTTACACGACTGTAATGCGCCTTTACCGTCGCCGGAATATCGTTCGTGGGCTGCAACAAAAGGGAGGCCGCGGTTTCAACTGTCGGTGGATGACCCCGTGCCACCTGGAAACAGATATCAGGGATGGCATTGAAAAATGCGACCGGAAGATCAGGACTGTCGGTTACGGTCTCCGCAAAGGTCACTGCCGGTGAACAGGCGATAAGGGCAGCAAGCATGGCGGCTATCATCTTGCGCATCAGCGCCTCCTTTTGATGAAGGCTACCGGCGTTTCCCTACTGTCTTGTAAATGGGTAATTTAAAGCCAGTCCATTTGAACGCTAGCGCCGGCCCGCGAAAAAATCCCGCAGCAACCCCGCCGCCTCGGTCTCGCCGATGCCGGCATAGACCTCTGGCCGGTGGTGGCAGGTC
>JBQCHO010000053.1:0-16026 GCA_051954635.1 Sphingomonas sp. | reverse complement strand
ACCTTCACCAAGGCGGGCGCGGCGGAAATGGCGGGGCGGATCAGCCGGCGGCTCGCGGCGTGGGTGCGGATGAAAGACGAGGCGCTGTTCGCCGACCTGCGCGCACTCGGCGAGGACGGCAGCCCCGAGCAACGCGCGTTGGCGCGGACGCTGTTCGCCAAGGTGCTCGATGCGCCGGGCGGCGGCATCCGGATCGCGACGATCCACGGCTTTTGCCAGAGCCTGCTCGCGGCGTTTCCGCTCGAAGCGGGATTGATGCCGGGGTTTCGCCCGCTCGAGGCGCGCGAGGAGGCGGTGCTGGCGCGCGGGGCGCTGGCCGAGATGCTGGTCGATGCCGAGCGCGAGGGTCGCGAGCGACCGATCGCCGCGATCGGTGCCCTCAGCGTGCGGCTCGGCGAGGGCGGCGCGGAGGCGTTCCTGGCGGCGTGCGCCAAGACGCCTGCGGCAATGGCGGCGTTGCCGGCGGGGGGCGGGGTGCAGGCATATCTGCGGCGCGCACTCGATCTGCCGGCGGGCGATATCGCTGCCGAGGTTGAGCGATGCTGCGGCGACGATGCGTTCGATATCGCCGGGCTGTGCCGGATCGCGGCCGCGAACCGGGCGTGGGGAACGGCGACGGGCGGCAAATATGCCGAGATTGCCGAGGCGTGGCTGGTCGCATCGCCGCGCGATCGTGCCGCGGGGCTCGGTGATCTTGCTTCCATTGCGCTGACCGGGAAAGGCGAGGCGCGCAAGGCGTCCGCCAAGTTGCTCGATGCCGAGCCCGATTATGTCGAGCTGGCGGCCGATCTGGGTGCGCGGTGCACCGAGCTGGTCGGGCTCGCCAAGCGAGCGGATTATGCCGATCTGCTCGCCGAAGCGCTGCTCGTCGGACGCGATTATGCCGAGGCCTATGCGCGCGCCAAGCGGCGGATCGGCGCCGTCGATTTCGACGACCTGATCGCAGCGGCGGCGGCGTTGCTCGACCGGCCGGGGATCGGGGCGTGGGTGCGCTACAAGCTCGACCAGGCGACCGAGCATATACTGATCGACGAGGCGCAGGACACCAACCTCGCGCAGTGGCGAATCGTCGATCGCGTCGCGGAGGAATTCTTCGCGGGCGAAGGCGCGCGCGCGGGCGTGACGCGGACGCTGTTCACCGTCGGTGATTTCAAGCAGGCGATCTTCGGCTTCCAGGGAACCGATCCGATCTATTTCCGCTGGGCCGAGCGCCATTTCGAGCGGCAGGCGCGGGATGCGTTCGACGAAGTGAGCGGCGAGGGCGTCGCGTTCAACCGGCTGTCATTGACGCACTCGTTCCGCTCGACGCGGCCGGTGCTCGAGTTCGTCGACGCGGCGATTGGGGCGATCGGCGAGCCTGGGCTTGGCGAGATCGGCGATCTGGAGGCGCATGCCAGCGAGGTGCGCGGGCCCGGGCGAGTGACGCTGTGGCCGGCGATAACCGCAACCGATGGCGGAGACGGGGAGGATGAGGAAGGCTGGGTCGGCGATGCGACGCGAATCCTCGCTGGGCGAATCGCGGCGACGGTGCGGCAATGGCTTGACGAGGGCGCGATGCTGGAGAGCCAGGGGCGGGCGATCCGGCCCGAGGACGTGATGATCCTGGTCAAGCGGCGCGGCGAGCTGGCGTCGCTGCTCGTCGCGCGGCTCTACGCCGAGGGCGTGCCGGTGGCGGGCGTCGATCGGCTGCGGCTCAACGCGCCGCTTGCGGTGCAGGATCTGCTCGCGGCGACGCGGTTCGTGCTGCAACCCGATGACGATCTGACGCTCGCGTCGCTGCTGGTCTCGCCGCTGATCGGCTGGAGCCAGGAGCAATTGATGGCGGTGGCGGCGCCCGATCGGCGGGGGAGCCTGTGGCGGCATCTCCGCGGAACGGCCGGCGGCGGTATCGCGCCGCTCGAAGCGATGCTGGCGCGCGCCGATCTGGCGACGCCGTATCAGTTTTTCGAGGAACTGCTTTCGGGGCCACTCGACGGGCGGCGCAAGCTGATCCGGCGACTAGGCGAGGAAGCGCGCGATCCGATCGAGGAGCTGTTGAGCGCGGCACTCGATTTCGAGACGCTGTCGGCGCCGTCATTGCAGCTATTCCTCGACTGGTTCGATCGCGGCGATGTCGAGATCGTGCGCGATCCGTCGGCGCCGCTCGACGCGGTGCGCGTGATGACCGCGCACGGGGCGAAGGGGTTGCAGGCGCCGGTGGTGATCCTGGCCGATGCGACTGCCGATCCTACCGCGGCGCCGCGCGGGATCGTTGGCTGGGCGATCGAGGAAGGCGCGGCCAAGGTGCCGGTGTTCCGCCCGCGATCGGGCGAGCGGGGGGGGGCGCTCGATGCGGTGCTCGCCGAAACCGATCGCCGCGAACTGGAGGAGCATTGGCGGCTGTTCTACGTCGCAGCGACGCGGGCGGAGGAGCAGTTGGTGATCGCCGGCGCGCTGGGGCCGCGGGCGCGCGGCGAGGTGCCGGCGGCAAGCTGGTACGCGGCTGCCGATCGCGCGCTGACCGCGCTCGGCGTACCGGTACGCGACGATCGCGATGTGCGGGAATTCGTCGGCACGGGGGTCATCGAGGCGGTCACAGCGAAGCGCGAGACAGCCGTCAACCGACCGATGCGCGAACCGGTCCCGGCGTGGGCGCGCGCGCCGGCGCCAGTCGAGGCGCGGCCGCCGCGACCGCTTGCGCCGTCGTCGCTCGGTACCGATGACGTCGCCGATCCGCCGCCGGCGCCGGCGATGCGCGCAGCGGCGGAACGCGGGCGGTTGATCCATGCGCTGTTCGAGCGCCTGCCGGCGGTTGCCGCGGACGATCGAGCGGGGGCAGCGGAGCGCTGGCTGGCGGGGCCGGGGGGTGTCAGCGACGTCGAGACGCGGCGCGAAATCGCGGGGACGGTGCTCGCGGTGCTCGACGATACGCGCTTTGCCGCGCTGTTCGGGCCCGAGTCGCTCGCCGAGGCGCCGGTCGCGGCTGTGGTCGCCGATGGGGTGGTCGTGTCGGGGACGATCGACCGGCTGCTGATCGGCGAGGATGTGGTGCGGTTGATCGACTTCAAGACGGGGCGGCGCGCGCCAACGTCGCTCGACGCGGTGCCGACCTATCATGTGCGGCAGATGGCAGCCTATGCCGCGGCGCTGGCGGCGATCTTTCCCGGGCGGCGGATCGAGGCGGCGTTGCTCTACACCGCCAACGCGGCGCTGTTCGAACTGCCGGCGACGTTGCTCGATGCGCACAAGCCGGGCTTCGGTGGCCAGCAACAAAGCTTGGCGGCGGGTGGTTGAGACGCGCTGCCACAGCGCTTAAATCAAGCCGCGAAGGAGAAATTTCGATGGCGACGAAGAAGATCACCGATGCCAGCTTCGAGGGCGACGTCCTCAACGCCGACCGCCCCGTGCTGGTCGATTTCTGGGCGGAATGGTGCGGCCCCTGCAAGATGATCGGGCCGAGCCTGGAAGAGAT
The DNA here is from genome assembly GCA_051954635.1 of Sphingomonas sp. Classification (GTDB taxonomy): domain Bacteria; phylum Pseudomonadota; class Alphaproteobacteria; order Sphingomonadales; family Sphingomonadaceae; genus Sphingomonas. The sequence goes on along the minus strand of JBQCHO010000053.1, from coordinate 12,575 downwards.
TTCCGAGGAATTGGGGGACAAGGTGACGATCACCAAGCTCAACATCGACGACAATCCGGAGGCGCCGGGCCGGTTCGGCGTGCGCGGCATCCCGACGATGATCCTGTTCAAGAACGGCCAGCCCGCCGCGACCAAGGTCGGCGCCGAGCCGAAGAGCCGGTTGAAGGCATGGCTCGAGGGTGAGCTGGCGTGATCGTGCTGGGGCTGGCGGCGCTTGTTGCGCTGGCCCCGCAATCACCGGCGCCGAACGCGGCGTGTCGCGCGGTGCCGACTTCTGAGACGACGGTCGTCGAACGCGATCGCGCATGTCTGAAGATGCTCCCAACGCGCAAATTTGAAGGCATCTGGGTCGATGCTTTCGAGGCATCACGCTTCGTCGAAGGCGCGCGTAGTTTGAAGGAGTTGAGCTCTCCGTCGCCTCAAGTTTGGCTCGATATCGACAGGCCGCTCAAGATGACCGCAGTCATGCGCGCTGCCGGCATTCCTGCGGCGCGAACGGATATCTATCGGCCCCACGCCTATCTCGTAAAATTTCGTGGTGCGCGCGCACCGACGCTGTCAGGTCGTAACGGGCTCGGATTCCCTAATGGCTATGGGCACATGGGAATCTTCCCCGATCTCGTCGTGGTCGATCGCTTCGACGCGATCGTCGATCTCGGGGTAATCAACTAGCTGCGATAGTCGGCGTTGATCGAGATGTAGCCGTGGGTCAGGTCGCAGGTCCAGACGGTCGCGCGGCCGTCGCCGAGGCCGAGATCGACGCCGATTTCGATTTCCTTGCCCTTCAGATGCGTCGCGACGGGTACCTCGTCATAGCCGTCGACGACTAGGCCGCCGGCGGCGACCTGCGTGTCGCCGAAGCGGATCGCCAGCTTGTCGCGGTCCGCGGGTTCGCCGGCCTTGCCGACGGCCATGACGACGCGGCCCCAATTGGCGTCCTCTCCGGCGATCGCGGTCTTGACCAAAGGCGAGTTGGCGATCGACATCGCGATGCGGTGCGCGCTGCTGTCGCTTTCGGCGCCGGTCACCTCAATCTCGATGAACTTGGAGGCGCCTTCGCCGTCGCGGACGACGAGCTGGGCGAGCTGGCGGCACAGGTCGGCGAGCGCGGCGCTGAAGGCATCGGCGCCGGCGTCATCGGCGTGCGCGAGCGGGGTGTTGCCGGCAGCGCCCGTCGCAAAGGCGAGGACGGTGTCGCTGGTCGATGTGTCGCCGTCGACGGTGATGCACGAAAAGGTCTTGGCGTTGGCAGCGTCCAGTGCGGCTTGCAGGAAACCTGGCTCGACTGCGGCGTCGGTGAAGATGAAGCCGAGCATCGTCGCCATGTCGGGCGCGATCATGCCCGAGCCTTTGATGATGCCGATCAGCGTGACGGTCCGGCCGTCGACGATCGCGCTGGTGGTCGCGGCCTTGGCGAAGGTGTCGGTGGTCAGGATTGCGGCGGCGGCGTCCTGCCAGGTGCAGGGCGCGGCGGCGACTGCCGAATCGAGGCCGGCTTCGGCCTTGTCGATCGGCAGCGGCACGCCGATCACGCCGGTCGAGGCGACGAGCACGTCGGAGGGCTGGCAATCGAGGCCGGCCGCGACGCGCGCGGCGATCGCCTCGACCGCCTCGCGGCCGCGATTGCCGGTGAAGGCGTTCGAATTGCCGGCATTGACGACGAGCGCTCGCGCGGTGCCGAGGGGCAGCACCTTGCGGCACCACTCGACCTCGGGCGACGGACACTTGCTCTTGGTCAGCACACCGGCGACGGCGGTGTCCGGGGCGAGCGTGACGAGCGTGAGGTCGCAGCGATCCCACGTCTTGTAGCGAGCGCGTGCGACGCGCAGCGTTACGCCCGCGATCGGCGATAGTTCGGGAAATCGATCCGGCGCGAGCGGCGAACGAGGCGATGACATGACGGCGCTCCGGGGCTAGCGTGTCCGAGACTGATGGGGGGCTGTTAGCGTGATTGTCGGGCAAGGCAAATCGCTGATGATCGGGGTTTTGGCGATCTGCGGCGTATTGGCCTTCGCGCTGCTGTTCCTGATCGCAGCGATTGCGACGCCATATCTGCACGAGATAGAGCGCAGCATTTACGGCCCACCGGGCCCGCATGGACCGATACCGCGCGGCTCGCCGGCAAAATGGTTCGGGCCCGATGCCTATCCGGCGGCTGCGTTGCGACGCGGAGAGGAAGGGCGGAGCGTGGCGCGAGTCCGGATCGGCACCGATGGTCGCCCGCAATCATGCCGGATCGTCACCAGCAGCGGGTCTGACGCACTCGATCAGGCGACGTGTCGGGTGGCGATGGAACATGCGGCCTTCAAACCGGCAAAGGACCAGGCCGATCGGCCGATCGTCTCGACCTGGATGCTGCCCGTGCGATGGGTTCTGCCGAAATAACGCCGCGCCGTGACAGGCGCGCGCTTGAGCGGTAAGACGCGCTGGTCAGTTCATAGCGTGAGGGGCGACGGCAGGTGGTGGTGATTCGAGTAGCGGCTGCGATGTTTGCGATGGCAGCAGCGAGTGGCGCGATGGCCCAGGCCAAGCCTGCGGCGGCCGCGTCGGCAGTGCCGACCGCGACGCCGATCGGCAATCCGGCCGACTGGTTTCCGGCCGACGCCTATCCGGCCGAAGCGCGAGCGGCGGGTGTCCAGGGGCGGACCGAGTTCCGCCTCGAGCTCGATCCGCAAGGGCGGATCACCGAATGCGATATCGCCCAGAGCAGCGGATCGCCGCTGCTCGACAGCACGACCTGCGCGCTTTTGGTGACCAATGCGCGGTTCAAGCCGGCGCATGACGCGGCAGGGCAGCCCGTCTCGGGTATCTGGCAGTCGGCGATGGTGTGGCAGCTTTCGAACGCGGCGCCCGATACGCTTGAAGGATTCAGCGGTCAGACCGGCAAGTCGCCCGCCGAAATCTACAACGAATCGGTTTCTGCCGAGCAGAAGCAGGCCGAGGCCGCCAAGGACCAGCAGCAAGGCCAGGGCGGCGGCGACGATCAGTAAGCCGCGCGAGGGGTGTTTTTGCGTGGACGAAACGGATCGCCGCACCTATCTGTGCGTTCGCCGTGCGCGAAGGCGCGCGCGATAACGGGGTGACATGAATCTGCTGCTGTTGATCTATGCGATGATCGCGGGGCTGACCGGCTTCAATGCCGGTCCGTCGGCGGTCGCGCGGATGGCAGCGGTCGCCGAGACGGGCAGTCTCTCCATCCTAAGCGAGCCCACCGATCAAGTTACGATCGCCGCCAAGGCGATGGCCGCGCGTGTGGTGGAGCCCGCGCGCATTCCCAATTCGACCCTGCCCGATGCTCGCCGCGTGGCGATCAGCCTGCCCGCGCGGGCAATCGTTGCCTTCGGCCGGGCCGCGCCCGAGCGTCGGCTCGAATAGCGCATCCCGGTGTCCGCCGATCGTGCGGGCGCCGCTTTCCAATCGCATTTTCGGTTCAAGCTGCGTTCGCGGAACCGCGCGCGGCACGCACAATCATCAGGATATCTCGTATGTTCGGCTCACTCGCCAAATCGATCTTCGGTTCGTCCAACGACCGCTACGTCAAGTCGCTCAATCCGATCATCGCCAAGATCGCGAGCTTCGAAGCGTCGATGGAGGCGCTGTCCGACGCCGATCTCGCCAACCAGACAGTGGTGTTTCGCGAGCGGCTCGCGAATGGCGAGACGCTCGACGCGCTGCTGCCCGAGGCGTTCGCCACCGTGCGCGAGGCATCGAAGCGCGTGCTCGGCATGCGGCATTTTGACGTGCAGATGGTCGGCGGCATCGTGCTCCACCGCGGCGAGATCGCCGAGATGCGTACCGGCGAAGGCAAGACGCTGGTCGCGACGCTGGCAACCTACCTGAACGCGCTTCCGGGCACCGGCGCGCACGTCGTTACGGTCAAAGACTATCTCGCCAAGCGCGACGCCGAGTGGATGGGGCAGATCTACCGCTTCCTGGGGCTCACCGTCGGGGTGATCGTGCCCAACCTCTCGGACCAGGAGCGGCGAGACGCTTACGGGTCGGACATTACCTACGGCACGAACAACGAGTTCGGCTTCGATTATCTGCGCGACAACATGAAGTATGAGCGCAGCGCGATGGTGCAGCGGCCGTTCAATTTCGCGATCGTCGACGAGGTCGATTCGATCCTGATCGACGAGGCGCGCACGCCGCTGATCATTTCGGGGCCGACCGACGACAAGTCCGAGCTCTACATGAAGGTCGACGTCGTCGTGAAGCAGTTCGTGCCCGAGGATTACGAGTTCGACGAGAAGATGCGCTCGATCGTCCTGACCGAGGACGGCACCGAAAAGGCCGAGCGGATGCTCGAGGCGGCGGAGTTGCTCCAGGGCAGCAACCTCTACGATTTCGAGAACACGCAGGTGGTGCACCACCTCAACCAGTCCCTACGCGCCAACGTGATGTTCAAGCGGGACATCGATTACATCGTCAAGGACGGCAAGGTCGTCATCATCGACGAGTTCACCGGCCGCATGATGGACGGCCGGCGCTGGTCGGACGGTCTGCACCAGGCGGTCGAAGCCAAGGAAGGCGTCAATATCGAGCCCGAGAACCAGACGCTCGCCTCCATCACGTTCCAGAATTATTTCCGCATGTATCCCAAGCTTTCGGGCATGACCGGCACCGCGGCGACCGAGGCGGCGGAATTCTACGAAATCTATAAGATGAACGTCGTCACGATCCCGACCAATCGGCCGATCAACCGGATCGACGAGGAAGACGAGTTCTACAAGAACACCGCCGACAAGTTCGCGGCGATCGCCAAGAAGATCAAGTTCCATGCCGATCGCGGGCAACCGGTGCTGGTCGGCACGGTCTCGATCGAAAAGTCCGAAATGCTCGCCGAGTTCCTCGAGAAGGAAAAGGTCGAGCACAAGGTGCTCAATGCGCGCTTCCACGAGATGGAGGCGCACATCGTGGCGCAGGCCGGGCGCAAGTCGGCGGTGACGATCGCGACCAACATGGCAGGGCGCGGTACCGACATTCAATTGGGCGGCAACCTCGAATTCCGGGTTGGTGACGAACTCGCCGAGATGCCCGACGGGCCCGAGCGCGACGCCGCGATCGAGCGTATCCGCCAGGAGATCGAAGTCGAGAAGCAGGAGGTGCTCGCCGCGGGCGGGCTGTTCGTGCTCGGCACCGAGCGGCACGAGAGCCGGCGCATCGACAATCAGTTGCGCGGGCGTTCGGGGCGCCAGGGCGATCCGGGGCTCAGCCGTTTCTACCTCAGCCTCGACGACGATCTGCTGCGCATCTTCGGGCCGGACACGATGTTCGCCAGGATGATGCGATCGAACATCGAGGACGGCGAAGCGATCGGGTCGAAATGGCTGTCGAAGGCGATCGAGACCGCGCAGAAGAAGGTCGAAGCGCGCAATTACGACATCCGCAAGCAGGTCGTCGAGTACGACGACGTGATGAACGATCAGCGCAAGGTGATCTACGAGCAGCGCGCCGACATTATGGAAACGCCCGACGTCGCGGAGATTGTCGACGACATGCGCGCCGAGACCGTCAATGCCGTGATCGGCGATGCGTGCCCGCCGGGCAGCTATCCCGAGCAGTGGAATGTCGAGGAGATGAAGGCGCGGCTCGCCGAACTGCTCAACATCGAACCGCCGATCGACGCCTGGCTGCAGGAAGACGCGGTCGACGTCGAGATGCTCGAGGAGCGCGCGCGCGAGCAGGCCGATGCGCTGGTCGCCGAAAAGGCGGCGCAGATCGAGCCCGAGAGCTGGCGCAGCGTCGAGAAATCGATCCTGCTGCAGAATCTCGACCATCACTGGAAGGAGCATCTGTCGACGCTCGATGCGTTGCGGCAGGTCGTCCATCTGCGCGCCTATGCGCAGAAGACGCCGCTCAACGAGTATAAGTCGGAAGCGTTCATGCTGTTCGAGCGGATGCTGACCTCGATCCGCGAGGACGTGACGCGGACGGTGGCGCACGCGCAGTTCCAGATGCAGGCGCCGCCGCCGCTGCCCGATCTGCCCGATTTCATCACTTCGCACTTCGACCCATTCACGGGCGAGGACGACAGCGCAGACGTCGATGGCGGCACGCTCGGCAATGTGAACGCGCATGTGCCGACCCTGGGGGCGGCGAGCCCCGAGGGCGATGCACTGGGCGAGGATCCGGCGAGCTGGGAAGGGCGCGTCAACCGCAACGCGCTGTGCCCGTGCGGATCGGGCCGCAAGTACAAGCACTGCCACGGCGCGGTCGGCGTCGAGCAGGTCTGACCGACGCCGGCCACCTCGAACGCGCGAGGTGGCCGGTTCGCGTGCTTAGCGTTGCTGGCCCGGCATGACGATCGTCGGGCCGATGTTGCGGATCACCTCGTGCGCGTCGAAGGTCCGGGGGCCCCGCGGCGCCGAGCCGTGGCCCATGACGATTTCGGCATGCGCTTCGAACTTGTCGATCGTGTTGACGTCCACGTCTCGGCCCCAGGGATCGCCCCAGAACGGATCGTAGAAGCCCCAGCCGAAGCCCGGGCGGTGGAAGCGCCAGCTCGCGCCCCAATAGCCCCAGGGGCCGGGGCCGAACGGATCGGAGACGTAGGTGCGCGTGCGGCGATCGGTGTTGCGGTCGACGAGCTGGAAATAATCGTAGCCGTTCTGCACGGTCAGCTCCGCGGCGCGGTAGAGCAGGTAGCGCTCGACGGTGTCGCGGGACGTGACCGAGTTGCCCGAGAAGCTGACCATGAAGCGATCGGCCTCGATGCGCTGTTCGCTGAAGCCTTCGCGGTTGAAACCCTGCCCGGTGGCGGGGTGATAGGTCGTGGCGGTCTCGCAGCCGGCAAGTGTCAGCGTGGCGGCGGCGACCGCGGCGAGGAGCAGCGGGCGGCGGTTGGACAGGGGTGCGAACATGATACTCTCCGAACGGCGGATAGCGCGGCCGATCCGGCTTCCGTCCATCGACGGAAAACGCGCGGTATCTCGGCGAGTTCCGGGCAGCAGAGGCTGCTTAGGCGCTAGTCTCGCCGAGCTTGGTGCGGCGCAGGCGTGGCTCGCGATCGAGTTCGGCTGCGTCCTTGATTGAGCGGCGTAGCTCGTCGCGCTTTTCGTGGATCGAGGCGATCACCGGGCCCATCGCGACGCCGAGATCGACGAGAACGGCCTCGGATAGCTGGAGCGAGCTTTCGACTGTTTCCGGCACGGCGTCGGTCGCGCCGGCGCGGTAGAGCTGCGCGGCGTGGCCGGTGTCGCGGGCGCGGGCGATGATCGGGAGCGCGGGCACCCAGCCGCGCACACGGCGGGTGATGTGGATGCTGAGCACCGGATCGTCCATCGTCAGGATCAGCGCCCTGGCGCGGCCGAGATTGAGGCGGTCGACAAATTCGGAGCGTGCGACGTCGCCGAAGATCACTGGATAGCCTTGTCGGCGCGCGGCGTTGGCCGCGTCGATATCGGCTTCGACGGCGACATATTTCTGATCGTGCGCGGCGAGCATGTCGGCGACGAGACGGCCGACACGGCCGAAGCCGATAACGACGGTGCCGGGGCCTTCGGGATCGGCCTCGACCTCGGGCTCATGGCCGCTGAGGCGGCGTTCGATGCGGCGCGCGGCAAACTGGCCGAAGCGGGCGAGGAGGGGGGTGATGGTGAGGCCGATCGCGGTGACGGTCTGCCAGAAGGCGGCGGTCGAGGCCTGGATAAGCTGCGCCTCGGTGGCGACACCGAGCACGATCAGCGTGGTCTCGGACGGGCTCGACATTAGCAATCCGGCTTCGGCGGCGACGCCGTTCCTCGCGCCGGTGAAGCGCAGCAGCCCGAAGGTGACGAGCGCCTTGACGATCACCACGCCGAGCACGGCAAGGACGAGGCCCTGCCAGTTCTGCATGACGAGCCGCAGGTCGAGGCTCATGCCGACCGAAATCAGGAAGACGCCGAGCGCGAGGCCCTTGAACGGCGCGGTGATGATCTCGACTTCGCTGTGATATTCGGTTTCGGCGATCAGCAGCCCGGCGAGGAGCGCGCCGACGATCGGCGACAACCCCGCCGCGGTCGTCGCCAGGCTGGCGACGATTACCACGAGCAGCGAGGCGGCGAGGAACAGCTCGGGGCTTTTGGTGCGTGCAGCTTGGGCGAACAGGCGCGGCAGGACCAGGCGGCCGGCGATGAACATCACCGCAATCGTGATCCCGCCGGTGAGCGCGACATGGGCGAGGTTACGCCAGCCCTCGTCACTCGCGGTCGGTGCCATTGCGCCGAGGACGAAGATGATCGGCACCAGCGCAAGGTCTTCGAACAGCAGCATCGCGAACGCCGAGCGGCCGACCGGGCTGGCGGTGCCCGCGATCGGCAGGATCAGTGCGGTTGAGGATAACGAAACAGCGAGGCCCAGGCCGATCGCACCACCCCAGCTCTGGCCGAGCAGATGAAGCGCCAGCCCGATAATCAGGCCCGATCCGATCAGCTCGGCGACGCCGACGCCGAATACCAGGCCGCGCATCGACCATAGGCGCTTGAGCGACAGTTCGAGGCCGATCGAAAACAGCAGCAGGACGATGCCGAATTCGGCGAACGGCTCAATCGCGTGCGCGTCGGTGATCGTTACATAATAGAGCCACGGCACCTGCGGAACGAGCGCGCCGAGGCCTGCCGGGCCGACGAGGATGCCGACCAGGATGAAGCCGATCACCGGGCTGACCTTGAAGCGGGCGAAGGCTGGGATCACCAGGCCCGCCGCGCCGAGGATCACTAGCGTGTCGCTGAAGCCCGCATTTTCCAATCCCATCGCCATGGCGCTCCTTAAAGCCGATGCGGCGGTGCTTGTCAGCCGCGGTCTCCTCGCCGGGCGTGGTTTTTCGTGATAGAGCCTTGGCGATCACACGCGATGCGGGAGATGTTGCGATGGGACTGCTCGATGGGTTGCTCGGCCAGGTGGCCGGAAATGTCGATGTTGCCAACCTCGCGGAGAAGATCGGGCTGCCGCACGATCAGGTCGAGCAGGCGATCACCGCGCTGGCCGCGGCGCACCCGCAACCCGGCGACACGGTGAACCAGGCGGCGGCGACGACCGGCTTGCCTACCGACGCGTTGCAACAGATCGTCGAGCATATCGGTGGCGAGGGCGCGCTGGGGCGGTTTGCCGGGTTGCTCGAAGGGCAAGGCGGGCTGGCGGGGCTCGGCGGGCTGGCTTCGGGATTGTTCGGCAAGTCCTGATCGCGCGCTGACTGCCGGCGATGGCTGAGCGGACCAGCGATGTCGTGATCGTCGGCGGCGGGCCGGCGGGGATGATCGCCGGGCTGCTATTCGCGCGCGCGGGGATCGAGACTGTCGTTCTCGAAAAGCACGCGGATTTCCTGCGCGATTTTCGCGGCGATACTATCCACCCCTCGACGTTGCAGCTGTTCCACGAGCTGGGCTTGCTTGACGCGCTGCTGGCGCGCGATCACGTCAAGGTCCGCGAGCTTCACGCCCGCGTCGCGGGCAAAGTGCTGGCGGTGGCAGATTTCAGGCATCTGCCGGTCGCGGTGCCGTACATCGCGCTGATGCCGCAGTGGGATTTCCTCGATTTCGTTGCCGAGGCGGCGGGGCGGTATCCGGGTTTTTCGCTGGAGCGCTGCACGCGGGCGACCGATACGATCGAGGCGGATGGCCGCGTCGTCGGCGTGCGCACGGCGGCCGGCGACACGTTCCGCGCGCGCAAACTGGTCATCGCGGCGGATGGGCGCGATTCGGTGTTGCGCGACGGATCGGGCTTGGCAGTCGATACAATCGGCGCGCCGATGGATGTGTTCTGGTTTCGCTTGCCCAAGGACGCCGAGCCCGAGAACGAGACCGTCGGCGTGTTCGATGCCGGGCGCATCTTCGTGCTGATCGATCGCCGCGATTATTGGCAGTGCGCTTTCGTGTTTCCCAAGGGCGCGGCGGAGAAAATTCGCGCCGCGGGGATCGAGGCGTTTCGCGAGCGTGTCGCGGCGATCGGGCCGGAGACGGCGCGGGTCGACGCGATCGGGAGCTGGGACGACGTCAAGCTGCTCACCGTCACGGTCGACCGGCTCACGAGGTGGCACAAGCCGGGGCTGCTGTTCATCGGTGATGCGGCCCACGCGATGTCGCCGATCGGCGGGGTGGGAATCAATCTCGCGATCCAGGATGCGGTCGCCGCAGCAAATATCCTCGCTGCACCAATGGCGGCAGGGGAGGCGGTCGATCCGCTACTCGAACGGATTCAGCGCCGACGCTGGATGCCGACTCGCGTCACGCAAGCGATGCAGAAGATCGTCCAGGATCGTGTCGTCGCGCCATTGCTCTCCGACGGGAAATCGCTCGATCGGCCGCCTGCCTTGCTCGATCTGCTCGACCATTGGCCGCGATTGCGGCGATTGCCGGCGCGGATCGTCGGGCTCGGGGTCCGGCCCGAGCATGTCCGCTCACCCGACAGCTTCGGTCAGACTTCGATCTGATCGACCGGTTCGACGAGCAGCGTGTTGCCGGCGATGCCGATGATCCGCGCCCGCGCACCGGCCGGCAGATCGGGACCACTGATCGGCCATGAGCTGTCGCCGAAGCGGGCATGGCCGCGCCCGCCTTCCAGCGCGTCGGTGACGACAACGGTTTCGCCGATCATCCGTGCGGCGCGATCGTTGAGCTTGGGATCGAGGCTCTCGATGGGATAGTCGCGATACCAGCGCTTGCCGATCGCGACCGTCACGCCGCTCCACACCGCGAACGAGACGAGCTGCGCGGCGAGCGGCAGATCGGGCAGCGCGACCGCGGCGATGCCGGTGAGCGCCGCGGCGATCGCCAGGAACACCAGAAAGACGCCGGGAACGACGATCTCGCCGATGCCGAGCAGGACGGCCGCGGCCAGCCACCAGACGACGGGACTGGCGGCAAGCGTGTCGAGGCTCATGCGCCGCCCGTGTCGCCCGAGCCGCGGGTGCGGCGCACGGTGGGTGTGGTGGTGGCGGGCGGCGAAATCGCGGCGTCCTTGCCGAGCGCTTCCTTGGCGAGTTCGCCGATGCCGCCGAGCGTGCCGATCAGCTGCGTCGCTTCGACCGGGAACAGGATCGTCTTGGCATTCGGCGAGGTGGCGAACTTGCTCACCGCCTCGACATATTTCTGCGCGACGAAATAGTTGATCGCCTGCGCGCTGCCGGTCTCGATCGCGTCGGAGACCATCTTGGTCGCCTTCGCCTCGGCCTCGGCGGCGCGCTCGCGGGCTTCGGAATCGCGGAACGCGGCCTCGCGGCGGCCCTCGGCTTCGAGGATCTTCGACTGCTTCTCGCCTTCCGCACGGAGGATCGCGCCGGCGCGGGCGCCCTCGGCATCGAGGATGTTGGCGCGCTTCTCACGCTCGGCCTTCATCTGGCGCCCCATCGCGTTGACGATGTCTTGCGGCGGGCGGATGTCCTTGATCTCGACGCGGGTGATCTTGACGCCCCAAGGGTTGGTCGCGTGATCGACGACGTTGAGCAGCCGCACGTTGATCTCGTCGCGCTTCGACAGGGTTTCGTCCAGGTCCATCGAGCCCATCACGGTGCGCAGGTTGGTGGTCGACAGCTGCATGATGCCGAGGAACAGGTCGCTGACCTCATAGGCAGCCTTGGCCGAATCGAGCACCTGGAAGAACACCACGCCGTCGACCGCGACCATCGCATTGTCCTTGGTGATGATCTCCTGGCCCGGAATGTCGAGCACCTGCTCCATCATGTTAACGCGCTTGCCGACGCGGTAGAAGAAGGAGGGGTAGAAATTGAAGCCGGGCTTCGCGACGGTGGTGAAGCGGCCGAAATGTTCGATCGTATATTGATAGCCTTGGCGCACGATCTTGATGCTGGTCATGAGATAGAGCAGCACCATGAGCAGGATCAGCGCAGCGATGATGACGATCATGAATAACCCCCGAAATACCTGTCGTTATTGCCCGGCATCAGGGTAGCACCTTCGCTGCTACCGCGCACGCAAAACCGCTCGGTATCGCCCCCTAGCGCAGCGCTGCCGCTTTGGTTACATGGGCCGCCACGATTCCCCTAGGAACTGGCGCACCCATGGACATTCGGCTCGGCCTCACTTTCGACGACGTTCTGCTGCAACCGGCGGAATCGAGCGTATTGCCGAGCCAGGCCGATACCCGCACGCGCCTTTCCCGCGAGATCGCGCTCAACATCCCGATCCTCTCTTCGGCGATGGATACGGTGACCGAGGCCGACATGGCGATCGTCATGGCGCAATTGGGCGGGATCGGCGTGCTCCACCGCAACCTGACGGTCGAGCAGCAGTGCGACGCGGTTCGGCAGGTGAAGCGGTTCGAAAGCGGGATGGTGGTCAATCCGATCACGATCGCGCCGGAAGCGACCTTGGCCGACGCGCAGGCGCTGATGGAGCGGCATCGGATCAGCGGCATCCCGGTGACCGAGAATGGCGGCAAGCTGGTCGGCATCCTGACGCACCGCGACGTCCGCTTCGCCGAGAACCCGCGCCAGCCGGTGTCCGAGCTGATGACCCACGAGAATCTGGCGACGGTGACGACGGGGGTCGGGCAGGATGAGGCGCGGCGGCTGCTCCACCAGCGGCGGATCGAGAAATTGCTGGTGGTCGACGATGCCTATCGCTGCGTCGGGCTGATTA
>JBQCHO010000052.1:0-18711 GCA_051954635.1 Sphingomonas sp. | reverse complement strand
GCCTCGAGCACATCCTCGATGCCGATCCCCGATTTGGCGCTGGTCAGTGCTGCGTCCGACGCGTCGAGGCCGATGATGTCCTCGATCTCGGCCTTGACCTTGTCGACGTCGGCCGCGGGCAGATCGATCTTGTTGATGACGGGCACGATCTCATGGTCGTGCTCGATCGACTGATAGACGTTGGCGAGTGTCTGCGCCTCGACTCCCTGCGCGGCATCGACCACCAGCAGCGCGCCCTCGCACGCCGCCAGGCTGCGCGACACCTCATAGGCGAAGTCGACATGCCCCGGCGTGTCCATCAGGTTGAGCTCATAGGTCTCGCCGTCCTGCGCGGTGTAGTTCAGCCGCACCGTCTGCGCCTTGATGGTGATCCCGCGCTCGCGCTCGATCTCCATATTGTCGAGCACTTGCGCCGACATCTCGCGCTCGGAAAGCCCGCCCGTCAACTGGATCAGGCGGTCGGCCAGCGTCGACTTGCCATGGTCGATATGCGCGATGATGCTGAAATTACGGATTTTGTCGAGCAATGCCACGAACGTCTCTGATCTGTGCGGAAAGTGATTTGACGCGCCCATAGCAGGGCACCGCGTCGGAACAAAGCGTCACCCGCGCCGTGCCGCCTCGATCGCTGCGAGCGCACTATCGTAACGCGCCTCGCCCTCGCCGCTCACCATCGCCCAGCGCACCCCGCGCCGCTCCAGGATCGCGCGCGACACATCGAAGAATCGCTGCCGCAGCGTCGGCGTCCCGAACATTCGCGTCCCGTCGGCGATCCACGGCAGGTCGATGTCGAACATCAAATAGAGGTCGGCGACATTGTCCCATCGGTCGAACCACGCATCGTGCCGCCCGTAGAGCATTTCCGCCCAAGCCTGCGTCATCAGCGGATCGGTGTCGAGAATCACCGGCAGCGGCCCCGCCGCCACCGCTGCGCGCGTCGCCGCATCGTGCCCCTCGGCGATCGCGATCAGGTCTGCCATCGTCCACACCGTGCCGTTGGCCTCGGTATAGGCGCGCCCGAACTCGGCCACCCACTGCCCGCCCAGCGCTTCGGCAAGACGCGGCGCAATGGTCGACTTGCCCGTGCTCTCGGGTCCGTGGAGGCAGATCGTGCGCAGCATTATGCGACCGCCGGCCCCGCCGTCCGCCGCGCGCGATGCCAGACGATCAGCCCCCACGCCGCCAGCGCCAGATACACCGCGTACAGCCCCATCGTCAGGCTCAGCGCCTTCGCCGCGTAAAGCGGGATCGACGCGAGATCGACCGCGATCCACAGCCACCAATTCTCCAACTTGCGCTGCGCCATCAAAACCTGCGCCGCGATGCTGACGATCGCGATTCCTGCGTCCGCCCAAGGGTAGGAGGCGTCGGTAAAATGCTGCATCGCTCTGCCCCACAGCATGATCGCGATCAGGCACCCTGCCGTCCATCGCAACCGAGCCGCGCCACTCATCGTCTCGACGATCACCGCGCCGACATCTTCCTCGGACCGCCGCCAGTTCCACCAGCCATAAGCGTTGACGATGACATAGAAGATCTGAAGCAGCGCGTCCGAATAGAGCTTCGCGTCGAAGAACACGACGCTGTAGAGCGCCACCGATCCGATCCCGAACGGAAAGGTCCACATCCGCCGCATCGCCGCCAGCGCGACGCACAGGATGCCGAGGATGCAGGCGATGGCTTCGAGACTTGTCACCGTCCCGCCGATAGCCGCCCGCCCCGCCGCCGCCAAGCCGCCGCGATCAAGCTTACGCCCGCACGCCGCTCATGCTATCATCGCGTTCGATCTCGGCGGTGGGCGATACGGGTCGTTCGCCGCATCGGACGCAAGCGCACGGGTAGCGGCCCGGCGCCGCGTGCGTATCCGGATCCAGTTCTTCCGATGAAGAACGGGGAGATTGATGCGATGAAGACCTGGCTTTTCGGCGCTGCCCTTGCAACGCTGCTCGTGACTGGCGCGGCGCCCGCGCAAGACCGCTCCTCGGGCCGCAAGGCGCAGGAAAACGGCACCCGCGACATCCCGCATTGCACGCGCAACCTCGGCACGATCGCGATCATCGAGCCCGACAATCAATGGTGGCGCGAACTCAACCTCGGCAGCCCCGAGGCGATCCTCAAGATCTTCGTCCAGCAATCGGGCTGTTTCCGCCTCGTCAACCGCGGCAGCGCAATGCAGAGCCGCGCGATGGAACGCGCGCTCGCCGATCAGGGCGAGCTGCAGGCCGGCTCCAACCTCGGCCGCGGCCAGGTCAAGGCGGCGGACTATTTCCTCCAACCCGATATCGTCACCTCGAACAGCAATTCGGGCGGCGGCAATGTCGGCAGCGCGATCGGCGGGCTGCTCGGTCACCATTTCGGCGGGTTCGGCGCACTCGCCGGGGGGATCAACGTCAAGAAGAAGGAAGCCAACGTCACCCTCTCGATCGTCAACGCCCGCACCACCGAGGAAGAGGCGCTGACCGAGGGCTATGCCCGCAAGACCGACATCGGCTTCGCCGGCGGCGGTGGCGGCGGCTGGTGGGGCGGGTTCGCCGCGGCGGGCGCCAGCGGCTACCAGAATACCGAGATCGGCCAGGTGATCGTGCTTGCGTATCTCGACGCCTATACCAAGCTCGTCACCCAACTCGGCGGCCTGCCGAGCAACGCTGCCGCGGCCGCGCCGCCAGCGCAATAAGGCTGCCCTTTCCAGCGCCCGTTCCGGCGGTTACACCGGGCGTCTCACCAAGGGAGCCCGGTTCATGCGGCACGTCGCGATCATCGGCTCGGGGCCGGCGGGCTATTATACCGCCGAAGCCTGCCAGAAGACCTTCGGTGACGGCGTCCGCGTCGACATCATCGATCGCCTGCCCGTCCCGTTCGGGTTGATCCGCTCGGGCGTCGCCCCCGATCACCAATCGATCAAGCACGTCTCGCGCCGCTACGAAGCCGTCGCGCTGACCGACAATGTCCGCTTCGTCGGCAATGTGACGATCGGCGAGCAGGTCTCGATCGACGAACTGCTGGCGCTCTACGACGCCGTCGTGCTCGCCACCGGCGCCCCCGCCGACCGCGCACTCGACATCCCGGGCGCCGAGCTGCCCGGCGTGATCGGCTCGGCCGCATTCGTCGGCTGGTATAACGGCCATCCCGACCATGAAGCGCTCGCGCCCGTACTTGACGGCCCCGGCGCCGTGGTGATCGGCAACGGCAACGTCGCCTTGGATGTCGCCCGCATCCTCGCCAAGACCGAATCCGAGTTCGCCGAATCGGACATCGTCGGCCACGCGCTCGCGTCGCTGCGCGGCCACGCGATCAACCGGGTGACGATTCTCGGCCGCCGCGGCCCGCACCAGATCGCGATGACGCCCAAGGAATTGGGCGAGCTCGGCCACCTCGAACGCGCCGCTCCGCGCGTCGACCCCGCCGACTTCCCACCGATCGACGCCGACGCCGCGCTCGACCCCGGCCAGCGCAAATCGGTCACGCTGCTGCGCGATTTCGCCGCGCATCCGCCCGAAAAGCCGATCGAGATCGTGTTCGATTTCTTCGCCCGCCCCCTCGCCATCGAAGGCGACCGCCACGCCGAGCGCGTGATCGTCGAACGCACCCGCCTCACCCCCGACGGCGCCGCCGAGGGCACCGGTGAAACCTACGAAATTCCCGCCGGCCTCGTGGTGAGCTGCATCGGCTACCGCACCTCGCCCATCCCCGGCGTGCCCTTCGACACCAAGGCCGGCCGCTTCGCCAATGACGAGGGCCGCATCGCCCCCGGCCTCTACGCCGTCGGTTGGGCCCGCCGCGGTCCGACCGGCACAATCGGCACCAATCGCCCCGACGGCTTCCTCACCGCCGAACACCTCGCCGAGGACCTCGCCGACGATACCGGCAAGCTAGGCCGCCCCGGCCTCGATGCACTCCTCGCCGAGCGCAACGTCGACGTCGTCACCTTCCGCGACTGGCAAGCAATCGACAAAGCCGAAATCGGCCGCGCCCGCCCGCAATCACCGCGCGAAAAGTTCACCTCAATAGAGACGCTGCTCGGCGCGCGCGGCGAAGGGCCGGCCCCCTCGATGCCCTAGGAAATCTTTCCGGTTGCCAATCCATAACGATATTCGATATGTAACGCATCGACTATCGTTATGGAGTCGTGCATGCCGGCTGAAACCCTGGTATCGAAGATCGCACGCATCGCGTTACGCCTTTTCCTGATCGGCAATCTCATATGCGCGATCGGTTTTGCCGCTTCGATCATCCTAAGCATCCCCTTTGCTCCCGCGATATCGGCGCGCCTGATCCACAAATACGGACCGGGAATCGACGTTCCCCAAATTCTGCTGGCCGCGCGCCTGCTGTTCGCGCTCGGCGTCGCTGCCGCGGTCGCTCTCCATCGCGTATTCGCTTCGCTGCTCGATATCTTGGGTACGGTTACCGCAGGCGACCCCTTTACCGCCGCTAACGCCGGTCGCCTGCGCACGATCGGCTGGGCGTTGCTCGTCCTTCAGTTGCTCGATCTCGCGCTGGGCGCCTTCACAGCATGGTTCGGCGCGCTCCATGTCCAGTTCGTCAGTTGGGATCCGTCGCTCGGCGGGTGGATATCGGTGTTGATGGCGTTCGTCTTGGCCACTGTATTCAGCCGCGGCGCTGCGATGCGCGACGATCTGGCGATGACGGTCTGATGCCGGTCCAGGTCCGGCTCGACGCGCTGCTTCACGCCCGACGCATGACGCTGACCGATCTCGCCCAGGCGGTGGACATCAGTGTCGTCAACTTGTCGATCCTGAAGACCGGCAAGGCCCGGGCGATCCGATTTTCGACGCTCGAGGCGATCTGCCGCGAACTCGACTGCCAACCTGGCGATCTGCTCGCCGTCACGACGGAGGATGAATGATGAAATTCTGGCCCGCGCTCAAGGCGAGCTATTCGGATAGCCTGGCCTATGTCATCGCCTTTCCCCTCCTGGCGCTGTTCCCGGTCGTATTCGAGCTGATACAGCACGTCGCGGAGGTTCACCTCGGGATGTACGACGGCATCGCCGCAGCCAAGGCAGTCGAGCACGATCCGTTGCGAATGGGCCTGGGCCTTCTCAAGGTCGCGGGGCTGACGATGCCCGCTTATTGGGTGGCGCGCTTTATTACCTATCGTGATCCAGCGCGCGTGGCTCGAGCCGAAGCACCGGCGGTACGGCTCTTCGCCGGCGTTTTCATCTTTCAGATCGTGTTCGCGGCCGTGCAATTGTTCCTGCCCGTCAGCAGTGCATGGGGCGAACTCGCCATATTCGTTATCGGCATGGCCATTGGCATCCTTATGTCCGCCTGGGGAGTCGCCGCCCCCCTCGGCAACGCGAAGGTCGGGCCGCGCGCATCCGCCGCTATCATGTGGCGGCAAGTGCCATGGACGTTCGGCTTCTCGCTTGCCGCGATGCTGCCGCTGATGATCCCGCATTACCTCTTCGCCGATCTGGCGATCTTCGGCTCCCGGGCACTGTTATGGCCGATTTTGCTCGTCGATTCGCTCCTGGTCGGCTTTCTGGCGGCAGTGCTGGCCGCCGCCGACTATCATGCGGCGATGCGGGCCGCCGTAAGAGCGGGCATCACGCTGGCACCCGAGGGGGTGGCGCTACCGCAGCCTTACGGCTCGTACCGACCGGCTCCGCTCGATCAACCTGCATGAACTCGCCTGAGCTGCGGACGGCCGTGACCATGGCCGTCCGCCGCAAAGCCAGCCTTGGAGCGATCGGCTAAAACCGGATCTCAAGCCCCCAGCGGCTTCGGCGTCCCGAACGGTCCGGTCGGCCGCCGTGTCTTGGGGATCGACGTGCCCGCCGCCGGCAATGGCTGCGCACCTGCTGCGGGGCCGTTGTCTCGGTCGATCTTCTCGCCCGCGATCAACCGCTTGATCTCTTCGCCAGTCAGCGTCTCGTATTCGAGCAGCGCCTGGGCAATGATGTGCAGCTGATCGATGTGATCGTTGAGCAACTGCCGCGCGCGCGCCAGCCCTTGCTCGACGAAGCGCTTGACCTCGCTGTCGATCATCCGCGCGGTCTCGTCCGACATCGGCTTGCTGCGCTGCACAGAATAGCCGGTGAAGCTGTCTTCGCTTTCCGAGAAATCGAGCGGCCCGAGTTCGTCGGACAGGCCCCATTTGGTCACCATCGCGCGCGCCAGCCGGCTCGCCTGCATGATGTCGTTCGACGCGCCCGAGCTCACCTTGTCATACCCGAAAACCAGTTCCTCGGCGACGCGGCCGCCGAACGCCACGGCGATATCGGCGTGCATCTTGTCCCGGTGATAGCTGTAGGTGTCGCGCTCGGGCAGCGGCTGCACCATGCCCAGCGCAAAGCCGCGTGGAATGATCGTCGCCTTGTGGATCGGATCGGCGGTCGGCTCGTGCGCGAACACCAGCGCGTGACCGGCTTCGTGATAGGCGGTCATCCGCTTCTCGTCGTCGGTCATCACCATCGACCGGCGCTCGGCGCCCATCATAACCTTGTCGCGCGCATCGTCGAACTCGGCCGCGGCGACCAGCCGCTTGCCCTTCCGCGCCGCGAGCAGCGCCGCCTCGTTGACGAGATTGGCGAGGTCGGCGCCCGAGAAACCCGGCGTGCCGCGCGCGATCGTCCGCGCATCGACGTCGGGGGCCAGCGGCACCTTCTTCATATGGACCTGCAGGATCTTGACGCGGCCCTCGATATCGGGGCGCGGCACCTGCACCTGACGATCGAAGCGGCCCGGGCGCAGCAGCGCCGGATCGAGCACGTCGGGGCGGTTGGTCGCGGCGATGATGATGATGCCTTCGTTAGCCTCGAAGCCGTCCATCTCGACGAGCAGCTGGTTGAGCGTCTGCTCGCGCTCGTCATTCTGGTTGCCAAGGCCCGCGCCACGCGAACGCCCGACCGCATCGATCTCGTCGATGAAGACGATGCACGGCGCGCTCTTCTTGGCCTGTTCGAACATGTCGCGCACGCGGCTCGCGCCGACGCCGACGAACATCTCGACGAAGTCCGACCCCGAAATGGTGAAGAACGGCACCCCCGCTTCGCCCGCGATCGCGCGGGCGAGCAGCGTCTTGCCGGTGCCGGGCGAACCGACCAGCAGCGCGCCCTTGGGAATCTTGCCGCCCAACCGCGCGAACTTGGTCGGGTCCTTCAGGAACTCGACGATCTCCTCGAGCTCCTCGCGCGCCTCGTCGATACCGGCGACGTCCTCGAAGGTGACCTTGCCTTCCTTCTGCGTCAGCATCCGTGCGCGGCTCTTGCCAAAGCCCATCGCGCCCGATCCCGAATTCTTCTGCATCTGGCGCACGACGAAGAACGCGATGCCCAGGAACAGCAGGAACGGCAGCGAATTATAGAGGAGGTACATCCAGATCGACGGCTCGTCCTTGGGCTGCGCGTTGATCGTCACGCCCGCCTTGCGCAGGCGATCGGTCAGTTCCGGATCGGCCATCGTATAGGTGCGGAAATGCTGGTCGTTGGTGTAGCTGCCGGTGATCACGTTATCGGCGACGTTCACCTGCTTGACCGAGCCTTCCTGAACCTTGTCGAGGAAGGTCGAATAGGGGATCGTCGTCCCCGCCGCCTCGGTCGTGCGGCCATTGATCAGGCCGACGAACAGCGCCAGCGCGAGCAGGATGCCCGCCCAGATCAGCAACTGCTTCATCCAGGGGTTGCCGCCGCCGTTTCCGCCGGGGCTTTGCTGCTTGTTCTCGTCCATGCGCTGTGTCGTACCTTTCCTTCCCGCCAAGATAGGCGCACGTAGGTTAATGGCAATGGAACAAAAGCGATCAGACTGACCGGTCGTGGTCGAAATCGGCTGGTCGCTTGCGCGGCGGCGCGACGCCGAACCGCCAGACGCTGCCATAGGGTCGCACCAGCACGCCTGCCTGCGTCGCCGCCTTGCCCCGTTCGAGCGCGTCGAGCAGCGGTTCGACATTGGCCTCCGGCGACCAATCGGGCTGCTCGATCCCCGCCGCCTCGCGCACCGCGCCGATCGCACGCTGCGCCAGCCGCCGCTTGAGCCCGCGCGGCAGGTCGATCATGTCGAGCCGCACGCCGGGTGCCCGGCCGCGCTCGCGCCGCGTGGCCCACAACCAGTCGACGATCGCGCGAAACTCGCCGTCCGCCTCGGCAAGATGCGCCGCAGCCCGCGCAATATGCGGCGTATCGAGCCATTCATGCTCGTTGAGCAAGCGCCGGAACCGCGTCCGATCATGCCGCGGATCGTTATTCGCCGGATCGTCGATGAACGGCAGCCCTGCGCGCCGCACGATCGCGCGCAACTCGGCGCGCCGCCAGTCAAGCAGCGGCCGCACCACCAATATCTCCGCCCCGTTGCTTGCCGCCGCCATCCGCGCCGTCCGCACCCCGGCGAGCCCAGAAAGCCCGGCTCCACGCGCCGCACGCATCAGGAATGTCTCGGCCTGGTCGTCCGCCTGATGCGCCGTTGCCAGCGCCGCCGCGCCGGCCCCCGCCGCCCAGTCGACCAGCAGCCGATAGCGAAGCGCCCGCGCCTGTGCCTGCAAACTCGCCCCTGCCGGCGGCCCCTCGGCGATCAAGGTCCGGTGCGCGACGCCAAGTTCTGCGCACGCCTCGGCAACCATCGCGCACTCGGCCGACGCCGACTCGCGCAAGCCGTGATCGACCGTCGCGGCGATCACCGCGCCCGGCCATGCGCCCGCCGCCAAGGCAAGCAGCGCCATGCTGTCCGGTCCGCCCGACACCGCGACAGCGAGCGGTGCCGCGACGGTCGGAGTCCGCTCAAACGTCCGTACGAAAAACGCCGCGAATCGACCGACCAGCGCCGAATCGACCGCGGTCGTCACTTACATTGCGCGGTACGGCGAGCCTGCGCGATGTCCGCCTTCATGCCCGCGGTGATCTTGGCGCCATAGACATCCGACAGCTCGTCATAGACCTTGCACGCATCCGCCGGCTTCTTGAGCTGGATCAGCGCCTGGCCGAGGAAATAAAGGCTGTCCGGTGCGCGCTCGCCATCAGGCATCTTCTTGTAATTGTCGTAGAAAGCGATCGAAGCGAGGCTGGGCTTGCCGTCATCGAGGTACGAGCGACCGAGCAAATTCTGTGCATAGCTCGCGCGCTTGCTATCCGGATATTTCGCGACGACCGACTTCAACTGCGCCTCCGCCGCCGGGTATTTCTTCGCCGCCCACAGCCGATAGCCATAGATGTACGCATCTTCCGCCGCATCGCCGGTATTCGGCTTGTCGATGCTCCCGGCCGCCCCACTCGGCGCGTCCGAACTGGCGCCCGAGTCATCTCCCGATCCGCCGAGCGGCGGCGGCGACGCGATTGCCGGCCCGCCGGTACCGCCCGGCGCCACGGCGCCCGCGCCTCCGGCTTCTAGCGCCGCGAGCCGTTGATCGGTCACACGCTTGTAGTCGTTGAAATTATTTTCGAGCACCTGCAGCCGATGCTGCGTCTCTTCCAGCGTGTTGGTCATCCCACTCATCTGCTGCTCGAGCGACGAGACGCGCGCGGTGACATCGGTCAGCGGGCTCGACGCCGGCGTGCCATAGCCCAGATCCTGCGGCGCCTGGCCCGGCGTGATCTGCGGCTGGATGTAGTTCTGCCCCGCCCCGCCCGGGAAGACCTTGCGCTGCACCGCGTTCATCTCGCTCTCTAGGCGGTCGACCCGCGATGTGAGTTGCGACGATTGGGCGAGCGCCGGGGTGGCGCTGCCGACGATGCCGATGGCGGCGATCGCGGCGACGAAGGTTGGACGCATGGTTAATTTCCCGCAAAAGGCTTGGACGACGCGGGTATAGCTGACACGCCCCGCCTGTCGCCAGCCTTAAGCATCGTGACGCGAGATCAATAAATCCCGGACGGCGGCGGCAATGCGGCCGGGCTCGCCTTGGGCTCTGGCGTCTTGGGCGACTTGCTCGGGCTCGGCTTCGGCTTGGGCGTCTCCTTGGCCCGCGGCGTCGGCGTCGATTTGGGTGTCGGCGTCGCGGCGGGCGTCGGCGTATTCGTCGAAGCCGCGGGAGTGGCAGCGGCACTCGGCGACGCCGTCGGAGCCGGCGCTGCCGCGGCGCGCGCGCTCAGCGCCGCCGCGTCGATCGGCACGTCCTTCATCGGCCGCGCCCCGCTGCCGAGCGGCGCGAGCGCGGTGCCGTTCAGCGACACCCGCAGCTTGTCGGGCCGCCCGACGGTAAGCTGCGGATGATCGGCCCCCGGCGGCACCGCGAAACTGTCGCCGGCGTTCATCGTGTTCTGGTAAAGCGTCTTGCCTGCCCCGTCATGGACCCGCACCCACACCCGGTCGAGCGCGGTCAGCGTCACCTGGCTCGCCGCTGCCGGCACCGGCTGCGTCACCATCGGCGTCGCGGCAGGCGCAGGATTGCTCGCCGCCGCAGTCTCGCTCGCGGAGTCGGAGGATCCGCCGACGAACCAGGTCGATCCAATCCACACCAGAGCGACGATCAGCACGACGACGCCGACCAAGCCGGCGATGATCGCCAGGCCGCGCGGCGGCACCCGCGTCGGATCGTCGAGCTCATAGGGCTGATATTCCTGCCGCTCGGCCGAGATCGAGGCGGTGCGCGCGCGCACGTCGCGCGCGATCGTCACCTCATCCTCGCCGACCGCGCGGGCATAGGCCTTGGCGAAGCCGATCGCATAGGTAGGCGTCGGCAGGTTCGAATAATCGCCGCTCTCGATCGCCTCGAGGTGCCGGATCGGCACCCGGGTCCGCGCCGCGACATCGGCCAGGCTCAGCCCTTGCGCCTCGCGCGCCGCGCGCAGCCGCTCTCCGGCGCTCTGCGGCGCAGCATTGGCGTGATCGCCGCGGGAGGCGGGCCCCGGCCGGGGCTCGGTGTCGGTCATTCACGTCTCCGGCAGGAGGGCTGCGACCCTGGTTTGCTCCTGCGCTCGCGCCCGCTGTGTCCCAAAGGGCACGCGCGCTGTCAACGGCGCAAATCGGCGATTGAGGGGACGTCCTAAGCGAGTTCGACGCCGGACTCGTTCGCCCAGCGCATCAATGCCCCGCGCAGGTCGCGCGGGGGCGCGGCGAGCAAGCCCGCCATCCGCTCCATCAGCGCGTCGCGATCGAGCGAGCGGATCATCGCCTTGATCGGCCCGACCGCAGCCGGCGTGATCGACAGCCGCTCGATCCCGAGCCCGATCAACGCCATCGCTTCCAGCGGCCTGCCGCCCATCTCGCCACACACGCCGAGCGCCACGCCGGCGTCCTTGGCCGGCCCGACGACACGACGCAGGAAGCGCAGGATCGACGGGCTCAGCCAGTCATAGCGCTCGGCGAGCTTGGGGTTGGCGCGATCCGCTGCGAACAGGAATTGCGTCAGGTCGTTGGTCCCGACCGACAGGAAATCGAGCTTGGGCAGCAGCAAATCGAGCTGCTCGGCCAGCGCCGGGACTTCGAGCATCGCGCCGTAACGTATCTCGACCGGCAGCTTGCGGTTGCGCGATTCGACCCACGACCGCTGCGCCTCGAACAGCGCCCTGGCCTCGTCGAACTCCCACGCTTCCGACACCATCGGGAACATCACGTTCAACTGCCGCCCCGCCGCCGCATCGATCAGCGCGCGCGCCTGCGCCTTCATCAGCCCGTCGCGTTCGAGCGCGAGCCTGAGCGCGCGCCATCCCATCGCCGGGTTTTCCTCGTCGGTTTCCTCGCCGTTCAGATAGGGCAGCGCCTTGTCGCCCCCGATATCTACCGTGCGGAAAACCACGGGCCGGTCGCCCGCGGCATCGAGCACGTCGCGATAGAGCCGCTGCTGGCGCTCACGCTGCGGCAGCGTGGCGGAAACGAGGAACTGGAATTCGGTGCGAAACAGCCCAATCCCGTCGGCGCCGGTCAGGTCGAGCGCGGCGAGATCGTCGCGCAATCCGGCATTGACCATCACCGTCATGCGGTGCCCGTCGCGCGTCACCGGCGCTTCGTTCTTGAGCGCGGCGAACGCCGCCCGGCGTTTCTGCCTCAGTTCGAGCTTGGCTTCGAACGCCTCCTCGATCGCCGGCGTCGGTCGGACGAAGGCGGTCGACGCAGCGGTGTCGATCAGCAGCAAGTCGCCTTCGGCAATCCGCCGCCGCACGTCGCGCACGCGGCCGAGCACCGGTACGCCCATCGCCCGCGCGACGATCGTGACGTGCGCCGTCAGCGAGCCCTCCTCAAGCACCACGCCCTTCAGCCGCCGTCGATCATATTCGAGCAGTTCGGCCGGCCCCAGATTGCGCGCGATCAGGATCGTGTCCTGTCGCAGCCCCATCTGCGCCGCCGTCCCCATCTGGCCCGAGACAATCCGCAGCAGCCGGTTCGACAGATCCTCCAGATCGTGCATGCGATCGGCGAGCAGCGGATCGTCGATCTGCCGCATTCGCATCCGCGTGCGTTGCTGGACGCGCTCGATCGCCGCCTCGGCCGTCAGCCCCGAATCGATCGCCTCGTTGATCCGCCGGGCCCAGCCCTCGTCATAGGCGAACATCTTGTAGGTCTCGATGACCTCGTCATGCTCGCCGCCGACACCGAATTCGGCCTGGCTCGCCATGCGATCGATCTGCTCGCGCATCTTGTCGAACGCGGCATAGACGCGGTGGCGCTCGGCCTCGATGTCTTCGGCGACGGTATGCTCGATCGTGATCCGCGGCTGGTGATAGACCGCGAAGCCCCGCGCCATCCCCTCGACCAGCTTGAGCCCGCTCAGCGTCACCGCGGCGGTGGGCGTCGGCTGCGTCGAAGCGTGCGCCTCGTCGATCATGTCGGCATTGGCGATCAGCTCGGACAGCACCATCGCCACCGTCTGCAGCGCCTCGATCTCGACGTCCTCGTACCGCCGCGGTTCGACATGCTGCACCGCGAGCACGCCGACCGCCTGCTCGCGCCGAATGATCGGCACGCCGGCAAAGCTGTGGAACAGCTCTTCGCCGGTTTCCGGGCGGAACGCGAAGTCCGGATGCGACGCCGCCTCGTCGAGATTGAGCGTCTCGACATTCTTCGCGATCGTGCCGACCAGGCCCTCGCCCATCGCCAGCTTGGTGACGTGGACCGCTTCCTGCTTCAGCCCGCGCGTCGCGAACAGTTCGAGCACGCCGTCGCGCAGCAGATAGATCGAGCAGACTTCGCTATCGAGCGCCTCGCCGATGATCTGCACCACCGAGGCGAGTTTTTCCGGTGCCCGCGCGCGCGATCCCATCACGTCGTGCAAACGCACGAGGATTTCGCGGGCGGATGCGGCGGCGGAAACGGGCATGGGTTGTCGCTATCAGATTGAACGCCCCCGCGCCAATCCCGAACGCGCGCGCAAAGCGCCTCAAGGCATGCGGAAAATCGCCGGGTCGACGGTGAGGTGCGGCACATTGCCGGGACCGATCGCCGCCGCCGAGGCAAACGCCACGCGCGGCCGCTCGTCGATCGGCTGCATCGCACGCCGGGTGCGGTCCGCCTGCCACTGCGCCAGTTGCTCGCGATAACCGTCATAGGCGCGGTAGAAGTCGGTGAATGGGCGGTCGAGCGCGGCGAGCGCGGCCGGTGCCCCCGTGTCGATCGACCCCGCCCCTGCCAGCGTATTCGTGACGTTTGCCGCGGCAGTGCAAAACGCCGCCTTGGCGCTCGGCTGCGCGAAATAATTGTAGAGCTGCGTCATCGCCTCGTCATAGGCGGCCTGCCCGCCGGCGCCCATGATCGTCGCCGCATTGGCGCGCGCCAGCGCCGCCTTGTCGCGCGTCAACATCGCGTTGTAGCCGGCGGTGATCGCCTGCCCTTCCGGCCCGCGACACCCCAGCGCCGCAACATTGAGCGCAACGCGCAGATGCCACACTGCCGCTGCCGCATCGAGATCACTGTTGGGCGTCGCATAGCTGCCATCCGCCTGCCGCGCCGGGATCGTCATGCCTGCATACGCACCCGCGGGCGGCCGCGGCATCGGCGCGAGCGGGGCCGGCGCGGGCGGCGGGGTCGCCGCAACCTTCACCTGCCGCGTCGCGCAGGCATTGAGCCCGACCAGCACGATTGCCAAACCAGCGAGCGCCTTGCGATCGATCGCCATGCCGAAACCTCCTTGTAGCCCCCCGGCAAACGACAAGGATCAACGGAATTGGTTAACAAGTCGTTAGTGCTTCGGGTCGGCAAAGTCATAATGAGCCGGCACGACGACCCAGGCATCGTCGATCGCTTTGCCGTCTTGCTTCGCTGGCCATATCCGAAAGATGTGCGACGCCTCGATCGCCGCCGAGCCTAAATCGTAACCCCGCGGCTGTTCGGTAAGCACGCGGCAATCATGCACATGCCGATTGAGCCGGACGCGGCAGGCGAGCACCGCGTCGCCGACGACGTGCGCATCGATCGCCGCGGGCGGGTTGAACGGCGCCATGTCCTGGACGCTCGGCTGCCAAACCCAGCGCGCGACACTTAGCGCGATAGGTCTATAAACACTGTCTGCGGTAGCGCCCTTGCCGCCGCCACCGCCGCCATGTCCTTGGCCTCGACCGTCACTCGATCCGCCTTGGCCGGAACCAGGAGGGGCAATAAGGCGAGCGAGGTCATCGGTCGATATGAGGCTTGGCGTCACGTCCACGGGCTGAGCCGGTGCAGGCGCCGCATCGGACCGGGCAGCGGTGGATTTGGCCGCAGCCGGCCTATCCGGTCGGTCGCGATCGGAGTGCTGGTCGAGTACCTCTGGCGTGGGGATCGGCGGCGGGGGGCGGTGCCACGGGCGGCGGCGCGATATCGAATGCAGCGATCCGCGACTGCCCCCCGCCTTTCGTGAGCAGCGGTGCGATGCCGAGCGACACGAGGAACAGCAGAACAAGCGCCGTGGCCAATACAGCCAGGCAAAAGGACACGCCGCGATCACGCAGCGACGAACGCGCGGAATGTCGCGGCGACGATGGCGCCAAGCCGTTCATTCATCGAAACTAATCGCGTGATTGCAACGATGCAATCGCACCGCCGATCACGCCGCTCGCTTCTCCAGCGCGTGCGCCGCTTCGCTCATCAGCGTCGCCAGAATTTCCGCGACCGGCTCTTCCTGCTTCACCATGCCGACCGATTGTCCGGCCATCACCGAGCCGTGCTCGACATCGCCGTCGATCACCGCCCGCCGAAGCGCCCCGGCCCAATAATGCTCGATCTGCAACTGCGCCTCGGCCATCTCGACCTTGCCCTCGTCGAGCGCCTGGGCGACCTCGCGCTGCTTGGCGGTGAACAATTCGCCGCCGGCATTCTTCAGCGCGCGAACCGGGATCACCGGCAGGCGCGGATCGATCTGCACGCTGGCGATCGCCTCGCGCGCCGAGGCGCGAATGAACGCCTTCTTGAAATTGGCGTGCGCGATCGATTCGGTCGCGCAGACGAACCGCGTGCCGAGCTGAACCCCCGCCGCGCCCATGTCGAGATAGCCCGCGATCGCCTCGCCACGCCCGATCCCGCCCGCGACGAACACCGGCACCTGTTCGGCGACCTCGGGCAAAATCTCCTGCGCGAGCACGCTGGTCGAGACCGGCCCGATATGCCCGCCGGCTTCCATCCCCTCGACGACCAGAGCATCGACGCCCGATCGGATCAGCTTCTTGGCCAGCGCCAGCGCCGGCGCGAAGCAGATCAGCTTGGCGCCATTCCCCTTGATCGCATCGAGCGACCCCGCCGGCGGCAACCCGCCCGCGAGCACGACATGCCCGACCCCATGCTTCGCGCAAACCGCGATCAGGTCGAACAATTGAGGATGCATCGTGATCAGGTTCACGCCGAACGGCTTGTCGGTCAGCGCCTTGGTTCCGGCAATCTCGGCATCGAGCAGCTCGGGCGTCATCGCCCCGCACGCGATCACCCCGAACCCGCCGGCATTGGAGATCGCCGCGACCAGGTGGCGCTCGCTCACCCACGACATCGCCCCGCCCATCACCGCGACCTCGCTGCCAAGGAACGCCGCACCGCGCGCCATGCGCCGCTGAAGGCGCTCGGCGCCGCTGTTGCTGATCTGGTTCATGTGGAGGCGTTAAGCCCAACCCGCGCGACGGCGCAAGGGCGTCAGGGCTGCGCGGCCTGCACGTCGCGCTCGCCGGCGATGCACGCATAGGTGAGGTGGCGTTCGGCCAGCAGGCGATTGGTTTCCGACAGCGGGCAGACGAGATACTCGCCGGCCGCCTGATAGCCATTCGCCGAATTGCCGGTCAGGTGCGCCGCGGTGATCGGCGGGACGAACTCGTCCGGCTGCTCGGCCCCCGCTTGATGGATCGCATAATCAGCCGACCCCGATACGGCGAGCCGCGACGAGAAATAGTCGTTGGACACCGCGCTATAGATGCCGTGCTGCCACCGGCACTGACCAGCCGGCTCACTGGCGGCGCGGCAAGCGGCGTAACGCCGGTCCACCGGCGCTTGCGGGCTCGCGCCAGCCAGTGCGAGCAAACCGGCGATCGCCGCGAGGATACGACCCGCAATCATCCTATCGCGACCCCATCCCCATCGCGAATTGCTGTCGCAGATTGGCCAGCACCGCGGGCTGCTCGTCGGGCAGCCGCCGCGCCGGCTTCCCCTCACGCAGCAGCTTACGGTCCTTTTCGGGCGGCTGGACGACGCGCACGCGCACCTTGGCGATTCCCTTGGCCTTCGTGCCCAGTTGCTCCGCCGCGCCGCGGCTCAGGTCGATCACTCGCCCCGTCGCGAAAGGCCCGCGGTCGTTGACGCGCACAAGGATCCGGTGCCCGCTGTCGAGATCGGTCACCTCGACATAGCTGGGGAGCGGCAAGGTCTTGTTCGCGGCCGTCACCGCCTCGGGCCTGAAGCGTTCACCGTTCGCGACCTGCGAGCCCGATTCATTGCCATACCAGCTCGCATAGCCGAGCATGTCGTAGCTCGGATCGGCGGTGGGCACATAGGTTATCCCGCGCACCGTATATGGCCGCCCGATCTGCACCGGCGTGTCGCTCACCGGCCGGTAATGCACCCCCGATCCGCATGCCGCCAGCAACCCAGCCAGCGGCAACGCCAGCCAGCCGCGCTTCACTCTCGGTACGATCACAACCCCGCCCATCGCCCGCGACCCTAGCCGCGCGGCGGCGGCAGGCGCAACCTCAGGCCGCCGCATCCTCGGCGTCGAGCCCGTAGGCGGTATGCAGCACGCGCACCGCGAGCTCGGTATAATCCTCCTCGATCAGCACCGAGACTTTGATCTCGCTGGTCGCGATCGCCTGGATGTTGATGCCGCGTTCGCCGAGGGTGTTGAACATCGTCGCCGCCACGCCCGCATGGCTGCGCATCCCCACGCCGACCACCGAAATCTTTGCGACCCGCGTGTCGTGCTTCATCTCGGTGAAGCCGATCTTCTCCTTGGCGCCGTTCAGCACCTCGATCGATCGCGCCAGGTCAGCCTTGGGAACGGTGAACGTCACGTCGGTCGAATCGCCCGAATGCGCGATATTCTGGACGATCATATCGACGTTGATATTGGCGTCCGCCAGCGGCGAGAAGATCGCCGCGACCGACCCGGGCCGGTCGAGCACCGAGGTCAGCGTGATCTTCGCCTCGTTCTTGTCGTGCGCGATGCCGGTGATCAGTTGCCGTTCCATTTCGTCGATTTCCTCCTCGCCCACGATCAGCGTGCCTGGTTCCGAGCCCCCGTCCTCGTCGAGGAACGACGACAGCACCTGAACGCGAACCTGTTCCTTCATCGCCAGCCCGACCGATCGCGTCTGCAGCACCTTCGCCCCGACGCTCGCGAGCTCGAGCATCTCTTCATACGTCACGCGCTTCAGTTTGCGCGCCCTGGGTACGATTCGCGGATCGGTGGTGTAGACCCCGTCGACATCGGTATAGATGTCGCAGCGATCGGCCTTCAGCGCCGCCGCCATCGCCCCCGCGCTGGTATCCGATCCGCCGCGCCCCAGCCTCGAGACGCGCTCGCCGAGCGCGACGCCCTGAAACCCCGGGATCACCGCGACTTCGCCGGTCGCCAGCGCGGCGTTGAGCGCGGTCGTGTCGATCTCCTCGATCCGCGCCGATCCGTGCCCGTCCGATGTGCGGATCGGCAATTGCCAGCCCATCCAGCTCCGCGCCTTCACACCCACCGCCTGCAGCGCGATCGCCAACAGCCCGCTCGTCACCTGCTCGCCCGCCGAGACGACGACGTCATACTCGCGCGCATCGTAAAGCGACGAAGCTTCGCGGCAGAAATTGACCAGTCGGTCGGTCTCGCCTGCCATCGCCGAGACGACTACCGCGACTTCGTTCCCCGCCTCGACTTCGCGCCTGACGCGCTGCGCGACGCTCCTGATGCGCTCCATCCCGGCCATCGAGGTGCCGCCGAACTTCATCACGATACGGGCCATGTGCGCTGCCGGAATCCCTTGCCAACCCTGGGGCGCGCCCTGATAGAAACGGGATCGGGCAAAGGCAAGCGCAGCGCCGACCAAAAAATGCGCCACGCCTACCCGCCGCAAAACAAAATTACAGCGAGAGCCGCTCATGACCGCCAACTCCGCCACGATCGACCCCGCCGAGGCCGCGCACTTCGGCACGATGGCCGCCGACTGGTGGGACCCGAAGGGCTCGTCGGCGATGCTCCACAAGCTGAACCCGGCGCGCCTCGGCTATATCCGCGAGCAGGTCGACGCGCACTGGCACGGCAACGAAAGCAGCTTCACCCCGCTTGCCGGCAAAACCGCGCTCGACGTCGGCTGCGGCGCCGGGCTGCTGTGCGAGCCCCTCGCCCGCCTCGGCGCCACCGTTACCGGGATCGACGCCGCGCCCGAAAACATCG
>JBQCHO010000051.1:0-11395 GCA_051954635.1 Sphingomonas sp. | reverse complement strand
ATCGTCATCGGATGATAGCCCTCGTCGATCAGCGCCTTGGCGATGTCGAGCGTGGTGAAGCCCTCTGCGAGACCGGCGTCGGAGAACAAAGCCTCGTGCATGCACGGGCCGCTCGGCCCGAACGGCGCGTCGAGCACGTCGTCGAGGCCGCGCAGGATGTAATTCGCGTTGAGCACCGCGTCCTCGGCGACCTGACGCAGGCCATCTGCGCCGTGGCTGAGGATGTAGGAGAGCGCGCGGGTGAACATGCCCATCTGGCCGTGGAAGGCGACCATGCGGCCGAACGACTGGGTATGATGCTCCTCGGCGGTTTCTTCCTCGACGAGGCGGAAGGCGCCATCGGTTTTCTCGACGAAGGGGAGCGGCGCGAAAGGCGTCAGCGCGGCGGAGAACACCACCGGACCCGAGCCCGGCCCGCCGCCGCCATGCGGGGTCGAGAAGGTCTTGTGCAGGTTGATGTGCATCGCGTCGACGCCGAGATCGCCCGGGCGCACGCGGCCGACGATCGCGTTGAAGTTGGCGCCGTCGCAATAGACAAACGCGCCCGCGGCATGGACCGCGTCCGAGATCGCCTTCATGTCGCGCTCGAACAGGCCGCAAGTGTTGGGATTTGTGATCATCACCGCGGCGACGTCGGGGCCGAGGCGGGCTTTCAGCGCATCGAGATCGACGCGGCCGTCCTTGTTGGCGGGGATGTCCTCGACCGCATAGCCGGCGAAGGCGGCGGTCGCCGGGTTGGTGCCGTGTGCGCTTTCGGGGACCAGGATCACCTTGCGGGTGTCGCCGCGGGCTTCGAGCGCGGCGCGGATCGCGAGGATGCCGCAGAGCTCGCCGTGCGCGCCGGCCTTGGGGCTCATCGCCACCGAGTGCATGCCGGTCAGCGTCACCAGCCAGTGCGCGAGCTGGTCGATCAGCTCGAGCGCGCCCTGCACGCTCTGCACGGGGGCGAGCGGATGGATGTCGGCGAAGCCGGGGAGGCGGGCGAGCTTTTCGTTCAAGCGCGGATTGTGCTTCATCGTGCACGAACCGAGCGGGAACAGCCCGAGGTCGATCGCGTAATTCTGGCGCGACAGGCGGGTGTAATGCCGCACGGTTTCGGGCTCGGAAAGGCCGGGGAGGCCGATTTCGGCGGTGCGCTCCAGCCCGCCGAGCTTGCCCGGTTTCGCATCCATGTCAGCGATATCGACGCCGGTCGTATGCGTATCGCCGATCTCGAAGATCAGCGCTTCCTGCAGCATCAGCGCCTTGTTGCCGGTGGCGGTTACGGTCGTGTCGCGGCGCTCTTCGGTCATTTCGGGGCGCCAGCCGCTCTGGTTGATGCTCATGCCAGCGCCTCCTGGAGCGCGGAGGCAAGCGTCTCGACGTCCTCCGCGGTCGTGGTTTCGGTAACGGCGATGATCAGGCCGTTGGTGAGGTCGCTTTCGCCCGGATAGAGCCGGCCCAGCGACACACCGGCGAGCACGCCGCGCTCGGCGAGCTGCTGGACCAGTGGGCGGGCTTCCTTCGACAGCCGCAGCGTGAACTCGTTGAAGAAGGTCTCGTTGACCAACTTGACGCCCGGCACCTTCGCCAACCGCTCCGCCGCCGCAACGGCGCCCGCGTGGTTGACCATTGCCAGCTTGCGCAGGCCCGCCTCGCCAAGCAGCGTCATGTGGATCGAGAAGGCCAGCGCACACAGGCCGGAATTGGTGCAGATGTTGCTCGTCGCCTTTTCGCGGCGGATGTGCTGCTCGCGGGTCGACAGCGTTAGCACGAAGCCGCGCTTGCCCTCGGCGTCGACGGTTTGCCCGCAGAACCGGCCGGGCATCTGGCGGATATATTTTTCCTTGCAGCCCATCAGGCCGACGTAAGGCCCGCCGAACTGCAGGCCGACGCCGATCGACTGGCCTTCGCCGACGACGATGTCGGCGTCCATCTCACCGGGAGACTTGAGCGCGCCCAAGGCGACCGGTTCGGTGACGACGGCGACCAGCAGCGCCTTATTGGCGTGGCACGCCGCGGCGAGCTCGGACAGGTCGCCAATGCGGCCGAGGATATCCGGATATTGCACCACGACGCACGACGTGTCGGCGTCGATCCGGTCGATGAGGCTGGCGGTGTCGGGCTCGGGGGTCAGCGTCGGCGCGGCTGTGTCGAGCACGTCGCCGGTGAACTTGGCCATCGTGTTGGCGACCGAGACGTAATGCGGGTGCAGCCCCGAGGAGAGGATCGCCTTGCCGCGCTTGGTGATGCGGCGCGCCATGGTGATCGCTTCCCAGCACGCGGTCGAGCCGTCGTACATCGAGGCGTTGGCGACATCGGTGCCGAGCAGC
This sequence comes from Sphingomonas sp., assembly GCA_051954635.1. GTDB lineage: Bacteria > Pseudomonadota > Alphaproteobacteria > Sphingomonadales > Sphingomonadaceae > Sphingomonas. The sequence goes on along the minus strand of JBQCHO010000051.1, from coordinate 9,083 downwards.
CGCGCGACCTGCGTCTGGAACTCGAACAGCATCTGCAGCGTGCCCTGCGCGATTTCGGGCTGGTAGGGCGTGTAGGCGGTCAGGAACTCGCCGCGCTGGATCAGGTGATCAACGCTGGCCGGCACATGATGGCGATACGCGCCCGCGCCGAGGAAGAAAGGGACGTCGCCCGCGACGGTGTTCTTGCGCGCGAGGGCGGAGAGGTGGCGCTCGACCGCGAGCTCGCTGGCATGGGCGGGCAGATCGCGGATCGGGCCGTCGAGGCGGGCGGCTTTGGGGACATCCACGAACAGGTCGTCGATCGAGCCGGCGCCGATCGTGGCGAGCATCGCGGTGCGGTCGTCGGGGGTGAGGGGTAAGTAACGCATCATCTTGTCTCCCCCTCCCTTTCAAGGGAGGGGCTAGGGGTGGGTGAGCGGCGGCGGGGCTCGATGCCCCGGCGGCGCTCCGGCGGCAGATGTCGAGGCTCGCTGGCGCTCGCCACCCACCCCCGACCCCTCCCTTGAAAGGGAGGGGCGAAAGGGGTCAAAGCTTCGCGACGAACGTTTCGTAGGCGGCTTCGTCCATCAGGCTCGACAGTTCGCCGGTGTCGCTCAAGGTCAGCTTGAAGAACCAGCCGTCGCCCTCGGCATCGTCGTTGACGAGGTTGGGGGTGTCGCCGAGATCGCCGTTCGCTTCGATCACGGTGCCCGAGACCGGCGAATAGACGTCCGACGCTGCCTTGACCGATTCGACCACCGCGGCGTCGTCGCCCTTGGCCAGCTCCTTGCCCTCTTCGGGCAGGTCGACGAACACGATGTCGCCCAACTGGCCTTGCGCGTAGTCGGAAATGCCAACGGTGCCGGTGTCGCCGTCGACATCGACCCATTCGTGATCTTCGGTGAAGTAACGGGGCATGGTTTAACTCCTCAACGGACGTAGCGGTGGGGAACGAATGGCATTGGCGCGACGGTCGCTTCGTGGACCTTGCCGCGCTGGGTGAGCTGGATGCGCGTGCCGGGTTCGGCCATCGCGAGCGGCACATAGGCCATCGCGATCGGCTGCCCGAGCGTGGGGGCGAAGCCGCCCGAGGTGACCTTGCCGACCTCGGAACCCTCGGCGTCGAGCACGGCGGCGCCCTCGCGCACCGGCTGGCGGCCCTCGAGCAGCAGCCCGACGCGGCGGACGATCGCGCCGTTCTCGCGCTCTAGCAGGATGCGTTCGGCGCCGGGGAAATTGGCTTCCTCGCGACGGCGCTTGCTGGCGACGGCGAAGTTGAGCGCGGCCATGATCGGCGTCGTCTCGGGATCGAGATCGTGGCCGTAGAGCGGCAGGTCCGCCTCGAGCCGCAGCGAATCGCGCGCGCCGAGGCCGATCGGCTTGACCTCGGGCTGCGCGGTTAGCGCGTCGGCGAGCGCCGCAGCGTGATCGGCGGGCACCGAGATTTCGAACCCGTCCTCGCCGGTATAGCCCGATCGGCTGATCCACAGCGACACACCGTTCCAGTCGAACCGGCCGCCCTTCATGAAGGTCAGCTCGGCAACGCCCGGCACCAGTCGCGCCAGCGCATCGCCCGCCTTGGGACCCTGCAGCGCCAGCAGCGCCTGCTCGTCCAGATGGTTGAGCGTGATCGCGTCGGGCAGATGATCGCGCAGATGGGCGATGTCGTCATATTTCACCGCACCGTTGACGACCATGTAGATGCTGCCGTCGTCCCAGCGCGTCAGCATCAGATCGTCGAGGATGCCGCCATTTTCGGCCAGCAGCAGCGAATATTTTTGGCCGTTCGGCTTCACGCCCTTCACGTCGGCGGGGAGCAGCGCTTCGAGCGCGTCGTCGAGCCCATCGCCGGCCAAGTGGAGCTGGCCCATATGGCTAACGTCGAACAGCCCGGCCGAGTCGCGCACCCACAGATGCTCGGCCATGATCCCTTCATACTGGACGGGCATCCAATAGCCGGCGAACTCGACCATACGGCCGCCATGCGTGCGGTGCCAGGCGTCGAGCGGCAATACGGCCGTTTCGATGTCATCGATCGTGTCGGTGTCGTCGCTCATGCCAGGCCTTTCCGATCGCCAAAGGAAACGACGCTTCGGCCGGTGACCCGGTTCCCGTTCGCGCCGCCCCCTCTGTCACGGAACCTGAGAGCTTTCCCCCGGGTCGAGCCCGGGGTTACCCCTTCGGTGGCCTTCGGATCAGATCCGCGGGCGCTTTCCAGAGTGCCGATCAGCCCCGCGCGGTCTGGGGTGCCTGAGAGATTCCGGGGCGGTTGCTCCTTCGGCGGGCCCGTTGCAAGGCCACTCTCCCGCGCGAAGCCCATGACGGCGAACCGTCATCGACTTGCTCGCCCTTACCGACGCCGCGGAGCGAGTCAATCGCTCGCGCGCGGCAACTTACCGCGTCGCGTTATATTTGAGCTGATCCTCGGTGAGCTGGAAGCCGACCAGCGCCTGGAACGTCGCGCGCTGCACCGCCTGTTGCACCTTGGGCGTGGAAAGCGGATCGACCGCGGCGTCTTCCTGGCCGGCCTTGCGCGGCTTCGTCAGCTCGTTGCGCACATCGTCGGGCAGCGTGGCGGCTGAGCGCAAAACGTTGGCGGTCGCCTGGCCGCTCGTCGTGGCGCGCGCCTGGCCGGCGTCGAAATGCACACCGACCTGGCTGGTGCGCTTGGCGACCACCGAGCTGCCGCCCTGCACCACGGCGATGTAGAAAGGCAGCGTCACGTCGCGCGCGGCGTCGGTGCGCGTGCGGGTCGCGTTGACCTGGAAGGTGACGTGGGTCACGACCTGCGCGCCGGTGGCGTCGCAGGTCGAGCGGACGTCGGTCATCGTCGCCGAGACGTCGAGCGCGCTCGCGTCGCGGCTGGTCGCCGGGTTGAACAGCGTGATGTCGCCGGTGCCCGCGGGCACGGCGACCTCGGGGCAGGGCGTGCGGACGGCGGTGATGCCGCCTTCGGTGATGTCGCCGGCATGCGCGCACCCGCCGACGGCGAGGACGAGGGCGACGGGAAGGACGATTTTCCGGGCTGTCACAGGCACGCGAACCTTTTCATGCAAACAAAGGGCCGGCACGGGTGGGCGCCGGCCCCAATCGGCGCGCACCATAGGGTCAGGACCCGTAACTGGCAACGGTCCCGGCCATTGCCGGTTATGGGCCGTCCCCCCAGGAACCGCCTTTCGCCGAAGCAAGCAATCGCGTAGAGGCCGCGGGCATGAGCGCCGCCGAAAAACCCGTCATCGAACTGCTGATCGCCGCGCCGCGCGGCTTCTGCGCCGGCGTCGATCGCGCGATCCGCATCGTCGAGCTGGCGATCGAAAAGCACGGCGCGCCGGTCTATGTCCGGCACGAAATCGTCCACAACAAGTTCGTCGTCGATACGCTGCGTAAGCAAGGCGCGGTGTTCGTCGAGGAGCTCGATCAGGTGCCGGCGGGCGCGCATGTCGTGTTCTCGGCGCACGGCGTGCCCAAATCGGTGCCCGCCGATGCCGAGACGCGCGGGCTCGACTTCTTCGATGCGACCTGCCCGCTCGTCTCCAAGGTCCACCGCCAGGCCGAGCGCCTGGTCGAGGCCGGCCGCCATATCGTCTTCATCGGCCATCGCGGCCATCCCGAGGTAATCGGCACCTTCGGCCAGGTGCCCGATGGCACGATGTCGCTGATCGAGACGGTGGCCGATGCGGAATCCTTCGCGCCCGCCGATCCGGGCAATCTCGCGTTCCTCACGCAAACCACGTTGTCGGTCGACGACACCGCCGAGATCGTCGCGATGCTGCAGCGCCGCTTCCCCGCGATCCAGGCGCCGCGCGGCGAGGACATTTGTTACGCGACCTCGAACCGCCAGGCCGCGGTCAAGGCGATCGCCTCGTCGTGCGACGCGGTGGTGGTGATCGGCGCGCCCAATTCGTCCAACTCGCTGCGCCTCGTCGAGGTCGCCGAGCGCGAGGGCGTGCCCGCGCAGCTGATCCAGCGCGCTGCCGATCTTGATCTCGACTGGCTGGCCGGGGTCGGCACGCTGGGCGTTTCGGCCGGGGCCTCGGCACCCGAACTGCTGGTCCGCGAACTCGTCGACCGCCTCGCCGAACATTATGAGGTGATCGAGCGCGAGGTCGAGACCGCCAGCGAGAACATCGCCTTCAAGCTGCCGCGCGGCCTCGAAGCGGCGTAAATGGCGGTTTACACGCACGTCTCCGCCGAAGCGCTGGCGGGTTTCCTCTCGCGCTACGACGTCGGTGAGCTGGTCTCGGCCAAGGGCATCGCCGAAGGGGTCGAGAACAGCAATTATCTGGTCGATACCACCGCCGGCCGCTTCATCCTGACACTCTATGAAAAGCGCGTCTCGGCCGATGATTTGCCGTTCTTTCTCGCGCTCCTCGACCATCTTGCCGAGCGCGGGTTGCCGGTGCCGCCGGCGATCAAGGATCGCGCAGGCGTCGCGATCCAGACGCTCGAAGGGCGGCCGGCATGCCTGATCGCGTTCCTGCCCGGCGTCTCGCTGTCGCACCCGACCCCGGCTCAGGCGGAGGCTGCGGGCCGGGCGTTGGGCGAGATGCACCGCGCGCTCGCCGATTTCACGCCCGAGCGTCGCAACGATCTCGGCGTCGAGGGCTGGGAGCCGCTGCTCGATCGCTGTGGCGGCGATCTCGACTTAATCGCTCCGGGCCTGCGCACACAATTGACTCAGGCCTTGAACGAGGTGATCGCCGCTTGGCCGGCGGGGCTCGATCACTCGGCGATCCACGCCGATCTGTTCCCCGATAACGTGCTGATGCAGGGCGACCGCGTCACCGGGCTGATCGACTTCTATTTCGCCTGCACCGATATCCGCGCCTACGATCTCGCCGTGATGCACTCGGCCTGGGCGTTCGAGAATGACGGCACGCCCGCCGATCCCGCGATCGGGCGCGCATTGATCGCGGGCTATGAAGCGGTGCTGCCGCTGGCCGAAGCGGAGCGCGCCGCGCTGCCGGTGCTCGCGCGCGGGGCGGCGCTGCGCTTCGCGCTGACGCGGGCGTGGGACTGGCTCAACACGCCGGCCGACGCCTTGGTCACGCGCAAGGATCCGCTCGCTTATGTGCGACGGCTCGATTGGTACCGCGACAATCCGGACTTTGCCGCGTGAGCGAGCTGACTCGTGTCGAGATCGCCACCGACGGCGCGTGCAAGGGTAATCCCGGACCCGGCGGCTGGGGCGCGGTGATTCGCTCGGGCGGGCACGAGAAGGAATTGTCGGGCGGCGATCCGATGACGACCAACAACCGCATGGAGCTGACTGCGGTCATCGAGGCGCTGAATGCACTCAAACGACCGTGCGCGGTCGCGCTGTCGACCGACAGCCGTTACGTGATGGACGGCCTGACCAAGTGGATCCACGGCTGGCGCAAGAACGGCTGGAAGACCGCGGCGAAGCAGCCGGTCAAGAATGCCGAGCTGTGGCAGGCGCTGGTCGAGGCGACCGCGCGACACAAGATCAGCTGGGAATGGGTCAAGGGCCATGCCGGCCATCCCGACAACGAGCGCGCCGACAAATTGGCAAGCGACGCGGCGATCGCGGCGGGGCGCAGCGCGAGGGGCTAGCCGTTTACCCAGGCGGTGAGCAGCGTGTGGGCGATCGCATAAGGCGGCGGCGGCAGGAACGGCGCGTCGGGCGCGCGGGCGAGCGCGGCGGCGACCTGGTCGCGCGGCACCCAGATCGCGTCTTCTAGCTCGTTGGCGTCGAGCGTGATCATGTCGTCGATCGCTTCGGCGACGCAGGCGATCATCAATTGCGAGGGAAATGGCCAGGGCTGGCTCGCGATGTAGCGCACGCCGCCGATCGTCACCCCCGATTCTTCGGCGAGCTCGCGCGCCACCGCTTCCTCGATCGATTCGCCGGGCTCGAGGAACCCGGCCAGCGCCGAATAGCGCCCTGCCGGCCACGCCGATTGCCGCCCGACCAGCGCGCGCCCGTCATGCTCGGCGATCATGATGACGACGGGATCGACGCGCGGGAAATGCTCGGCTGCGCAATTGGGGCAAAGGCGGCCCCAACCGGCGCGAAAGATCGTCGTCGGCGTCCCGCAGTTGGCGCAGAAGCCATGCCGCGCGTGCCAGTCGAGCAGGCTGCGCGCCGCGGCATAGGTCGCCGCCTCGCCGGTCTGTAATTGGTCGAGCGCGGCGAACAGGGCCGGGGACCGCGTCGGCGGCATCCGCTCGCCGGGGCGGTGCGCGACGAAATGCGGCCGCCCGTCGCCCAGCCCCAGCAGCAGCAGTTCGGCGTCGTCGGGCGCCTCGGCGAGGCTCGCCCAGCCGAGCCGGCCGTCCTTGGTAACTTCGGGCGTGTCGCCGGCGAGTTTGAGCAAGCGCGCGCGCCAGTCGCTCTTCGCGGCACCGAACGCTTGTGCATCGTGGCGCAGATGGTCGGCGCGATCGAGCGTTCCGCCGGTGAAGCCAGGGGTCATTGCGGTGCGTGTTTCCAATAAGCGTAGTCGGTCAGCAGCGCCTTGATCGTCTGATCGCGCAGCGGCCATTTGTCGGCGGGCATGTAGTTGACCATGATCGTGCCGCGCGCGTGATGCGCGCGATCGACCCAGGCGACGGTGCCCGCCGCGCCGCCCCAGGCATAGGTGCCCTTGCCGGCGCCGTTGGCGTCCTCGCCCAGCGTCACCGATCCGCCTGCGCCGAACCCCATGCCAGCGCCGCCGATACCGGTGCCGCCGGTCGTCGCGTTGACCCCGCCATAGCTGACGCCCGGAGGCAGCAGGTTCGAGGTGGCGAGCGCGACCGTCTCGGGCTTCATCACCTGCACGCCGCCCAGCGTGCCGTTATCCTGCAGCATGTGGAGGAAGCGATCGTAATCGCGCGCCGACATGACGAGGCCGGCGCCGCCATAGGGGAAGCTCGGCGCCTGGAGGAAGACCGACGACGCGCCGGGATCGAGCGGCACGCGATTGTCGCCGACGAACACGTAATTGGTCGCGAGCCGGCCGTCCTCACTGGCGGGCACCTGCCAATAGCTCGACGTCATCTTGAGCGGAGCGAACAGCCGCGTCTGGACGAAACGGTCGAACGGCATCCCCGAGGCGATTTCGACGACGCGCGCGAGCACGTCGAGCCCGATCGAATAACTCCATTTGGTGCCGGGATCGGCGATCAGCGGCAGCGTCGCGACCTTGTCGGCGAACGCGGCGAGCGTCTTGGGGCGCACGACGCGCATCTTCTGTTCGAGCTCGGCATTGGCGGCGAACGGGACGATGCCGGCTTGCTCATAAGCCTTTTGCAGCGGCCCGGTGGTGACGATCGTGTAGCCGAGGCCCGCGGTATGCGTGAGCAAGTTGCGGATCGTGATCTCGCGTGTCGCCGGGCGCGTCGCCAGGCTGTGCTCGGGATCGGTCAGCACCGTCATGTGCTTGAAGCCGGGGATGAAGTCGCTGACCGGCTCGTCGAGCCTGAGCTTGCCGTCCTGGATCAGCAACATCGCCGCCATCGCGGTGACCGGTTTGGTCATCGAATAGACGCGCCATAGCGAATCGGCATTCGCCGCCGGCGCATTGGGGCTGTCGGCGATATGCCCGGCCGAAACGAACACCGTCGGCAGGTCGCCAACACCGAACGCGCCGACCACGCCGGGCATATCATCCTTGGCGACGTACGAATCGAACAGCGCCTGGACGTGGGGCAGGGGGTGCGCGATCGTCGGCGCGGGGACCGCGATCGACGATTTGGGCATGATTGCCTGCCCGCCGAGCGCGGCGGTCGAGACCAGCACCGCCCCCAGAACCGAAACCGCCCACCGCTTCATCGCGTTCTCCCGATCGCTGCCGCTGCCTTGGCGAACACCGTCGGCAGCCCCGCCGACTCGATGTCGGCGATTGGCCACCATTCGCCGTCCGGGGCGGAGACATGCGCGTCCGCATGCGCGACGGCAAGCGCGAGTTCGAGCCGGAAATGGGTGAAGACGTGGGTGACGCTCGTATCGAGCAGCGCCCAATCGCCGGGCACGGGCGCCTCATTCAATCCCGGCGCCGAATCACTCCACGCACCCGTTGGCAGCGCGCGCATCCCGCCAAGCAAGCCCTTCGGCGGTCGGTGAACGAGCAGCACCTTGCCGTCACGCTCAAGCCAGAAGATCGTGCCGTAACGCTGCGGCTTGACGCTTTTCGGCGGCTTGACCGGGAACGCTTCGGGCGCGCCGAGCACGCGGCCGCGGCAATCGTCGCGCAGCGGACAGAGCAGGCATTTGGGCCCGCGCGGCGTGCATATCGACGAGCCGAGGTCCATCATCGCCTGCGCGAAATCGCCAGCGCGGGCGTCGGGCGTGATCGTGTCCGCCGCCGCGCGAATCTCGCTCTTCGCTGCCGGTAATGGCGTCGTGATCGCGAACAGCCGTGCGACGACGCGTTCGACATTGCCGTCGACCACCACCGCGCGCTGCCCGAATGCGATCGCCGCGATTGCCGCCGCGGTGTAGCCGCCGATGCCCGGGAGGGCGCGCAGTCCCTCCTCGGTCTCTGGAAAGCGCCCGCCATGCTCGGCGACGACCGTCCGCGCGCAGGCGATCAGGTTGCGCGCCCGCGAATAATAGCCAAGCCCTGCCCAGGCGGCCATCACATCGGCCTCATCGGCGGCGGCGAGCGCGGCGACGCTCGGCCAGCGCGACATGAACGCCTCGAATCGCGGCCGTACCGTCGCCACCGTGGTCTGTTGCAGCATGATCTCGGACAGCCACACGCGATACGGATCGGGCGGCGGCGCGCCGGGTGGTGCGCGCCACGGCAGGATACGGGCGTTGGCGTCGTACCAGGCCAGGAGATCGCGGGGAATCGTGGATGAACTGTTGGCGGGCACGCCCCGGCTATGGCATGGGTTGGCAAATGAGCAAGTCGCGCCAGCCCGGACAGGAACCGCAACGCGCCAACCGTGCGCGGCAGGTGTCCGAGCTGCTGCCCGATGTCGGGCGGGGGGGGGTCCCCCGCCGCGGGGTCGTGGGGCACGCCCTGGTTGGGGGGGCCGCCCACCGCGCACACCCGGGGCCCTCCCAGCCGCCCCCTGGGGTGCCCCTGCCCCCCCCCCACCACCCCGCCGGGGCCCACCGCCCCCCGCCCGACATCGGGCAGCAGCTCGGACAC
>JBQCHO010000050.1:0-3749 GCA_051954635.1 Sphingomonas sp. | reverse complement strand
CGCTCGATCGGCGATGCGCCGCGGCCGCCATATTCCTTCGGCCAGTGCAGACAGGCCCAGCCGGCCTCGGCCTTCTTTTTCTGCCAGGCCTTGGAGACCTCGAGAAATGTCATGGTTGCGCAGCCGGATGCGGCCGACCGTCGGCTGCGACAGTTCCTCGTGCAGTTCCTTCGGCGCGTTGGCTTCGATCCAGGCCCGGGCCTCGGCACGGAACGCGGCTTCCTGCGGTGTATCGTCGAAATTCATGGCGTTGTCCTTTCCGTGTCAGGCGACGGCGTTGCGGGCGCGCATCCGGTCGATCAACTGGTTCTCCCAGTAGGTCTGGCTTCCGAGTGCGAGCGCCTGCGCATTGGCGCGGCGATAATAAAGATGACAGTCGAATTCCCAGGTGAAGCCCATGCCGCCGTGAACCTGGATGTTGTTCTTGGCGCAATGCTGGAACGCCTGCGTCGCGCTGATGCGCGCGGTGGCGGCGGCTTCCGGCAGTTCGGGCGCGTTGGTCGAGAGCGCCCACGCCCCGTAGTAGCAGTTCGAACGCGCCAGCGTCGCCGCCACATACATGTCGGCGAGGATGTGCTTCACCGCCTGGAACGATCCGATCGGACGGCCGAAGGCGATGCGGTCCAGCGCATAGTCGCGGCCCATTTCCAGCGCGCGGTCGGCGCCGCCGACCTGCTCGAACCCCGTCAGCACCGCGGCGCGGTCGAGCACGCGGGTCAGGATGCTCCAGCCCTCGGTCGCGGGGCCGAGCGGCTCGGCCTTGCACTTGTCGAACACAATCTCGGCCTGGTTATGCGACTGGTCGAGGTTGTGCAGCGTGCGGCGAGTGACGCCGTCGCCCTTGAGATCGACGATGAACAGCGAGATGTCGGTTTCGCGCCCGCTGTTGCCGGTGCGCGCGGCCACCACGGCGAAATCCGCGATCGCCCCGTCCGCCACCGGCGACTTGGTGCCGCTCAGCGCGCCATTCGTCACCGCCGCCTTGATCGCCTTGGGCGAGGGATTGCCCTTGCCCTCGAACAGCGCCAGCGTGCCTATCGCCTCTCCCGACGCGATCGCGGGCAGCCATTTCTTTTTCTGCGCGTCGCTGCCGGCGATCATGATCGCTTCGGCGGCGAGATAGATGGTCGAGGAAAACGGCACCGGCGCCAGCACGCGGCCGAGTTCCTCGGCGATCACGCACAGTTCGAGATGGCCCGCGCCCGCGCCCCCGAACTCCTCCGGAATCGCAACGCCGAGGAAGCCCATCTCGGCGAGACCCTTCCACAATCCGGCATCGTAGGGCGCACCGCCTTCGAGCACCGCGCGCACCGCCTTCGGCGGGCATCGCTCGGTGAGGAAGCGCCGCGCCTGATCGCGCAATTGTTTCTGGTCGTCGGAGAAATCGAAGTTCATGCCGGTGGCCTTTCTATAACGTAGGTCTGATCCATCAGGTCCTCATCGTGCCCCGGATGCTGCGCAGCGCATAAGCGGTGCGCTGCTGATCCGGGGCCGTTCCACACTCCGCGCTCGGTACGGTCCCGGTTCTGCGAAGCAATGCTGACGCATTGCATCGCGCCCGGGACACGAGAGACCCTCGCAACCCTCATCACAACACGATCACGTCGCCGTCGGGCGACGCCGCGTAAAGGCGATCCACCAGAGCCTTGCGGCGCTCCAGCCCGGCGCTCTGGTTGATGTAACCCTTGTCGGTCAGTTCGCCGCCGTCGATCGAGGGCGGCTCGCTCATCAGCATCGCCCGCGCGATGCGCAGGCTGCTCGAGGTGCCCGCCTCGGCGTTGTGCGCGCGCAGTCCCTCGCGCAGCCGCGCGACGATCGCCGGGTGTTTCGCGACATCCGCGAACGTCGCCTGCGGATCGTTGATCGCAAGCCGGCAGGCATCGAGGTTCGGCCACACCAGCAGGCCAACATAGTCGCGGTCATGTCCGGTGACCAATGCATCCTGAACCACCGGCGAGGCCGCCGCGATGGCCGCGACCCGCAACGATCCGACCTGCACGAAGGTGCCGGTGGTGAGCTTGAAGTCCTCGGCGACGCGGCCGGAAAAAATCAGACCCTGCGACGGATCGTCGGGATCGACGAACACGCCGGCATCGCCGATCTTGTAAAAACCTTCATCGTCGAATGCAGCGCGAGTGAGTTCCGGCTGCGCATAATAGCCCGGCATCACGTTGATGCCGCGCAGGCGCAGTTCGTATTTCGGGCCGAACGGCACCAGCTTGAGTTCGACGCCGGGAAACGGCAGGCCGATCAGGCCGACGCGCTCGGTGTCCCAATAGGTGCCGGTCGAGGTCGGCGCGGTCTCGGTCGAACCCCAGCCGGTGTAGAACACGATGCGCTCGCCGGTGGTGCGCACCGCCAACGCCTGGATCCGGTCATAGAGATCGTCCGGCAGCCGCGCGCCGCCATAGGCGACGAGGCCGAGATTCTTGAAGAAGCCGCGGCACAATTCGTCGTCCTTCTCCATCACCGCCGCCAGCGCGGCATAGCCGGCCGGAACGTTGGCGTAATAGGTCGGCGACACCTCGCGCAGATTGCGCAACGTTTCCTCGAACTGGCCCGGCACCGGGCGGCCATCGTCGATATAAAGAGTGCCGCCCTCGATCAGCGCCGGATTGAACAGCGCGTTGCCGCCCATGGTATGATTCCACGGCATCCAGTCGAGAAACACCGGCGACGGACCATCGGGATCGCGCGGGCGCACCTGCATCATCATCGCGGCGTTGGCGCACATCATGCGCTGGGTGTTCATCACCGCTTTCGGCATGCCGGTCGAGCCCGAGGTGAACAGCAATTTGCCGACCGTATCGGGCGCGATCTGGGCGATCGATTCCTCGACCGCGGAGGTCACCGGCGTCGCCGCGAGATCGGCGTAGGCGAGACTTTCGATTCCGTCCGCGGCACGATCGACATGGATCACGGTGATGCCGGCGAGATCGAGCGCGGCGAGCGCCTTGCCGAACTGCGCGCCGTCCTGCACCATCACCGCCGCCGGCTTGATCAGGTCGAACACATATTTGAGCTTGGCGTGGTCCTGGCTCATCAGCGAATAGGCCGGCGACAGCGGGGCCACCGGAATCCGCGCCTGCATCGCAGCCTGCGTCATCAGCGCGTGCTCGATGGAGTTGCCGCTGAGAATCACCAGCGGGCGTTTCGGCGGCAGATCGAGATCGAGCAGGCCCTGCGTCAGCGCATCGACGGTTTGTTTCGCTTCACCATAGGACACCTTGCGCCATTGGCGATCCGCGCCCTTGCGCTGCGCGAGCCAGACGTGGTCGGGCTTCTGCCGCGCCCAGCGCGCCAGCGCCGCCGGAATGTGACGCTCGAAGTCCATCAGCGGAATGCGCGACTTCAGGACGATGACGCCGTCGTCGCGCCGCTCCACCGCGATGTCGCGCGCAAGCCAGTTGACCTTGCGGAACGGGGCCTTCGTCGATGACGGTGTGACAATCGCGTCCATGCATTTCCTCCCGTGGCGTCCGGCGCGCGTTTCTTGCGGCGTCGCTGCCGGACCCAGGTTGTGTGGCGTTAGCGCGGCGCCATGCGGATCGCGCCGTCGAGACGGATGGTTTCGCCGTTGAGCATCGGGTTCTCGACGATCGAGACCGCGAGCTGGGCGTATTCCTTCGGATCGCCGAGGCGCGCCGGATGCGGCACCTGCTTGCCGAGGCTTTCGCGCGCCTCTTCCGACAGGCCCATCAGCAGCGGCGTCAGGAACAGGCCCGGCGCAATCGTCATGACGCGGATGT
>JBQCHO010000049.1:0-10668 GCA_051954635.1 Sphingomonas sp. | reverse complement strand
CATGATCCGCCTGATCGTCGAGGGCGCGAGCGTCCCGGTGCTGGTGGACGCGGGTGTCGGCACGGCGAGCGACGCGAGTGTCGCGATGGAGCTAGGCTGCGACGGCGTGCTGATGAACACCGCCATCGCCGAGGCCAAGGATCCGGTGTTGATGGCCACCGCGATGACGGCCGCGATCGAATCGGGGCGGGTTGCTTACAGAGCCGGCCGGTTGGGCAAACGCCGCTACGCCGATCCGTCGAGCCCGCTCGCCGGGCTTATCTGAGTATGGGCGAGGGGGTCACGCTGCACGAGAGCTGGAAGGCCCCGCTCGCCCCACAATTCGACAGCCCCTATATGGCCGAGCTCAAGCGCTTCCTCGTCGAACAGAAGGCGCAGGGCCGGCGCATCTTTCCCAAGGGCAGCGAATATTTCCGCGCGCTCGACTTGACACCGCTCGACAAGGTGCGCGTGGTGATCCTCGGGCAGGACCCGTATCACGGCGAAGGTCAGGCGCATGGGCTGTGCTTCTCGGTCAAACCCGGCGTCCGCACGCCGCCGTCGCTGGTCAACATCTACAAAGAGATCGAGGCCGATCTTGGCGTCCGCCCGGCGCGGCACGGCTTCCTCGAACATTGGGCCGAGCAGGGCGTGCTGCTGCTCAATAGTGTGCTCACTGTGCAGATGGGCCAGCCCGCCTCGCACCGCGACCGCGGTTGGGAGAAGTTTACCGACGCGATTATCCGCCTGGTCAACGACAAGCCCGAGCCGGTGGTGTTCCTCCTTTGGGGCGCCTACGCACAGCGCAAGGCGGGATTCGTCGATACCAGCCGCCACCTCGTGCTCAAGGCACCGCACCCGTCGCCGCTATCGGCGCATAGCGGCTTCTTCGGCTGCCGGCATTTCTCGCAAGCCAACACCTTCCTCGAGGCCAAGGGTGTCGCCCCGATCGACTGGGCGCTCCCGGCCGACCCGCTGGCGGCGCGCGGCTGAACGCGTTAGGCTCTCCCGCAAAACCGGGAGATAGACTTGTGAAGAAAGCCGTTTTGCTCGCCGCCGTCGCGCTCGCTGCCTGCCAACCCGCCTCGAACGACACCGCTGCGAACAACAGCACCGCCGACACCGCGGCTCCGGCCGAGCCGGCCGGCAAGCCGATCTGGCTCCACGCCAGCGACAATCTCAACGTCAAGGGCACCTATTGGCAGGCGAAGGACCCCAAGGCGATCATCCTGCTGTTCCATCAGGCGGGATCGAGCAAGGACGAATACGCCACCATCGCGCCCAAGCTCGTCGCAATGGGTTACAGCGCGATGGCGATCGACCAGCGCGCCGGCGGCGACATGTTCGGGACCAACGAGACCGTCAAGCAGATGCCGAAGGGCTGGAAGGACTCGATGGAGGATGCCCAGCAGGACATGGACGGCGCAATCCGCTGGGCGCAGCCGTTCGGCAAGCCGGTGATCCTGTGGGGGAGCAGCTATTCGGCGTCGTTGGTGATCCCACTCGCGAATACTTACCCCGATCTCGTCAAGGCCGTGCTGTCCTTCTCGCCGGGTGAGTATTTCAGCGATGCGCACCGGATCGGCCGTGCCGCCGGCGACGTCTCGGTGCCGATCTTCATCACCAGTGCTGCCAAGCCGGACGAGGAAGCCAAGGCCAAGGCGATCGCCGCGCGGGTGCCCGATCATCTCGCAACACTCTACGTACCGCAGGCGGGCGTCCACGGTTCCTCGACGCTGATCGCCGATAAGGACCCTGACGGCGCCAAGGCCAATTGGGACGCGGTGAGGGCGTTCCTCGACAAATTGTCATTATCCAAGGTTAAGTGAGCGGAACCGGCTTCGGGGCCACCCGTTGATGCTTCAGACGCGGAAAGTCGTTGATTTGACAGCGGCACTGCGGCCGAAGGAGACGAACGATGGGTGAACTGACCGACAAGATCAAAGGCAATGTCAACGAGGCGATCGGCAAAGCCAAGCAGCATTCCGACGATCCTGCGAAGCGTGATGAAGGCGCAGCGCAGGAAGGCAAGGGCAAGGCCCAGCAGTTCGTCGGCAAGGTGAAGGGCGCGCTCGGCGACGACATCTGACGTCGATTTGCTTGTGAACAGAAATGGCCGCTCCGGAGATTTCCGGGGCGGCTTTTTCTTTGGCGCAGGTCAGGCGGTCCGTTCGGGGACGGCCGCCGCGTCATCGTCGAGCGACGTTTGCGGCGCAACGGCCTCCCAGGAAAAGACGAACCAATCCTTAGTGACCGCACGATCGATCGTTCGCGCACGGTAATCGACGTGCTCCGAGGAGCCGACATTGTCGATCAGTGTGGCGAACCGAACGTTTTGTGGCGCTGCACCGGCGTCGATCAGCGCTTTTCTGAGTTTGGCGATCGTCCCGCCGGTGTCGTTGATGTCGTCGAGAAACAGCAGGCGCTCGCCGCCTTTTGCGCGCGCAGCAAGGCGAACCAGCGGGGCATCGGCGAAATCAGGCACCTCGCTCGAATGATCTACCGACAGCATCGGTAAGCCCGTCGCATGGCTGAGATAGACCGCCGGTGCCAGTCCACCGCGGCCGATGCCGATGATGAACGATGGTCGCCAGGGATCAACGCGGATTTGTTCGGCGAGCGCCAGGACCTGCGCAACGAAATCCTCATGGGGAATGCGCGTGAAGACGGGCATCAGGCGTGAGCCGCGACATAGGCATCGAGCCGCGCGCAATGCGCTGCAACGGCTGCGTCGTCGAGGAAAGATCCAAGGAAGCTGTTGCGTGCCAGCGTGACGAGATCGGCGCGCGTCAACCCGCGCGCCTCGGCGGCGGCGAGATAATTGTCGGCGACATAGCCGCCGAAATAGGCGGGATCGTCCGAATTGATCGTCGCGCGCAGCCCGAGCCGCAACATGCGGTCGATCGGATGATCGTGCATATCGTCGACGACGCAGAGCTTGAGATTTGAGAGGGGGCAGACGGTCAGCGTCATGCCCGACCGCGCGAGGTGTGCGGTCAGCACGGGGTCTTCGAGGCTGCGGTTGCCATGGTCGAGGCGATCGACCTTGAGCAGGTCGAGCGCCTGGCGGACATAATCGGGCGGACCTTCCTCCCCGGCATGGGCGACGATTTTCAGGCCCTTGTCGCGAGCCTTGGCGAACACGTGGGCGAACTTTTCGGGAGGGTGCCCGACCTCCGACGAATCGAGTCCTACGCCCGCAATGCGGTCGAGCCAGGGTTCGGCAGCTGCTAGCGTGGCGAACGCGGCCTCCTCATCGAGATGACGTAGGAAGCAGAGTATCAGCTTCGAGGTCATGCCATGTGCCGCCTCGGCCTCGGCCATCGCCGACAGCAGTCCTTCAATCACGGTCGCGAAGGGAATCCCGCGATCGGTGTGCGTCTGCGGATCGAAGAAGATTTCGGCATGAACGACGCCATCGGCAGCCGCGCGATCGAAGTAGGCAACGGCTAGGTCATGGAAATCCTGCCATTCGCGCAACACGTTGGCGCCTTGATAATAGATATCGAGGAAATCCTGCAGCCTGCTGAAACTATAGGCGGCGCGAACCTCCTCGACCGATTTGAATGGGATGGCGACGCCGTTGCGCGCGGCCAGCGTGACCATCAGTTCGGGTTCGAGGCTGCCTTCGATATGCAGATGGAGCTCAGCCTTGGGCAGGCCGCGGACGAAATCGGCAAGGTCGGTCATGCGCCGCTTCATCGCCCTTGACGCCGCCACAGGCAAGCGCGGTTTCGGAACCGTTTGTCGGCGTCCGCCGTTCACCCGGCCGGTAAGGGAGATTACAGATGCGTAACGTATTGCTGTGTTCGACCGCGTTGGTCGCCTTGTTCGCCGCGCCCGTCCTGGCGCAGGATCACGGTCACGGGCCGCCTGCCGGCCATGGCAATCCGCAGCATGCCGCGCCGACCGGTCACGCGCAGCCGCACCAACAGGCCGCACCGAAGCCAGCCGCGGCCCCGCATGGGCATCAAGCTTCACCGAGGCCCGCTGCCGCACAGCAGGGCCAGGCTCAGCCGCATCAGGCGTCGCGGCCCGACCAACATTCCCAGGGTCACGGGCATTTGCCGCCGCAGCAGGCGCAAAACCGCCCAGAGCAGCATCGAGGTGTGGCGCAACCGCAGGCGGGCAATTCCGGGCAGGGGCAGCATGGCCGTCCCGGCGCACAAGCGGCACCCCATCCCCGCGATCATGGGAATCAGGATAATCACGATCAGCAGGTGCAGAACCGTCCAGGTCCGCAATCAGCGCCTGTCGCAGATCACGGCCGGACCCCGCGTCAGCCTGCGCCCAATCTCGCCCAGATCCGCCAGCGCGCGGAGCAGGATCGCCAGCGCGTTACCGAACGCGCGCTTTGGAAACCCAGCCAGCCCCAGGCGCGCCGCGGCAGGCCGAAACCCGATCGTCGGGCGGTGGTAGTCAACGATCGCGCCTATGTCGCGCAACTGCCCGAGCGGCAGCATCATTTCGTCGATGGCTGCCCGCCAGGGCGGGGTTGCCTGCCGCCCGGGCAGGTCAAGCAGCTTTACGCGAACAACCGGCCTTATGATGATTGGTGGCGGTGGCAGCCCGCGCAGGATGCAGCCTATCGCTACGATTCGGGCTATGTCTACCGCATCAACCCGACCACCCAGGCGATCGTTTCCTACGTGCCGGTGCTCGGCGGCGCGCTGGCGGTCGGCAATCCGTGGCCGTCGAGTTACGCCGTGCAGCCGGCGCCCGATTATTATGCCGACTATTACGGCTATTACGACCAGCCTTACGATTACCGTTATGCCGATAATGTCCTTTACGGCGTGGATCCGCAGAATAACCAGATCGAGCAGATCGCGGCGCTCCTGACCGGGAGCGACTGGACGATCGGGCAGCGGATGCCCGCGGGGTACGGCGTCTACAACGTGCCGTATGACTATCGCAGCCAATATTACGACACGCCCGACGCGATGTACCGGTACGATGACGGCTACATCTATCGTGTCGATCCGACGACGCAGCTGATCCAGGCGGCGATCCAGCTGCTCGTCTGACAGGGAGAGTTTCGATGACGAAAACGATGATCGCGGCGTTCGGCGCGCCGCTTCTTGCACTGGTTTTGGCCGGATGCGGGCATAAGGGCACCGCTAACGAGCAAGCGGCGGCGGTTGGCGCCGATAACGCGGCCGAGGTCGCGCCGAGCGGCAAGACGATCGGCGCGATGCTCGGTGGCGGCGATCTCGGCACGGTCGGCGATGTCGCCAAGACCGCCGGGTTGAGCGACGTGCTCGATGGCGTCGGGCCGTACACGCTGTTCGCGCCAACCGACGACGCTTTCAAGGCGCTGGGTAACGATCAGGTCGATGCGCTCAAAAAGGACGACATGAAGGCGCAAGATGCGGCCTTGCTTCAAGCGCATATCGTGCCGGGCTTCGTCACCACTGCCGACATCGCCAGCGCGGTCAACGCCAATAAGGGGTCGGCTGCGATGACGACCATGTCGGGCGGCACGCTGACCTTCACCAAATCGGGCGACACGATCGCCGTGACTGCCGACGACGGCAGCAAGGCGACGCTGACCGGTGACGAGCGGCTCGGCTCGAACGGGGCGATCCATCCGGTCTCGGCACTGCTCGTGAAGAGCGCGGCGCCGGCGGGCTAACGCTCGCCGAACAGCTCGGCCTGGGTCTTTTCGAGTTCCTCGGCGTAACGCCGGCGGACATAGCTTTCGGAAAGCAGGCCGAGCACCGCACCGTCGTGCCCAACGACCGCTAGTTCGTCCGCACCGGTGGTGTCGAACAGGCGCATGATGCCGGTCAGGTCCATGTCGGGAGTAAGGGCGACTTCGGGATGGATGGCGATGGAACCGATCGCCGCCTCGGCATCGCTGTCCTCGGCGTAGGCGCGTGCAGTCTGGGCGATGCCGGCATAGCCATTTTCTTCATCGGTCAGCACGACGCGGCTGGTCGAACCGAGCGGGAACCGGCGGCGGAATTCGGCGATCGGCATTGCTGCCGGGGTGGCGTTCGCCTCTCGTCGCATCATTCGGCCGGCGGTCAGCATCTTCATCCAGCCAACGTCTCGCGCGCTCTTGATCGTTTCGCCGCGCAGGTGGAAGCGCCAGGTCGAGAAGGAATAGCCGAACAGCTCGCGCACCAGTGTCGACGCGACGAGCGAGGCGGCGATCACCGCGCCGGTCAGCGAGAAGTTCTGGGTCGATTCGAGTACCAGCATCGCCATTGTCATCGGACCGCCGACCACCGCGACTGCGAGGGCGGCCATGCCGACGATTGCGGCGTCGCGGTCATCGACCAGCGCACGGTTCGCTGTCCATGCCAGCGCATCGGCATAGAGGTGGCCGACAAGCGTGCCGAGAAATAGTGAGGCGAAGAACAGGCCGCCGCGAAACCCGAAGCCGAGCGAAATCGCCGACGCGGCCGATTTTGCGAGGAATACCATCGCAATGAACCCGATCGATGCGCCGACCGCGAGATCGGCGTGGAGCGCGCCGTGACCCGACGACAATACCTGCGGCGTCATCGCGGCGAGCGGGACGACCAGCAGCCCGCCGATCGCGGGGCGCGCCCATTCGGGGAGTTTGGTGCGGCGAACGCCCTGCTCGACCCAGGTCACCGTCTGCATCAGGACGATGCCGACCGCGGCGCACACCGCGCCAAGCGCTGCATAGAGTAGATAATGATGCGTCGCCGTGACCGGATCCGAAGGAATAGAGATGATGTACGGTTCGACATGAAGCGATTGCGCGACTAGTGATGCAGTCAGCGCGGCTGCTGCTACCGGTGCGATTGCCGATGGGGTGTAGGCGCCGATGACAATCTCGAACGCATAGAACGCGCCGGCGAGGGGCGCGCCGAATGCCGCCCCGATTGCCGCGCCGGCCCCTGCTCCAACGAGGTTGCGGACATCGGCGCGACGCAGGTTGAGCAGCGTGCCGGCGACCGAACCGAACGCGGCGCCCAATTGGGCATAGGCGGCCTCGAGCCCGACCGACGCGCCGAACCCGTTCGAGATGATTGTCTGCCCCGAGATGACCGCACTGTCGGGCACCGACATGATGCCGCCATGGAGCGCATTCGCCTCGACGGCGTCGACCAGCCGCCGTTGGCGCGCCTTGACCAAGACGGAGAACCCGCCAAGCACTAGGCCGCCGATCGGCAGCGCGAGCAAGGCGACCCACGGCAATGATGGCGATGCGCTGAGGCGATCCTCGCTCGGGACACCGAACAGCAAATGCTGGACGGTACGCGCGATACCGCCCTGAACGATCGACAGCAGCCCGGCCCCAGCGCCCACTCCGACCGCGACGAGGATGAAGGCAAGCTCGCTCGCACGCACGCGGCGGCGCAAGCCGTTCAGCGGTTTCAGGACGCGATAGACGACGGCCACCTAATCGATCTCCTTGATCGCGCTCCGCTAGCGCGTCGACAGTCCGACGAAAAGAGCATTGCGCCTCATAACGGCCGCTTGCGTGTTGACGTCATGAAGCCTTCATCGGGCGGTCATGTTCGTAGTAATAGGGGATCGCGCTTCTGGAGGGTCGTCCCATGCGTAGTTTATTGGCGTTGATCGTCATCGCCGTTGTCGTTGCGGCCATCGTCATGCTCGTGCGGGCCCGCCGCTCGGCACTGAGTCAACAGCGTCGCTCGGCGTGGCACGCCAAGCGCGCCGAGGAAGACCGCATCTGGTATGAAAAGATGGGCGAGGACCCGCCGCCGGAGCGCTGAGCCCTCGCCCGATCGGTCATTTGCAGACGACCTGCTGGTTGTTCTGATCGATCGCCTTGCCGGCGAGCGCGCCCGCCGCGCCGCCGAGCAGCGTGCCGACGATCCGCGAATGCCCGCCATCGATGACGTTGCCGAGAATGCCGCCCGCCGCGCCGCCGACGATCAGCCCCGTCGTGCCATCGTTGCGCTTGCAATAATAGCGGCCGTCGGTGCCGGCATAGACGCGGTCGTCGGACGACAGCACGCGCTCGGGCGCGTTGGGCTCAGCACGATAGTAGCGCGAGGGATCGTAGCCGTTCTCGTCACGCTCGTAATAGCTGCCCTCGGGGTAGCCGGCGCGCGGCGACGGGGCGGTGCGATCACCGTAATAGCCGCCGCGCCGATCGCGATCCTGCGCGGCGCGATAGCGATCGAACTCGTCCTGGAAGCGCGCGAGCTCGCTCTGAAAGCGCGACTGCGCCTGGGCAAAACGTGCCTGATCCTCGACCGATTGGGCGATGGCGGGCGCGGTGGCGGCGAGTCCGCCGAGCGCGGCGGCAGTAAGCAACAGGGTCTTCAACATCGTGGCGTTCCTTCTTGATCCCAGTGGGCCGAGGCTAACGATATTGGCAGAACGGCTGCTGAACGATCGGGTTTCGAAGGGCGCGAAGTTGACCAAATTGACTCGATCCGGGGCGTCAATTTTTGCCGCGGCTATAAGAAAAAGCGGGATTCGTGAAGAAGAGGATCCGTCTGGGCGTACCCTCTAGTGTGGCAAGGCTTTTCCAGCATTGCCGGCTCCTTGATTCACTTCAGTGGAGCCAAGCGGCAGGCGACGGGGCAGCGCTAGCGCTCACACCGCGAGCGCCACCGCAATCACGCTGGCGAAAGAAAATCGGGCTCGCTGAACACCCCCGCCCTCGACGATCAGCCCCCAGGCATGCAGCCTGGCGATCAACACGAAGATTGCGGCGGTAACGATTAAATAGAGGTGCATGATGGCTTCGTCGTTCAACGTTCCCCCGCAGTGTACTTTGTCTCACCGCCGATCAATGCGGGCGGCGCGCGGTTCGGTCGTAGAAGTAGTTGTTAAAATCAGGGCGGCGGCGGCGTCAGGGGGCTTCGTCATTGAAATAATTGAAAAGTCCAATAATATATCTTGCGTGTAGAGCGATTTGGTGCTGGTATGGCGATATGAAACGTTTGCTCGATATCGCGATGATTATCGCCGGGGCGGCGATGATCCCTTCTGCCGCTGGTGCGCAAGTGACGGGTGTTTCACTCGGTCATGCTCTGGGCTCAACATATCGAAGTTATTATCAGCCGAGTTTCCCGGCGCCGCAGGTCCGCGCCGATGAGGTTTCTTGCCTGGTTCGCAAGGCCGATGGGCGTCGCCTATGCCTGCGCTTTACCGATTGGAAAAAAATCGCAACGCAGATCGAAGCGGGTCACGATGTGGCTCCGACGACGATCGATCGGTGACAGAGATATCACCTAGCGATTTTATATCGTAGCATTCTGGCAGAAGGTGGGATGCCCGGTATATTTCGGACGATATGACCAGCCTAGTCCTATAACGTGATGGCTGGTTGTAAACGCTTAAATGCGGTTCACTCCACCCGCACGAAACTATCCATCACCCGCTTGCGGCCCGCCTGCTCGAACTCGATCTCCAACTTGTTGCCTTCGATCTCGGCGATTTCGCCGTAGCCGAACTTCTGGTGGAACACGCGCATGCCGACGGAGAGGTCGTCGCGGCCCTTGTTGCCGAGGCTGACGGCCGAGGCGCGAGCCTCGATCACGCGGGCCGGCTCGCGGGTGAAGGTGCGCGGCGTGAAGGCGCCGCCGGGGTTCTTCATGTCCACACCGGCCGCGCGTTGCCATCCGGGGCCGCGGCCGGTGCCGCGGGCGATGTCGGCGAACGGATCGGCGCGCTCGGACCAGTTGGCCTGCCACAGCGATGCGCCCCCCGACATGGTGCTCTCGCTCTCGATATGATCGGCGGGAAGTTCGCCGACGAAGCGGCTGGGAATGCTCGAATTCCACTGGCCGTAGATGCGGCGGTTGGCGGCGTGGAGGATCGTCGCGCGGCGTCGCGCGCGCGTGATCGCGACGTAAGCGAGGCGGCGTTCCTCCTCGAGTGAGGCGAGGCCGCCTTCGTCCAAGGCGCGCTGCGAGGGGAACAGGCCTTCTTCCCAGCCGGCGAGGAACACGGTGTCGAACTCGAGCCCCTTGGCGGCGTGGATCGTCATGATCGTCGCCTTGGCCTCGTCGGCGGCGGCGTCATTGTCCATGACGAGGCTGACATGTTCGAGGAACGCGCCGAGCGTCTCATATTCCTCCATCGCGCGGACGAGCTCGGTGAGGTTCTCCAACCGGCCGGCAGCCTCGGCACTGCGATCGGCCTGGAGCATCGCGGTATAGCCGCTTTCGTCGAGGATCTGCCGCGCCAGCTCGGGATGCGGCAGCTCCATGTCCCGCCAGCGCGCGACGTCGCCAACGAAATTGCCCAGGCTGCGGCGCGCCTGCGGGGTCAGCTCGTCGGTATCGAGGATGCGCGCGGCGGCGATCGACAGCGGCACGCCCTCGGCCCGCGCGAGCTGGTGGATGTTGGCGATCGCCTTGTCGCCGAGCCCGCGCTTGGGCGTGTTGACGATGCGCTCGAAAGCGAGGTCGTCGGCCGGCTGGTGGACGAGCCGCAGATAAGCGAGCGCGTCGCGGATTTCGGCGCGCTCGTAGAAGCGGAACCCCCCGACGATGCGATAGGGCAGGCCGATCGCGATGAAGCGGTCTTCGAACTCACGCGTCTGGTGCTGCGCGCGGACGAGGATCGCGACGTCGTCGAGCCCGGTGCCGTTTCGCTGCGCCGCCTCGATCTCCTCGCCAACGCGGCGCGCTTCCTCGGGGCCGTCCCACACGCCGAGCACGCGCACCTTCTCGCCCGCGTCGAGCTCGGTCCACCACGTCTTGCCGAGCCGCCCGCTGTTCTGCG
>JBQCHO010000048.1:0-3503 GCA_051954635.1 Sphingomonas sp. | reverse complement strand
AAACTTGTCATGCCCAAGCCGGTGTTCATCGGCGACACGCTGCGCGCGACCAGCGAAGTGACCGAACTCCGCGACAGCAAGTCGCGGCCGAACGCCGGGCTGGTGACGTGGAAACACCGCATGCTCAACCAGCGCGGCGAGGTGGTGTGCGAGTGTCTGCGGACGGCGTTGCTGCTGCGGAAGGGCGCGTGACCGAAGGATATTTCTGGCCGTCGGCGCAAGCCGTGGACCATCTCAACGCGCTGCTCGATTTACCCGCAACCGGTAGGGAGCAGGATTGGGAGGTTGAATTGGCCGATGCGGCACGTCTCGACGAGTGGGTCGAGCTTCTCGATGGCGGCTCGCTCGAACAGAGCGATCGAAGCGCGCTTGCGTTGCTGATGACTTGCTCGATCCTCTATGCAGACGGCGTCGTTGTCCGGCAGTCCACACTCGATCGTGTTCGCTCGACGCTGCATCGCGATCCGGCCGTGCTTGCCGACATGAAAAGCTATTGGGCCAGGTTTCTTCAGCCCACGGGTGACACTAAACTCGATGCCGAGAATGCCGAATTTTGTCGAAACGTGACGCACATGCTGGCGTAGCGCTTCAGACCGTAAAACTCTCCCCGCACCCGCACGCGCCCTTGGCGTTGGGGTTCTGGAACACGAAGCCCGCGGCGAAATCGTCCTCGACCCAGTCCATCGTCGAGCCGATCAGGTAGAGCACCGAGGCGCCGTCGACGAAGAAGGTGCCCCCGGGGGTTTCAATACGCTCGTCCATCGGGTTGGCTGCGGTGACGTAATCGACCGAATAGGCGAGGCCAGAGCACCCGCGGCGCGGGGTCGAGAGCTTCACACCGATCGCGTCGGCGGGGGCTTTCGACATCAGCGCGGCGACGCGGGCTTTGGCCTTGTCGGTCAACATGACTGCGGCGGGGCGCTGTAGAACTGTCGTGGCCATCGTTTGAACTTCCTTCCTCGATCAAAGTACTACTTTGATCGAAACCGTTTATAGCATTCCCAGTTCGAGCTTGGCGTCGTCCGACATCTTTTGCGGGTCCCAGGGCGGGTCCCAGACGAGGTTGACGTCGGCGGTGGCGATGCCGGGGACGGCGCTGACGCGGAGTTCCACCTCGCCGGGCATCGATTCCGCCACGGGGCAGTGCGGGGTCGTCAGCGTCATGTTGACGGCGGCGTGGCCGTCCTCGGTCACCTCGACGCCGTAGATCAGGCCGAGATCGTAGATGTTGACCGGGATTTCGGGATCGTAGATTTCCTTCAGCGCTTCGATCACCGCGGCCTGCAGCGCGCCGCCTTCGCCGCCAACCGGATCGGCCGCGGGCTTTTGCGACAGGAAGCCGTCGAGATAGTCGCGCTTGCGCTCGAAGGTCTCTCGCGCGCTGTCCTCGACGCGCGCCTTGGGCGGCGCCTCGACGCTCCCGACTTCCTCGATCGTGATCTTGCCTTGCTCGTTCACCCGAAGATCCTCGTTACTCGTTCGATGCCCTTGACCAGTGCCGCGACGTCAGCCGGCCCGTTGTACACCCCGAAGCTGGCGCGCGCCGTCGCGGGGACGCCGAGCTCCTCCATCAGCGGCTGCGCGCAGTGGTGGCCCGCACGGATCGCGACCTGGCCCTCGTCCAATATGGTGGCGACATCGTGCGGATGAACCCCCTCGACTGCGAAGCTGACGATCCCGGCGGAATCCTCGGGGCCGAACACGCGGACGCTGTTGAGGCCGGCCATCGCCGCACGCGCCTCGCGGACGAGCGCGGCTTCGTGGGCGTGGATGCGCTCCAGGCCGATCGATTCGACGTAATCGATCGCGGCGTGCAGGCCGACGACGCCGACGATGTGCGGCGTGCCCGCCTCGAAGCGGCCTGGCGGCGGGGCGTAGGTGGTCTTGGCGAAGGTCACCCGGTCGATCATCGAGCCGCCGCCCTGATAGGGGGGCATCGCGTCGAGCAACTCGTCGCGGCCCCACAGCACGCCGATGCCGGTCGGGCCGTAGAGCTTGTGGCCGGAAAAGACGTAGAAATCGCAGCCGATCGCGCCGACATCGACGGGGAGGCGGGGGACCGCCTGGCAGCCGTCGAGCAGCAGCTTCGCACCGACCTTGTGGGCGAGATCGGCGGCGCGGCGCGCGTCGAGCACCGAGCCGAGGACGTTCGAGACATGAGCGAGCGCGACGAGCTTGTGGCGCTCGGTGAGCATCGCGGCCATCGCGTCGAGGTCGATGCGGCCGTCCATCGTCAGCGGGATGACGTCGATTTCCGCGCCGATGCGCTCGGCGACGAGCTGCCAGGGGACGATGTTCGAATGGTGCTCGAGCGTCGAGAGCAGGATGCGGTCGCCGGCCTTGAGGTGGGTGCCGGCCCAGCTTTGTGCGACGAGGTTGATGCCCTCGGTCGCGCCGCGGACGAAGACAATCTCATCGGGTGATGGCGCATTGAGAAAGCTCGCGACGCGCTTGCGGGCGGCCTCGTAGGCGAGCGTCATGTCGGCCGAGCGCTGATAGACCCCGCGGTGCACGGTCGCGTAGGTCTCGCTATAGGCGCGGGTGATCGCGTCGATCACCGGGCGCGGCTTCTGCGCGGTCGCGGCGGTGTCGAGATAGGCCCAGCCCGCTGGGATTGCCGGGAAATCGGCAAGGAGGTCGAGGGGGCGATCGTCCAGTGTGGTGGTCATGCCGTCACCTCGTCCACCGGGGTGAAGTGGAGAAAGTGGAGAGTGTCGCGCGGTTTTGATTGGGCGGCGTCAGCGACCGGGATTTGCTGAGAAAAGACGCGACGTTGGTTATCCGAGAACATTGCGCGAACAATGGCATAGGGAATCCAACTTTTGTAGCCTCTTCGTCATGCCGGACTGGTTCCGGCATCCACCGTGCCGCAAGCGCCGCATGGTTCGGATTCAGCCCGACAGTGGACCCCGGAACAAGTCCGGGGTGACGGCGTGGATGGGTCATAACGCACCCTCCAGCCAGCGATCGGCGTCGGCGGTGAAGGCGTCGCGCACGGCTTCGGTGCCGATGCGCGAGAGGGCGTCGGCGACGAAGGCGCGGGTGAGGAGCGCCTTGGCGCGGGGCTGGGTGATGCCACGGCTCGTCAGGTAGAACAAAGCCGTCTTGTCGAGCTCGCCGACGGTGGCACCGTGCGCACACTTCACATCGTCAGCGAAGATTTCGAGTTCGGGCTTGAGGTTCACCGTCGCGGTGCGATCGAGGAGGAGCCCGCGCAGGCTCTGCTCGCCGTCGGTCTTCTGCGCGCCGCGGGCGACCTCAACGCGGGCGGCGAGGCTGGCGGTCGAGCGGTCCTTGGCGACGGCGCGCCACGTCTGGTGGCTCTGGCCGTCGAGCGCTTCGTGGCGCAGCGAGACGGCGGCTTCCTGGTTCTGTTCGCCTTGCGTCAGCAGCGCGCCGCCCATTTCGGCATAAGCGGCCGCGCCGGTGCAGGTGATCGCGCCATCGACGCGGCAATCCATGCCGCCGGCGCCGAGGAACACCGAGACGAGGCTGGCGCCTTC
>JBQCHO010000047.1:0-2708 GCA_051954635.1 Sphingomonas sp. | reverse complement strand
CTATGGTCGCGAGGACCCGGCGCGCATCTTCCCCGCGCGCTGGGGCTATTATGTCGGACTGCGCATCATGCAGCGGTTGGGCAAGGACCGGACGCTGCGCGACCTCGACCATCTGGCGAACGGGCCGGCGAAGGTGCTGCTTGCGGGGGAATTGACCAAGATGATCGGCGAGGCGGGCGGCTGCCCCGGGGATTGATCAGCCCGCTCAGCAAGAACGCTTCCCCGGCCTTCGCCGGGGAAGCGTGAGTAGGGGTTCCGTAGCGCTAGCTTCTAGCGCACCCGTTTGACGAACACCCGCCCGCCGTCGCGGCGCTCGGTCTGGAAATTGGGCACCGCCTCGATCAGGTCGGACAAGCGCTTGTAGCCATAATTGCGCGCGTCGAAGCTCGAGCGATTGCCGGCACGCTCGCCCAATTCGGACAGGTTGACGAAGCCGCGCTCGTCGCGCTTCACCGCGTCATAGGCGTCGACCAGCAGCTTGAGCAACTCGGGATCGACCTCCGACTTGCCATTGGCGCCGCCATTGACCGTCTCGGGCGCCGGCGTCTGGTGGAGCGCGGTCACGTCGATGAAGCGCGTACAGGCCTGTTTGAACGCTTCCGGCGTCTTCGACGTGCCGAAACCATAGACCGGCAGGCCGTCCTGGCGGATGCGCATCGCCAGCGGCATGAAATCCGAATCCGACGACATGATGCCGAAGCCATGGACGCGCCCGCGATAGAGCAGGTCCATCGCGTCGATCGTCATCTTCATGTCGGTGGCGTTCTTGCCCTTGGTCAGGTCGAATTGCTGCTGCGGCTCGATGCCGTAGCGCACCGTCTGGTCGCGCCAGCCCTTGAGCGCCGGCTTCGACCAATTGCCATAGACGCGGCGAATGTTGACGGTGCCGAGCTCGGCCAGGATCGTCAGCACCGGGTCGAGCGTGTGCGACGACGCGTTGTCGGCGTCGATCAGCAAGGCGATGTTGCGGCTGTGCGGCTCGTCGGTCATGCCGGCGGTGATAGCGGGCGCGATGCGGCCAGCGCAATCGCGCCCGCGCGGATCAGGCGGCCGACCGATTGCGCAGCGCGTCGACGCTCCACGCGCCGGCGCCAGCAGCGGCGAAATAGAGGAAGATGAAGGCGTAGAGCATGGCCGGTTCGCCGCCATTGACCGCCGGGAAAATGCTCTTGGGCGCGTGCGCCATGAAATAGGCGATTGCCATCATCCCCGACAGCACGAACGCCACCGGGCGGGTGAACAGGCCGAGCAGGAACAACCCGCCGCCGACCAGTTCGAGCGTGCCCGCGGTGTAGAGCAGGGGAGTGAGCGGCATCGGGAAGGGCGGGATGCCGAAGAATTTGGACACGCCATGCTCCATGAAGCCGAGCGCGGTGACGATGCGCAGCAGCGATTGGAGCTGGGACGACCAGCTGGCGGGAATGGGCATGGCAGATCTCCGTTCGTTTCGCTGTCGACCTAAGGCGTCCGATCGACAACGACCAGCCAAACGCCGGAAACACTCGGTTGCCGTGATGCCGATCGAGGGACAATCCGCCGATTGGAATTCAGGGACGGCACCGTATCGTTTTCGCAACCGTCGCTCCGGCCTTGTGCCGGGTCCACCGCGCAACTAGTCCCTGCGGGCATTGTGGCACGGTGGATGCCGGGACAAGCCCGGCATTGTCTGTTTGAGTTATCGTATAAGCGCGCGGTTCCGCTCATAAGCGGGATGCCCGGGCCGGGTGGCCACCCGGCCCGGGCGCGATTGGTCCGACCGTCCCGGCATAGGGCTCGTGCCCGTCGTCATCTTGGTCGCCTGATCGCTTCCCTTGACGCTTGGTGAGTTGCCAGGGCCGCTTTGTCGACGCCCGCAGACAATCACAAGCCACTGGAGGATAGCCTGCAATGCATGGTTCCACCACCATCCCCACCTGCTTCGTCGGCTGCGATGTCGGCAAGATCGAGATCGTCGTCTTCGACAGCCGAATCGGGCGCACGACAAAAATACCCAATACCGGCGCGGCGCTGGCGCGCTTTGCCGCGTCGCTTGATCCTGACGCGCTGGTGATCTGCGAGGCAACGGGTGGCTACGAAGCCGTCTTGCTCGATGCGCTGGTCACCGCCGGGCGACACGTGCACCGCGCCGATGCCCGCAAGGTGAAGGCCTTCATCCGCTCGCTCGGGATCCTCGGCAAAAGCGACGCGATCGATGCCTGTGCGCTCGCCCGCTATGGCAGCGAACGCCACGATCGGCTCGCCCGCTGGCAGCCGCGCGATCGCCAACGCGACCGCCTTCACCTTCTCGTCTCCACTCGCCGCGACCTCGTCCGTGAGCGCGTCGCCTGCCGCAATCGCCTCCAGGCCCCCGGCATGGCGCCGATCGAACCTCGCCTCTGCCGCATCCTCGCAGCCCTCGATGCCGAAATCGCCGGCCTCGACACCGATATCGAAACGCTCATCAACGCCTGCGAACCGCTACGCCAGACCGTCTGCGTCTTGCGCTCCATCGCCGGCATCGGTCCCGCCACCGCCGCCCAGCTCGCCGCCCTCATGCCCGAGCTCGGCACCCTGGGGCGACGCCAGGCTGCCGCTCTCGCCGGCCTCGCTCCCCATCCAAGACAAAGTGGCAGCAACGACGCCTATCGCAGAACCCGCGGCGGCAGACCCGAGATCAAACAGGCCCTCTTCATGGCCGCTCTCGCCGCCGCTCGACACAACCCAACCCT
>JBQCHO010000046.1:0-22796 GCA_051954635.1 Sphingomonas sp. | reverse complement strand
TGTTCGCGCCACAATTACTCGGCGAGCCAGTGCCCGAAAACGGGCGGCTCCATGTCTCCAAGCTCGACAAGCCGGGGTTCGGCGTCGAGCTCAACCGCGACATCCCACTCCACCGTCCCTACACGCACTGAGGAATCAATTTCATGAAGCTTTGCCGCTACGGCCCCGCCGGCCTGGAAAAGCCGGGTCTGATCGACGCCGACGGCCGCCTGCGCGATCTTTCCGGTGAGGTCGCGGATATCGACGCCGCGATGCTCGATGCCGGTGCGCTAGCCCGGCTAGTCGCGCTCGGTTCGTCTTCGCTCCCGCTGGTTGAGGGCAATCCGCGCTATGGCGTGCCGGTATCTGGCACTCGCAAGTTCATCGCGATCGGGCTCAATTATGCCGATCACGCCGCGGAATCGAACCTCCCGATCCCCGCCGAGCCAGTGGTGTTCAACAAATGGGTAAGCTGCCTCCAAGGCCCCAATGACGACGTCGTCATCCCGCGCGATTCCAAGAAGACCGATTGGGAAGTCGAACTCGGCGTGGTGATTGGCAAGCGCGCCGATTATGTCGAGGAAGCCGACGCTCTTGATCATGTCGCGGGCTATTGTGTCGTCAACGACGTTTCCGAACGCCATTGGCAACAGGAACGCGGCCCGACCTGGGACAAGGGCAAGGGCTTCCCGACATTCGGTCCGGTCGGTCCATGGCTCGTAACTGCCGACGAGGTGGGCGACCCGCAGGCGCTGAAAATGTGGCTCGACGTCAATGGCAAGCGCATGCAGGACGGCAGCACCTCGACGATGATCTTCAGCGTCGCGCAGATCGTCGCCTATTGCTCGCAGTTCATGACGCTGGAGCCCGGCGACATCATTACTACAGGCACGCCACCCGGCGTCGGTCTCGGCCAGAAGCCCGAGCCCTGTTATCTCAAACCCGGCGACGTCGTGACGCTCGGCATCGAGAAGCTCGGCGAGCAGCGCCAGCGCTTCGTCGCGTTCGGCGCGGAGACGCTGGCATGAGCGCCTATGCGGGGCGTTTTGCCGGCCGCACCGCCGTCATCACCGGCGGTGCCTCGGGCCTCGGCTGGAGCGCGGCGCAGCGAATCATCGCGGAGGGCGGGACCGTCGCCTTGTGGGATATAAAGGAAGCCGACCTTGCCGAGCGCAAGCAGGTCGCCGGCGTCGCGCACGTCGCGGTCGTGGACGTCGCCGATAACGATGCCGTCGAGCGCGCGACCTGTGAGACGATCGCCGCGCTCGGCGCTGTCGACATCCTGATCAACTCGGCCGGCATCACCGGCGCCACGGCACCCGTCACCGAATTTCCGGTCGACAGCTGGCTCAAGGTCGTCGCGATCAACTTGAACGGCACCTTCTTCTGCTGCCGGTCGGTCGGCGCCCACATGGTGGCGCGCGGCTATGGCCGTATCGTCAACGTCTCGTCGGTCGCCGGCAAAGAAGGCAATCCCAACGCCTCAGCCTATTCGGCGACCAAGGCTGGAGTGATCGGGCTGACCAAGAGCCTCGGTAAGGAGCTCGCCACCAAAGGCGTGATCGCCAACGCCATCACCCCGGCGACCTTCGATAGTCCGATCCTCGAGCAACTGCCGCAGAGCCAAGTCGATTACATGCGCTCGAAGATCCCGATGGGGCGCCTTGGCGAGGTCGAGGAATCAGCAGCGATGGTGTGCTTCATGGCGAGCGAGGAATGCTCGTTCACCACCGCCTCGACCTTCGACACATCGGGTGGGCGGACCACCTTCTAATGACAGCCAAACGGCGATCCGGAACACCGGACGCCGGCGTGCGGAGAGGATCATGACGCGACCGCCTTTTGTCGACGCCCATGTCCATCTGTGGGATCTCGGCCATATTCGCTATCCGTGGCTGAGCGCGCCGTTCGACGACGGCGGCCCCAACGGCTCGACCGAAGCGATTGCCCGGACCTATCTGCTCGACGATTATCTCGCCGATGCAGCCGGCTGGAACGTGCAAGGTATCGTCCATATCGACGCTGGCGCCGCCCCGGACCAGGCGCTCGACGAAACCGCGTGGCTGGAAAATATCGCAGGCACGCGCGGCTTCCCCAACGCGATCATCGCCTTTGCCCCGCTAGATCGCGAGGATGTTGAGCCGCTACTCGAAGCGCAGGCGGCGCACCCCCACGTTCGCGGCATCCGCCAGATCGTCAACTGGCACATCAACCCGATGCGTACCTACAGCCCTCGCGACGTGACTCAGGAGGACGATTGGTGGCGCGGCTACGGCCTGCTCGCCAAATACGGCCTGTTGTTCGATCTGCAATGTTACGCAGGTCAGATGGCCGGACTCGCGCCGCTGATCGCGCGACACCCCGACATTCCTGTCATCATCAATCACGTCGGTATGCCCGTGACCGGTGACCGCGAAGGCGTGACGCGCTGGCGCTATGGCCTCCGGACCTTGGCACAGTTCGATCACGTCTCGATCAAGCTGTCGGGGCTCGGCTTCATCTATCGCGACTGGACGCTGGAAAAAGTCCGCCCGTTCCTGCTCGAAGCGATCGACCTGTTCGGCACCGAACGCTGCATGTTCGCGAGCGATGCGCCGACGGACAAGCTGTTCGCGCCGTTCGATGCGTATCTGGAGGCCTATCACCTCTTGGTCGCCGATTTCTCCGACGACGAGCGCTGCGACCTTTTCGGGCGTAACGCCAACCGCATCTACCGGCTGGGGCTCACCCTGTGATGGAGAAGATCGCGTTCCGGATGCATCTTAAGCCCGGCTGCTTGGGGGAATATCGCCGCCGCCACGATTCGATCTGGCCCGATCTCGTTGCCGCGCTCAAGGCCGCCGGCATTCGCGATTATTCGATCCATCACGATGCCGAGACCGACCTGTTATTCGCCACGCTATGGCGCGACGATGGTCACGGCATGGACGCGCTGCCGCAATCGCCGGTCATGCGTCGCTGGTGGCAATCGATGGCGCCGCTGATGGCGACCAATTCGGACGGGTCGCCGGTCAGCACGCCGCTGCAAACCGTCTTTCACCTCGATTGAACGAAAGCCCAATCATGCAACCCAACCCGCTGATCGGCGTCATCTTCCACTGGCTCGGCGGCCTCGCCTCGGCGAGCTTCTACGTTCCCTACAAGGGCGTCAAACGCTGGTCGTGGGAAATCTTCTGGCTGACCGGCGGCATCTTTTCCTGGCTGATCGCACCGTGGCTGTTCGCCGCGATCCAGACCAACGATCTGCTCGTGGTGATGGGCGAGGTGCCCCGCCATATCGTCGGCCTTTGCGGCCTGTTCGGCATCCTGTGGGGCTTCGGCGGCCTCACCTATGGCCTCACCATGCGCTATCTCGGCCTTTCGCTCGGCATGGCCGTCGTGCTCGGGCTGACGACGATCTTCGGCACGCTGATCCCGCCGATCTTCGCCGGCACCTTTGCCACGACCTTACTCGGCACGACTTCCGGGCTGTTCTCATTGGCCGGGCTCGCGATTACGCTTGTCGGCATCATCGTCGTCGCGATCGCCGGGTCGCGCAAGGACGCCGCACAATCGGTCGCCGAGAAGACCGCGACGATTGCCGAGTTCGATTTCCGCAAGGGGATCGCCGTGGCGATCTTTTCCGGTGTGATGTCGGCCTGTTTCGCCTTCGGCCTTGCCGCCGGCGAGCCGATCAAGGCGCTGTCGGCGGCACGCGGCACCGGCCCGCTATGGACCGGGCTGCCGACCCTTTGTCTCGTGATGTTCGGCGGCCTCCTGACCAACGGCATTTGGTGCGCCTTCCTGATCGTGCGCAATCGCAGCGCCGGCGAATGGCTCGGCCGTCCCGGCCCCTCCGCCGACGCCGATGGCGGCAAGCCCCCGCTCGTCGCCAACTTCCTGCTCTGCGGGCTGGCCGGAACCGCGTGGTATTTCCAGTTTTTCTTCTACACGATGGGCGAAAGCCAGATGGGGCGCTTCGGCTTCTCGTCCTGGACGCTGCACATGGCGTCGATCATTATCTTCGGCACGATCTGGGGCTTTGCTCTCCATGAATGGCGCGGCGCGCCGACGCGGCTGAAGGCGATGGTCTGGTCCGGCGTCGGCCTGCTCGTCCTCGCCACTATCGTCATCGGTTACGGCAACATGCTGGCGGCGTGAACGATGCCCGCCGGCCCTTCCCCACCTTCTATTGCAAGGGAGATCGACATGATCGCACCGACCCGCCGCCAGATGCTCGGCGGCAGCGCCGCTTTGGGTGCCGCCCTCGTCTCGCCTCAGGCCGTTAACGCTGCGACTAGCCCGACTCCGAAGGAATGGGTCGATCCCAAGACCGGCCATCGCATCGTCCGCCTCACCGGTGCCGAAGGCGGCGGCAAGCTCTATTTCTATCGCGACATGTTCACGCCGCAAGGCGACAAGCTGGTGATCAGCACGCCCGGAGGCATCTCGCTGGTCGACATGAAGACGCGCGCCGTCAGCCCGCTGCTGATGGACAAGCGCGCCGACCTGCTCTTCATGGGCAAGAAGACCCGCACCGTCTACTACAGCGTCTCCGACCCCGGCGACGGCCAGCCGACCGATCGCCCTCGCACCGTCTACGGCATCGATGTTGACAGCAAGAAGGTGCGCAAGGTTGCCCGTCTCGAACGCGGCCAGATCGACGCGCTCAATTGCGACGAGACGATGTTCGTCGGCGTCGTTGCTTATGGCGACAAGCCGCTCCAGCCCGACGTGCCCGATCCGCACAATCGCAAGTTCGGCCAGGCCGAATATGCCGCGCTCGGTCCCGATGGCAAACCGCTCAACTTCGCCAAGGCGAAGGGCGTCAGGATGCTTCAGCGCTGGGCCTCGCGCGTGCCGATGGAATTGTTCGTGATCGACATCGCCAGTGGCAGCCGGCGCGTGCTCAAGCGCTCGCATGACTGGCTGAACCATTCACAATTCTCGCCGACCGATCCGCAGCAGATCAGCTTCTGCCACGAAGGGCCTTGGCACCGCGTCAATCGCATCTGGCGCATCCGCGCCGACGGCACCGGCCTCGCGCCGCTACGCGAGCGGACCATGAACATGGAAATCTGGGGGCACGAATTTTTCAGCCCGGATGGCAAGTCGATGATGTTCGATCTGCAGACGCCGCGCGGGCAGGTGTTCTGGGTCGCCAGCATCGACCTTACCACCGGCAAGCGCATGTGGCGGCGCGTCGATCAGGACAATTGGTCGGTCCACTACAATGTCTCGCCCGACCAGAGCGTCTTCGCCGGCGACGGCGGAGACCGCGACATGGTCGCCCATGCCCCCGACGGTAAATGGATCGTCCTGCTGCACCCCGAAACGATCGTCGATGGAGAGACCGATGCGTATGACGACAGCCTCGTTACCCCGCTCTACATGCGACGCGAACGACTCGTCGACATGGCGGCCCACGACTATCGTCTCGAACCCAATGTGACCTTCACGCCTGACGGCAAGTGGCTCGTCTTCGGGTCGAACATGCACGGCCGCAACCACGTCTACATGGTCGAGGTCGCTAAGGCGGCCTGAGCGGCCGACAATAACCGACTGAAATTGAACAGATCGCTCGGACACTTGACCAACGGTCGTTGCAAAACTTCCACACAAAATCACAAAATGCGAAACACTGTTGCAAATTGTGGGATTACCGCTAGAAATCATACTGACACCGGTAGCCAAAGAACGGTGAGCACCAGGAGAGGATTGATGAGGGGACCCAACCGGACGGCGCGCGCATGGCTATATGCAACCGCCTCGATCGCCGTGATGACGACCGCCAGCGCCGCTTTCGGCCAGACCGCGCAGGCTGAAGCCGCCCCGGCGGCGGGCATCCAGGACGCATCCGCCGCGCAACCGGCCGATGGCCAGAGCGACAACGACATCGTCGTTACCGGCTTCCGTTCCAGCCTCGAAAAAGCACTCGACATCAAGCGAACCGCTGCCGGAGAGGTTGACGCGATCCTCGCCGAGGACATGGCGAAGTTTCCCGATCTCAACCTCGCCGAATCGATCCAGCGCCTGCCCGGTGTGACGATCGATCGCGACGCCGGTGAGGGCCGCACGATCAGTGTGCGCGGGCTGAGTTCCGAATTCACCCAGGTCCGTATCAACGGCCTTGAGGCGCAGGCCGCCTATGGCAGCAACAAGGGCCGAGGGTTCGACTTTTCGGTGTTCGCCTCCGAACTGTTCAACAGCATCACCGTGCGCAAGACGCAGTCGGCGGAACTTGAGGAAGGCTCGCTCGGCGCGACGGTCGACCTGCAAACGGGGCGCGGCCTCGATTACGGCGCCGGCATGCACTACGCGCTGTCGGCGCAGGGCGCGTACAACGATCTGGCCAAGAACGTGCAGCCGCGCCTCGCTGGGCTGATGAGCTGGGCGAATGCCGACCGCACGTTCGGCATGCTGGTGTCCGCGGCCTATTCACGCCGTAATCCGATCAGTGAGAGCTTCAACACCACGCGCTGGCAAAGCGGCGATCCGTCGCTTCCCTATGGCCAGGGCAACAATTTCGCGGGCTGCGTCACCTGCTCCACGACAGCCGATCGCGATGCGCTGCTATCGGCCTATTATCCGCGCATTCCGCGCTATACCTTTGGCTCGATCAAGGAAAAACGGCTCGGCATCACCGGATCTTTCCAGTGGAAGCCCGATGACCAGACCGAGGTTACGCTCGATTCGCTCTACGCGCATTACAGCCAGGCCGCGGAAAGTCCGAACATTGAGGCGATCGGTTTCAGTCGCTCGGCCGGCGGCGTTCGCGACACGGTGGTCGACGACTATGCGATCGATCCGAACAAGAACATCATATCCTATGGCGTCTTCGACAATGTCGATGTCCGCTCAGAAAATGGGTATTCGCGTGATGTAACGACCTTCGGCCAGGTGTCGCTCAACGCCAAGCACGCCTTCACCGATCGCTTCCGCGGCCGCCTCAAGATCGGCGAATCGCGCACCAAGGCGCGAACCCCCGAGTCCTATTCGTACACCTTTGATGCCACCGATATGGATGGCTACATGTACGATTTCCGGAAGAACGATCGCCTGCCGGTCATCTCCTACGGCTTCGACGTCACCGATGGACGGAACTTCACGCTAACCTCGGCGCATCACAGCCGCGGTGGCACCGACTACCGCCTCAAGACCGCCGGCGGGGCACTCGAATACGACCTCACCGACGGCCTGACGCTAAAGGGCGGCGGCGAGTACCATACGTACAGCTTCGACACCTATGGCGTGCAACAGGCGGTTTCGACGCTGAGCGGTTCCGACGCCGCGACCGACGTCACCAACCTCGGCAAGATCGTCAACATCAAGGGCAGCATGGACGTGCCCGCCGGGACCGACCTTTATTACATCGTGCCCGATATCTGGAAGATAAACGACTATATCAGCACCTTCGACGATCCGTTGGTGCCCAGCTACAACGGGTCGCGCGAAGTCGGCGAGGATGACGCCGGCGGCTTCCTGCAGGCCGATTTCCATACCCATCTCGGCGGCATGGTCGCGCGCGGCAATGTCGGCGTGCGCTACGCCCACACGCATGTCAGCTCGTCGGGCTTCCTCAATACCGACTATGTCAACGTGAAGAATAATTACAGCGACTGGCTGCCGTCGTTCAACTTGGCGCTGGAGCCTGCGCATAACGTGACCGTTCGCCTCGCCGCCGCCAAGGTGATGTCGCGGCCCGGCCTTGGCGATCTGACGCCGGGCGGTTCGTTGTCGACGCCGACGCGGCGGGTGACCTACGGTAATCCGTTCCTGAAGCCCTTCCGCGCGACTAATTACGACGTCTCGCTCGAATGGTATTTCGCGCCTGAATCGCTGATCTCGGTCGCCGCCTTCTACAAGGACATCAAGTCTTTCACCTCGCAGATCACAGAGGTCGTGCCATGGCGCAGCCTTGGCCTGCCCGATAGCCTGCTTGTCGGCACCCCGGCCTCGCCCGACGAGGATTTCGAGATTACGCGCAAGGTCAACGGCGACGGCGGCAATCTCAAGGGCATCGAGGTTCAGTATCAGCAGCCCTTCACCTTCCTGCCCGGCGCGCTGCGCCACTTCGGCTTCATCGGCAACTACACCTATGTCGATTCCGACGTCAGCTACGGCGACTACGGTCACAACCGACTTACCGGCCAGTCGAAGCACGCCTTCAATGCGACCCTCTATTACGAGACGAAGAAGCTCAGCGTCCGAGTCTCGGGAGCCTATCGCGGCGACTATCTGCTCTCCTTTCCCGGCGGCAACAACAACTCGGAAGAAGGCATCAAGAGCACGCTCAACGTCGATGCCTCGTTCAGCTACAACCTCACCAAACACCTGTCGCTCTCGCTCGAGGGCGTGAACCTGACCGACGAATATAATGACCGCTATGTGGACGCGACCGATCGCGTGTCGAACTATCGGCACTTCGGCCGCGAACTGCTCTTCGGTGTGCGTGCGACCTTCTGACCCTCCCCAGGAGAAGGTTTCAGGCAATGCTAGGATCCGGGAGCATCGCGCTTCCGGATCCCCTTTTCGCCACCGACCGGCGCAAGAACGGGAGACGATTATGACGACGAGGGCGATGCGTTTGGCAGGCTGGGCGAGCCTTACCGCGCTGGTCGTAAGCACCGCACCGGCAGGCGCCGCCCCACAACAGCCGGTCGCCGGCGTCGAAGCGGCATGGCTCAATCTCCCGACACGTCCTTCATTCGATTTTTCCACCAACCAAATCCCGTCGCGCGATCATGTCATGCAGACGCTGAACTACGTCGCCGACGCACAGATCGCCGATATGGCCAAGCGCCCGATCCCGCTGTCTACCGGCGGCGCGCTTCAGGAAATTGCCCCCAACTGGGTCGCCGCCGCCTTCTACACCGGCGTCGCGCGCCTGGCGCGCACGTCCGACGATCCGCGCATCCTGCGCTTCCTCACGATGGTCGCCGAG
Source organism: Sphingomonas sp. (assembly GCA_051954635.1). Classification (GTDB taxonomy): domain Bacteria; phylum Pseudomonadota; class Alphaproteobacteria; order Sphingomonadales; family Sphingomonadaceae; genus Sphingomonas. The sequence continues at coordinate 13,894 of JBQCHO010000046.1, read as the reverse complement.
CATTACAATTACGCCTTGCGCGGCGGAAAATCGGACAAGACTTTGCTCAATGCCGACGACATGGCGGTCGGCGATCTCTACGAGGAGCTCTACGCTCGCCGCCGCGCTCAGGGAATCCTGATGCCGCTCGAACAGCGGCTCGATTTCGCCAGCCACTATCTCGCCCGCCCCGATGATGACGACGGTCCGCTGATCTGGTGGTGGTGCGACGCGCTCTACATGGCGCCGCCGGTGCTCGCGCGCATGTCGCAATTGACCGGCAACCCGCAATATATCGCGGCGATGGACAAGGAATGGCGGCGCACCGCGGCGCGGCTGTGGGATCCGGGCCAGCTCCTGTTCTATCGCGACGCCCGCTTCAAGGGCCGCCACGGTGCCGATGGCAAGCCGATCTTCTGGTCGCGCGGCAACGGCTGGGTGCTCGGCGGGCTCGCCCGTGTGCTGAGCGCGATGCCGGAGGATTTCGCCGGCCGCGATTTCTACACCGGCCTCTACACCAAGCTCGCCGGACGCATCCTCGAATTACAGCAACCCGACGGTCTGTGGCGCGCCGATCTGCTTCATCCCGACGCCTATCCCGAAGCCGAGACCTCGGGCTCGGCGCTGCTGCTCTACGGCCTCGCTTGGGGTGTCAATCACGGCCTTCTGCCGCGCGACAAAACCCTGCCCGCGCTGACCCGCGGCTGGGCCGGGCTCAACCGCCACATCCTGCCAAATGGTCTCGTCGGCGCCGCGCAGAAGACCGGCGATCAACCTGTCCATACCGCGCCGACCGACACCGGCCCTTACGCCACCGGCGCCTATTTGCTCGCCGGCCTTGAAATGGCCGACCTCGGCAAACCGGTGCAGCCCCTGCCCGTTCCCGAACCTGCAAGGGACAGCGACGCGGTGATCGCCGCGACCACGCCCGCGCCGCCGCCGCCCGCCACGATCAAAGGCGCTGAGGAAAAAAAGCGCCGCGCCGCCGAGATGAAGGCCGTCGCCGCGCTCGCCTACGATCCCGCGACGCGCGGCCGTCCGGACGCCGTCGAGCCGCTGACGCCACCGACCGGCGTCGCGCGCAAGCCTCAGGCGATCGCCCATTACGCCCCCGAACGCTATGACGACATTCTGTGGGAAAACGATCGCGTCGCGCTACGCATCTACGGCCCCGCTTTGCAAAAGCAGGAGCCGCCCTCGGGCTCGGGCATCGACATCTGGGGCAAGCGCGTGCGCTGGCCGTTCATGCAGCGCCAGCTCAAATTCCCCAATTACCATATCGATCGCGGCGAAGGCCTCGACTTCTACGATGTCGGCCAGAGCCGCGGCGCCGGCGGGCTCGGCATCTGGTACGACAACAAATTGTGGGTCTCGCGCAACTGGGCGAAGAAGCAGGTCGCCCAAGGTGCCGGCGACGCCGCCCAATTCGCGGTCGATTACAATCCCTGGCCGGTCGACGTCGTCCGCCGCGTCTGGGAACATCGCACCTTCAATCTGCCGCTGGGATCAAACTTCACGCGGATGCAGTCGACGCTGGGCTCCGACACGAAAGACCCGCTCGTCGTCGGCATCGGCATCGCCAAGCATGCCACCGGCCCCGGCCAGGCTATCGTATCGCAGGACGCCGCGCACGGTCTGCTGACCGTCACCGGCCCCGACAACCCCGATCACGGCCAGATGTTCGTCACCGTCGCGGTCGATCCGTCGATGGTAACCGGCTTCGCGCAGGACGCGCTCAATTACCTGATCCTCGTCAAGGTCATGCCGGGCAAGCCGTTCGTCTATTACAGCGGCTATGCCTATGATCGCGGGCTCGACATCCACACCACCGCCGACTGGAGCAAGCTCGTCGCGGCGACCAACTTCGATTTCACGCCGGTCGCCGACTGAGCGCCGCATCCTCAACCGGGAGAGATTGATTGAGACTGTTCCGCCTCGCCCTCGCACTTGCCACCTGTACCGCGCTCGCCGCCCCGCCACTCGCCGCGCGGGTGATCGGCATCAACCACGCCGCGCAATCGCTCACCGCAGCGCGCATCGCAACGCTAACCCAGGTCGAGCAACCTGCTTGGCGGGCTTATCTCGACCGTTCGCAGGCGCTGGCCAAGGCCGACCGCGCCAGTCTCGCCGCCGAGCGGAAGGGCGACCGCCTCTGGCCCGCCGCGCCCGAACATTATGGCGCTGGCGTCAAGTCGATGCCGCTCGATCGCGCGACGCAATGGTACGCCTCGCCCGAAGCGCATGCGATCGCCGAGAATGTCGTCAGCTTCCAGACCCCGGCGGGCGGCTGGAGCAAGAACCAGAACCGCGCCGGCCCGCCGCGTGCACGCGGCCAGAATTACGCGGACCTCGCCGAACAGATCAATCCGGACAGGACCAAACTCGACGCGCCGGACGACATCTACTGGACATTCGAAGGCACGCTCGACAACGGCGCGACGATCGGCGAGATGCGCTTCCTCGCCAAGGTGATCGCCGCGCTGCCCGAAGGCTCAGCCGATCGCCAACGTTACGAGGCGAGCTTCATTAAGGGCGTGCGCTATTTGCTGGAGGCGCAATATCCCAACGGCGGCTGGCCGCAGGTCTATCCGCTCGAAGGCGATTTCCACGACGCGGTCACGTTCAACGACAATGCGATGGCGCGCTGCATCATGCTGTTGCAGGAAATCGTCAGCGAGCCGGGCTATGCCTATGTCCCAGACGACCTGCGAGCCCAGGCAAGGACCGCGATCGCCAAGGGAACCGCGCTGATCGTCAAGGCGCAGTGGAGCATCGACGGCAAGCCGACCGGCTGGCCGCAACAGGCCGACCCGCTGACCCTGGCGCCCGTCGCCGCCCGCAATTTCGAACCCCCGGCGGTCGCCAGCGACGAGACCACCGACGTCCTGCTGTTCCTGATGGATCAGGGCAAACCGACACCGGCAATCCAGCGTGCCGTATTGGACGGTGTGCATTGGCTGGAGACGAGTGCCGTCACTGGCAAGGCCTGGACCTCGACCCCCGAGGGACGCAAATTGGTCAAACGCGATTACGGCAACCCGCTTTGGGGCCGGCTCTATGATCCGGCGACCGGCCAGCCGATCTTCGGCGATTGGGACAAGACCATCCACGACGACGTCAACGAGCTCTCCGAAGGCCGCCGCAACGGCTATGGCTGGTACGTGACGACGCCTGAAAAGGCGATCGACGCCTTCCAGTCATGGAGCCGGGTCTACAACGTACCGAACGCCGTCCTGCCCTGCGCGCGGGTTGGCAATCCCTATTGCAACACGCAACAATGACTTGATGACACCGGAGAGCCCGACATCGTGACCGCAATCGATCGCAGAACCTTCGTCGCGCTCGCCGGCGCGGGATCGCTGGCGAGCCCGGTCGCGGCTCGCGAGGCGATCGGTCGTGGCGCGTGCCCGCGTGTCAGAATCGAAGACCTGCGCGTCGACCGCATCGTCAATCCGCTCGGGCTCGAAGCGCCCAAGCCCAATTTCTCGTGGCAACTCCGCTCGCAGGATCGCGGCGTCCGCCAAAGCGCGTACCGTATCGTCGCCGCTGCCAGCGAGGAGGCGCTGGAGCGCAACGCCGACTTGTTGTGGGACACCGGCAAGGTTCCATCCAACCGCACCAGCGAGATCGCCTATGCCGGCCCGGCGCTCCGGTCGCGGCAACGCATATGGTGGCGCGTCTTCGCCTGGGACGAAGCCGGCAAGCCGATGCCGCCGAGCGATATCGCCTGGTGGGAAATGGGCCTGCTCGATCCGCAAGATTGGCAGGCGGATTGGCTCGACGCCGAAGATCCATCGACGCGCGCACTGCGCAAGGTGGGGCTGCACTGGATCTGGGGCGAGAACCAGATCCACGATACGCCACGCCATTTCCGCTGGACGTTCGACCTCGAAGACACGCCGGCCGAAGCGGTGTTCTACCTCTCCGCAAAGGATACGCTCGAGGAATTGCTGCTCGATGGCGTCACCCTCGCCAAGCCCGATGCGTGGCTGTCGTGGGGCGCCTTCTCGACCTTCGACGTCACCCATGCCCTGTCGAACGGCAAGCATCACGCCTTCGCCATGCGCGTGAGCGTCCGCACCGATCAACCGCGTCCGGTGATCGGCGGCGCGCTTACGGCAATGCTGCGGCTCAAGCACCGCGATGGCCGCGTCGAATGGCGCGTGTCGAGCCCCGATTGGAGGACCACGCTCGCGGCGATGCCCGCAGGTTGGGCCGCGACCGATTTCGACGACACGGCATGGCGCCATGCCGTCCCCGCCAAGATCGTGCCCGAAACCGAGCCGTGGCCGCCCGCCCCGGCGATGCTACTCCGCCGAGACTTCACCATTGCCAAACCGGTTCGCCGCGCGCGCCTCTACGCAACCGCGCTCGGCGGGTACGAACCCCGGCTCAACGGCGCCAAGGTCGGCGATATCGCGATGACGCCCGAGCAGACCGATTATCGCATCCGCACGCTTTACCAGGTCTACGATGTCACCAATCAGCTGACGCCGGGCGCCAACACGCTCGGCGCGATCGTCGGCGATGGCTGGTTCGCCAGCGCGTTCGGCTATCTCGATCTGCGCTACGCCTTCGGCCCCGCGCCGAAGCGCTTCATCGCACAACTCGAGATCGATTATGAAGACGGCAGCAGCGAGAGCGTGCTGACCGGCGACGGCTGGCGCGGCGCCGAAGCCCCAATCCGCGCCTCCGACATTTTCCTCGGCGAAGACTACGACGCCCGCCTCGAACGGCCGGGCTGGGACGCCCCCGGCTTCGACGCGCGCGATTGGGCCAAGGCCGGCAACGCCCCCTCGCCTTCCTGTCGGCTCGAAGCGCAGCCCGGCCCGCCGATCCGCGAGGTAGAGAGGCTGCGCGCCGTCGCCGTCCGCGAAACGCGCCCCGGCGTCTTCGTGTTCGATTTTGGACAGAATTTCGCTGGCTGGACGCGGCTGCGCGTGAAGGGCTCGGCAGGCACCACGGTCCAGCTCCGCTTCGCCGAGCTCGCCAAGCCCTCGGGCGACGTCGATCAAAGCAACCTGCGCCGCGCCCGCGCGATCGATCACTACATCCTTCGCGGCGATCCGGATGCCGAGATCCACGAGCCGCGCTTCACCTATCACGGCTTCCGCTATGTCGAGGTGACGGGCTATCCGGGCACGCCGACCAGCGATGCGCTCGAAGGCGTCGTCGTGCGCAGCGATCTGCCGATCACCGGCCAGCTCAAGACGTCCGAGCCGGTAATCGACCGCATCTGGCGCAACGCGATGTGGAGCCAATGCTCGAACCTGTTCGGCATCCCGACCGATTGCCCGCAGCGCGACGAGCGCATGGGCTGGCTGGGCGACGCCGAAATCTTCTGGGACACGGCAAGCTTCAACATGGACGTCGACGCCTTTACCCGGAAGTTCATGGCCGATGTGCGCGCCGGCCAGACCAAAGACGGCGAGTTTCCCGACACCGCCCCGTTCCCGACCAAGGGCGGGGGCACGCCCGGCTGGGCAGACGGGGGCGTGATCTTGCCGTGGACAGTCTATCACCGCTACGGCGACACCCGCATCATCGAACAGAACTGGCGCGCGATGATGGCGTGGAGCGCCTATGTCCGCCGTATCAACCCCGGCTATCGCTGGACCGGCGATCGCGGCCTCGATTATGGCGACTGGCTCGCGCTCGACGCCAAGGAGCCCGGCGATCCGACCACGCCCAAGGATTTGATCGGCACCGCTTTCTGGGCGCATACGACCGATCTGATGATCGAAATGGGCGCCGCGATCGGCGCCGACGATGACGTGCGCAAACTTCGGGCGCTCAGTGCAAACATCCACGCGGCGTTCCGCAAGGCCTATGTCCGCCCCGATGGCCATGTCGGCAATTCGAGCCAGACCTCGCAAATCCTCGCGCTGCGCTTCGATTTATTGCCCGAAGCGCTGCGTCGGCCCGCCGCCGACGTCCTCGCCGCCGATATCGCACGGCGCGGTGGCAAGCTCAGTACCGGTTTCCTCGGCACGCCACACATCCTCGATGCGCTCGCCGATAACGGCCACGCCAAAACCGCGATCCAGTTGTTGCTCCGCAAGGAATTTCCCTCATGGGGTTATATGGTTAGCCAAGGCGCGACGACGATGTGGGAACGTTGGAACAGCGATACCAGCGGCACCGCGATGAACTCGTTCAACCATTATGCTTTCGGCGCCGTGGTTGGCTTCCTGTATCGCCGCATCGCCGGAATCAGCGCCGCCAAGCCCGGCTTTGACGAGATCGCGATACGGCCGCTCTTCCAGGCGCCGCTCGACCGCGCCGAGGGCACATACCGCTCCGCCAAGGGAACGATCCGCAGCAATTGGCGCCGCGTCGGCGCGCGCGGCTTCCTGCTCGATGTTGATATCCCCGCCAACGCCGTCGCCACCGTGCATCTCCCGGCACTGCGCACTTCCACGCTGCGCGAAGGCCATCGCGACCTCACCGGCCGCCAAGATGTCCGCGTCATCTCGCGATCGAACGATACCGTGATCGTCGGCATCGGATCCGGGCAACACCGGTTTGCCGTTGATGTCTGATCGTTTGATCCTGGGTCGCCGCTCAATGCTTGGCGCAGCCGGCATCACGCTCGCCGTTCCGGCACTTGCGGCCGTCCGTGCCGCACAGCAATTCCGCGCTCAGGACTACGGCGCAAAGGGCGACGGCCGTACCGAAGACACCAAAGCCATCCAGGCCGCGATCGACGCCGCGGCGGCATCGGGAGGCACCGTAACGCTCGCGCCGGGCACCTATCTCAGCGGTGCCCTCTTCGTGAAATCAGGCGTGACGCTCCGTATCGACAAAGGCGTCACGCTGCGCGGCATGCGAACCCTCCACGCCTATCCGGTGCTGCCGACACGGATCGCCGGCATCGAAATGCCCTGGCCCGCCGCGCTGGTAAACGTCTATCGCCAAAAGGACGCGGCGGTGGTCGGCGACGGCACGATCGATGGCGACGGCAAGGTCTGGTGGGACAGCTATTGGTCGCTGCGGCGTCAGTATGATCCCAAGGGCTTGCGTTGGGCCGCCGACTACGATTGCCGCCGCCCGCGCCTAATCCAGGTCTTCGAATCTTCCGGCGTCCGTGTCGGCGACGGATTGACGCTCACGCGATCGGGCTTCTGGACCGTTCACCTGTGCTATTCGCACGACGTTACAGTATCGAACGTCACGATCCGCAACAATGTCGGCGGTCGCGGTCCTAGCACCGACGGCATCGACATCGACAGTTCGAGCCACGTCCTCGTCGAGAAGGCCGACATCTCCTGCAACGACGATGCACTGTGCCTGAAGGCAGGCCGCGACGCGGACGGGTTGCGCGTCGCGCGCCCCTGCGAGAACGTGGTTATCCGCGATTGCATCGTCAGGGACGCTGCGGCTTGCCTGACCTTCGGCAGCGAAACCTCGGGCGGCATTCGCAATATCGAAGCCTACCGCCTTCATGCCGACTACCCAGTGCCGGTCGGCTTGTTGTTCAAATCGGCGAAGACGCGCGGCGGCGTCATTTCTTCGATTGATCTACACGATGTCGCATTGAGCTACGTCCGCACTGCGCTCATGATCAATCTCAATTGGAATCCCTCTTATAGCTACGCCCACATTCCGGCCGGTATTCGAGATCGTCCGCCTTATTGGCAAACCCTCGCGACGAAGGTTGCTGCCGATCTCGGCATTCCTGCCCTAAGCGATGTGTCGATCCGAAATTTCCGCGCGACCGGCGCAAACACCGCTTTCGACGTTCAGGCCTATCCGGAAAAGCCGCTGCAGCACTTCTTCTTTGATCGTATCGATATCGACGCGAAGGATGCGGGGCACATCGCTAACGCCGTTGATTGGCGATTCGCGCAAGCGCGTACGAGGGGCTTGGACGGGCGCCCGCCCCAAACCGCGGATTGTGCTCGAATGGTGGGCTTATCGAACGTCAAGTAACTGCTGCATCTGCGCCAGATCTCATGATTGCGTCGCTAACGCGCCCTGACCAAAATCATCGTAACACGACTCGTCCAGCCGGACTTTCTGTGTAGTTCCCCACCCGGGATTGGAAGCGACCCGTCGCCTCAAGCGAGCGATCCAACTGAGACTTCTGAATTCCCAAAAGACGTCGCGATAATTGTTGGCTGGGGCGGCAGGATTCGAACCTGCGAATGGCGGCACCAAAAGCCGCTGCCTTACCACTTGGCGACGCCCCAGCAGAGCGGGTGGCTCTAGGCGAGGCGCCGCTGCATGAAAAGACCCTTTCGGCTCAGTCGAGCCGGTCGAGCCAGCCGTGCACATCCTCGGCCGTGCCGCGCTGGATGCCGGTGAGGGCGGCGTGCAGCCGCTGGGTGACTGGGCCGGGCTGGCCGCCCCCGATCTGGAATCCGCCGGCCTTCATCTTCATGCCAGCGATCGGCGTGACCACCGCTGCGGTGCCGCAGGCGAAGGCCTCGACGAGGCGGCCGCTCTCGGCATCCTTCTTCGCCTGGTCGATCGCATAGGGCTCCTCGCGCGCGGTGATGCCGAGGTCGCCGGCGATCGTCAGCAGCGAATCGCGGGTGATGCCGGGCAGGATCGTGCCCGTCAGCGGCGGGGTGGCGATCGAGCCGTCGGCGAAGACGAAGAAGATGTTCATGCCGCCCAGTTCCTCGATCCAGCGGCGCGCGACGGCATCGAGGAACAGCACCTGGTCGCAGCCCTGGCGGATCGCCTCGGCTTGGGCGACTAGGCTGGTCGCGTAATTGCCGCCGCACTTGGCGGCGCCGGTGCCGCCCGGCGCGGCGCGGGTATAATCCTCCGACACCCACAGCGTCACCGCGGGCGCGCCGCCCTTGAAATAGCCGGCGACCGACGAGGCGATCACGGCGTAAAGATATTCGGCGGACGGCTTTACCCCGAGAAACACTTCGGTCGCGAACATGAAGGGCCGCAGGTAGAGCGCGCCGCCCTCGACCGTGGGGATCCAGTCGCGTTCGCGCCGGACGATCGTGCGGATCGACGAGAGGAAGATGTCTTCGGGCAGCTCGGCCATCGCCATGCGGCGCGCCGAAGCCTGGAAGCGGCGCGCGTTCGCTTCGGGGCGAAAGAGCGCGGTGCCGCCATCGGCGAGCCGATAGGCCTTGAGCCCCTCGAAAATCTCCTGCGCATAATGAAGCACCGACGTCGCCGTATCCATCGACAGCGGCGCGCGCGGCTCGATACGGGCATCGTGCCAGCCCTCGACGCCCGAGTACCGCACGGTCGCCATGTGATCGGTGAAGACGCGCCCGAACCCGGGATTTTCGAGCAATCGCGCGCGCTCGTTGGCGGCGACCGGCGCGGGATGCGTCGTCTCGGCGAAATCCAGCGCGGCGGTCGGGGCAAGCGTGTCGTCGATCAGGGTCATGGGGCAAAGCCTTGCCATTTTTGGGGCTTGAAGGCCAGTAAGGATAGCGGCAAAGTCGGTCAACATGGCTGCCCCAACCCCTTCCGCGTCGCCGCTTTTCCTGCGCGAAACCGAGATTCGCCGCGGCGTCGAGCTGCTCTATTTCGGCTATAGCCACCTGACCCGCTCGATCGACGAGGGGCTTGGCGAGATGGGGCTCGGCCGCGCGCACCACCGCGCACTCTATTTCATCGCGCGCCAGCCCGACCTGACCGTGAGCCAGTTGCTCGAACATCTCGCGATTACCAAGCAATCGCTCGGTCGCGTGCTCAACGAGCTGGCCGATCGTGGGCTGGTCGAATCTCGCCCCGGCGAGCGCGACCGGCGGCAACGGCTTTTGCGACTGACCGAGGAAGGCGGCAAACTCGAAGGACAGTTGTTCGACGCCCTCCGCGAGAAGCTCGCCGCCGCTTATGCCCGCGCCGGCCAGAGCGCGGTCGGCGGGTTCTGGGCGGTGCTCGAAGGCATGATACCGGAAGACGAGCGGGCCCGCGTCGAGGCGTTGCGATATTGAGCCGACCGGCTTGACCTTCCTCCGCCCTCAGCCCACCATCGTGACGGGGCAATCGGGGGGGGATGGTGATCATGCAACGATCGGTTGGAGGCGCGCTGCGGGGCGCTCTTTTAATAGCGGCGGCGCTGATGATGGGTGGGGCGGCGCAGCCACGGGTCGGCCAGCCTGCCCCCGATTTCACGCTGAAACTGGTCGACGGCTCGACGGTGCGGCTGGATCAGCTCAAGGGTCAGGTGGTGGTGCTCAATTTCTGGGCGACCTGGTGCGTACCGTGCCGGACCGAGCTGCCGACGCTCGACACTTATTATGCTCTTCAGCAGAAAGCTGGCCTGCGCGTGTTCGCGATCACAACCGAAGATTCGCTGCCGCTGTATCAGCTCAAGAAGCTATTTTCGGTAATGCACATTTCTGCCGCGAAAGGCATCAAGGGCCCCTATGACGTAATGGGCGGCGTGCCGACCAATTACGTCATCGGCCGCGATGGCGTATTGCGTTACGCCAAGTCCGGCGCGTTCGATCTCGATGAACTGAACACGATATTGGTTCCGTTGCTCAAGGAGCCGGCTCCCGCCAGTTGATCGTTAGCGCGTCAGCGCAGCAACGCCGGGTAAGTCCTTGCCTTCCATCCATTCGAGAAACGCGCCGCCCGCGGTCGAGACGAACGTGAAATCGTCCGCCACGCCGGCCTGGTTCAGCGCCGCGACGGTGTCGCCGCCCCCAGCGACCGAGATCAGCGAGCCTTCCTTGGTCAGCGCCGCGGCGGTACGCGCCAGCGCGACGGTCGCGGCGTCGAACGGCGGCGTCTCGAACGCACCGAGCGGGCCGTTCCATACCAGCGTCTTGCAGGTCTTGAGCACGTCGCCGAGCGCCTCGGTCGCCGCGGGGCCGATGTCGAGGATCATCTCGTCGGCGGCGACCTCATGGACATTGACGGTGCGCGTTTCCGGGTTGGCCTTGAATTCCTTGGCGACGACAACGTCATAAGGCAGGTGGACGGTGCAGCCCGACACGTCCGCGGCGTCGAGGATTTGCTCGGCAGTACCGGTAAGGTCGTGCTCGCACAGCGACTTGCCGACATCCACCCCGCGCGCGGCGAGGAAGGTGTTGGCCATGCCGCCGCCGATGATCAGGTGATCGACCTTGCTGACGAGGTGTTTCAGCACGTCGAGCTTGGTCGAGACCTTGGCGCCGCCGACGACCGCGGCGACCGGATGCTGGGGATTGCCGAGCGCCTTTTCGAGCGCGTCGAGCTCGGCCTCCATCGCGCGGCCGGCGAAGGCTGGCAGCTTGTGGGCGACTCCCTCTGTCGAGGCGTGTGCGCGGTGTGCCGCGGAAAAGGCGTCGTTGACGTAGAGATCGCCAAGTGCGGCCAATCGGTCAACGACTTGCTGGTCGTTCTTCTCTTCGCCCGCGAAGAAGCGCGTATTCTCGAGGACGGCAATGTCGCCATTCTGCAGCGTCGCGGCTGCATCTTCGGCGCCATCCCAATCGATGAAACGGACCGGGCGGCCGAGCACCTGGCTGTACGGCTTGGTGATCATCGCCAGCGACATGTCGGGCTTGCGCTCGCCCTTGGGTCGGCCGAAATGCGCGAGCACCAGGACGATCGCGCCGTTGTCGGCGAGTTCGGTAACGGTCGGAATCGTCGCGCGCAGACGGGTGTCGTCGGTCACCGATCCGTCGGCCATCGGCACGTTGAGATCCTCGCGGACGAGCACGCGCTTGCCGGCAACGTCGCCCATATCGTCCAGCGTCTTGAATGCCTTGCCGCTCATTGCTCAACTCCTATCGTATCACCGACAGCGATTTCGCCGCCTTCGATCACCCGCGCCAGCGCACCGCCGCGCCAATCGGGCGTCAGCGCGGCCTTGAGGCCGGGTTCGATTTCTTCCATCCGGCTGCACGGATCGCATTCCTGCGTGATCTCGAGCAGCACCGGCCCGATCCGCAATCGGCTGCCTGCGACCTGTGGCAGATCGAGCCCATCAACCAGCAGGTTTGCGCGCCGCGCCGACCAATGGTGATCGGTGCCCAGCGCCGCCATCGCCGCATCCCAATCGCGCCGCTCGATCAGCGAGAGCTGCCGCCTGCCCTTGCCGCCGGGTTTGACGGCCCCACGAAAGTCCCCGTCGAGGCCGCCCTCGATCGTGACGCGGACACGCTCGATCACCTCCATCGCACTGCGTGGCCGCGCGTGCCTGGCGATGCCTGCGAGCGTGCCCGCCATCCCGATCAGATCAGCTTGGCCATCGCCCGCGCGGTATCGACCATGCGGTTCGAGAAGCCCCATTCATTGTCGTACCAAGAGAGCACGCGGACCAGCTTGCCGTCGATCACCGCGGTCTCCAGGCTGTCGACGGTCGACGAGGCGGGCGTGTGCATCAGGTCGATCGAGACGAGCGGCTCGTCGGTATAATCGAGCACGCCGACGAGCGGACCCTCCTCGCTCGCCTTCTTCAGGATCGCGTTGATCTCTTCGATCGAGGTATCGCGCTTCGGGGTGAAGGTGAGGTCGATCAGGCTGACGTCGGGGGTCGGCACGCGGATCGCCGACCCGTCGAGCTTGCCCTTCAGCTCTGGCAGCACCTCGCCCACCGCGCGCGCGGCGCCGGTGGTGGTCGGGATCATCGACATCGCGGCAGCGCGCGCGCGGCGCAGATCGGGATGGATCTGATCGAGGATCTTCTGATCGTTGGTGTAGCTATGCACCGTCGTCATCAGCCCGCGCTCGATGCCAACGGTATCGTTCAGCACCTTGGCGACCGGGGCGAGACAGTTGGTCGTGCACGACGCGTTCGAGACGATCGTGTGTTCGGGCTTCAGCTTGTCGTTGTTGACGCCGTAGACCACCGTCAGGTCGACATTCTTGCCCGGCGCCGAGATCAGCACCTTCTTGGCGCCGGCATCGATATGCTTCTGACAGCTCGCGCGATCGGTGAAGAAGCCGGTGCATTCGAGCACCAGCTCGACGCCCAGCTCCTTGTGCGGCAGATTGGCCGGATCGCGCTCGGCGGTGACGCGGATGTGCTTGCCGTCGACGACCAGGTCGTTGCCCTCGGCCTTTACCGTGCCCGGATATTTGCCGTGGATCGAATCGCGCTCGAACAGCCAGGCATTGTGCTTGGCGTCGGCGAGATCGTTGATCGCGACGAGTTCGAGATCGCCATTGCCATTTTCCAGGATGGCGCGCGCGACGAGCCGCCCGATCCGCCCAAAGCCGTTGATCGCAATCTTCACGCTCATCGCTGACATCTCCATTGATCTGTGGGGCGCCGCTTCAAGCTCGGCGGCGCGGGACTCGATGGTTCGCGCGGTCTTTGCGGTGACCTGCGCCGCGCGTCAACCGACCCACAGGTAATCATTCTTGTCGTGACGCCAAGCCATGCTATTTCCACGACGATGACAGACAGTGATCGCACCGAGATCGATCGGATCGACCGGGCGCTGGCCCGGATAGAGCGCGCGGTGGCCGCGAACAGGCAAGCCAATCAAGCCCTCGCCAAGCGGCACGCCACGCTCAAGTCGCGGATGGCCGAGGCGCTGACCGCTCTGGACGAAGTGATCGCGCGCGAGGGGAACGGCTGATGGCGGAAGTAACGCTGACGATCGGCGGGCGCCCCTACCCCGTATTGTGCCGCGACGGCGAGGAAGCGCAGGTCGAGCGGCTCGGGCGGCTGTTGCAGGAACGCTGGCCCGATGCCGATCGCGCCGCGGGCGGGATGAGCGCCGAGCGTGCGATGATGTTCGTCGCGCTGATGCTCGCCGACGATCTCGACGAATTGCGCCGCAACCCGCCGAGCGTCGACGCCGGCGCGCCCACGTTGCCCCCGGGTCTCGCCGATCGCCTCGAAGCGATTGCGGCGGCGCTTGAGGAAAGCGCCCCGGCATCCTAAATCGGTCGGCGGTGGGCACTGCCCGACACGAGCCGTTCGATTATCCCTGAGGCTATTCATCATCCATGGGAGCTGTCCCTGCCCGGGCCCTGGCCCGACGTACAT
>JBQCHO010000045.1:0-4650 GCA_051954635.1 Sphingomonas sp. | reverse complement strand
GGTCCGCTGGGTGCCGCCCTCCCCCTTGCGATGGCCGAGCACGTCATGGGCGAGTTCGTGCGCCATCACCGCGGCCAGCCCGTCGGAATTGGCGGCGAAATCGATCAGCCGCGGCGAGACGTTGATCCAGATGCTGTTGGTCTGGGTGGCGTTGAGGTCGTCACCGGCGACGTCGAATCGTGCGCGGCACGCCACCTCACCCGCCAAGGCGATGACGATCGGCTGCCCGCCGCGCTGCAGCGTCAGATCGGTGTTGCCGCCGGCCAGGGCAGAATCGAGCGCCGCCATCGCAGCGGCGACCGGCGCGAAGGACGCGCGGGCGGATTTCGGCGGGAACGCGGCGAACCGCGTCGCGCCGGCCGCGATCAGCACGTCACCGGCCTTGATCCCGGCGCGATCGGCCGGCGAGCCGGGCACGACCAAAGCGACGGTCGGTGCCGCCGTCATGCCGAGCACCCGCGCCGCCGAGGTGCGATACGGTGCGTCATATTGCGCCAGCGTACCGACCATCACCCCGCTTTCGCGAATCTGCTGCCGGCACAGCGCCGCATTGGCGGTCACCAGACGATAGCCGATCGTCGCCACCTCGACGTCCTGATCGTGCAGGACACGCACGACATCGTCCGGCTTGTCGTCGGCGACCGGCGGCGGCGCGGCGGCGATCAGCGCTACGGCGAGCAGGGCGCTTAACGGCTTGATCATTGCCCTACCGCTAGCGGAGCGGCGCGGCGCAAGCCAGCTTGGCCATCGCGGGCTTCGCCGCTAAGGGCCGATGGTCCGGGGGAAACCGGCGCTTCGGCGCCCATCCGACCCGCGTTGCGAAGGAGCCTGTGTGAAGCTTGTCGTCGTCGGCCTGGGCTATGTCGGCCTGCCCCTTGCCATCGCACTGGCCCGCCATTTCGAGGTCTGGGGGATCGATATCGACGCGGGCCGCATCGCCGAGTTGCGCGACGGCCACGACCGCACCGGGGAAATCGACGCCGCGACGCTGGCGGGCTCCAACCTCGCTTATACCTCCGATCCCGCCGCCTGCCCCCCCGCGACCGCTTATATCGTCACCGTTCCGACTCCGATCGATGCCGACAAACGTCCCGACCTCGGCGCGGTGATGGGCGCGACGCGGATGGTCGCCAAAATGATCGACCCCGCCGAGCGCCCGACGATCATCTACGAAAGCACCGTCTATCCCGGCGTCACCGAGGGGATTTGCGGACCCGAGATCGAGAAGGTGTCGGGCCTGACGCGCGGCCGCGACTTCACGCTCGGCTATTCGCCCGAACGGATCAATCCGGGCGATCGCGAGCATACCGTCGACCGCATCGTCAAGGTGATCGCCGGCGAGGACGAAGCGACCACCAACCGGCTCGAAAAGATTTACGGCAAGGTCACCTCGGCCGGGGTGTTTCGTGCCGCCTCGATCAAGGCCGCCGAAGCCGCCAAGGCGATCGAGAACGCGCAGCGCGACATCAACATCGCCTTCATGAACGAGATCGCGCGAATCTTCGGCGCGATCGACCTGTCGATCTGGGACGTGCTGGCCGCGGCCAGGACCAAGTGGACTTTCCTGCCCGTCCAGCCCGGGCTGGTCGGTGGGCACTGCATCGGCGTCGATCCTTATTATCTCAGCCATCTCGCGGAGGAATTGGGGCACGACCCGCGCGTAATCCTGGCAGGACGCGGCACCAACGACGGCATGTCGGGCTGGATCGCCGGACAGATCGACCGCCGCGCCGGCAAGAAGGGATCGGCTTTGGTGCTGGGCCTGACCTTCAAGGAAAACGTCCCCGACTTGCGCAATTCGAAGGTCGCCGAACTGGTCGAGGGCCTCACCGGCCTTGGCCACGACGTCACCGTTCACGACCCGATGGCCGACCCGGCCGAGGCGACGCACGAATATGGCATCACCCTCGACGGCGACGCGCTGACCCGGACTTATGACCTTGTCGTGCTGGCGGTGCCGCACCAGGCCTATCTCGAAATGGACGGCGGGCTCTCCCGATTGGTCGCGGCCGATGGGCTGTTCGCGGACATCAAGAATGGAATGCCCGGTTTGACGGGTGTGGCGCGTTGGACATTGTGACCATCCGTCACCCCGGCCTTGTGCCGGGGTCCACCGGGAAGCACGCGTGAAGCTAGAGGCTCAATGGATTGAGCTTGCGGCACCGTGGACCCCGGCACAAGGCCGGGGTGACGTTGGAAGTGACCGCCCGCGTGGCGATTGGGGAGTAGTAACATCGTGAAGGTTCTGGTCACCGGCGCGGCCGGCTTCATCGGCAGTTGGGTGATTCGGCGACTGCTCGAGCGCGGCGACATCGTCGTCGGAATCGACAATCTCAACGATTATTATTCGGTCGAGCTCAAGCGCGACCGCATCGCGCTGATCGACGGGCTCAACACCAATCGCTTCGACTTCATTCAGGTCGATTTCGCGGAGCATGAAGCGCTCGAGGCGGCGCTTGCCGGCAAGGACTTCGACCGTATCGTTCATCTGGGGGCGCAGGCCGGCGTGCGCTATTCGATCGACAACCCGCGCGCCTATGTCCAGTCGAACCTCGTCGGACATCTCAACATCATGGAGATCGCGCGCCATCGCAAGGTCGAGCATCTCGTCTATGCCTCGTCCTCGTCGGTCTATGGCGGCAACGACACGCTGCCGTTCCGCGTCGAGGATCGCGTCGACCATCCGCTCTCACTCTACGCCGCGACCAAGAAGTCCGACGAATTGATGAGCGAGACCTATGCCAGCCTCTACCGGCTGCCGCAGACCGGCTTGCGGTTCTTCACCGTCTATGGGCCATGGGGTCGCCCCGACATGGCGATGTGGATCTTCACCAAGGCGATCCTCGAGGGCCGCCCGATCCCGGTGTTCAACAACGGCGATATGCGCCGCGACTTCACCTATATCGACGACATCGTCAGCGGCGTCCTGTCGTGCCTCGATTCGGCGCCAAAGGACGACGGCGAGGAGAAAGCCGGGGGCAGCCGCACCCCGCACGCCATCTACAATATCGGCAACCATCGCTCCGAAGAGCTGGGCAAGATGATCGAGTTGATCGAGGACGCCTGCGGCGTGAAGGCGATCCGCGATTATCAGCCGATGCAGCCCGGCGACGTGCCCGCCACCTATGCCGACATCAGCGCGATCGAGCGCGACCTGGGATTCGCGCCAACCACCCCGATCGATGTCGGCGTGCCGAATTTCGTGTCGTGGTACCGCCAGTATCACGGCGTCTGAGGTTCGGCGCCTTTCTCGCCTCCCCTGAAGCAGCCCGCCTCAGCCTTTCTTCACCGCCAGCAACGTGTAGTCCGCCGGCTTCCACGGATCGAGCGTGATCGGGTCGTACAGTTCCATCCCCTGCGCGCGCAGGAATTCGGGCACCGCCGCATTGCCGAAGCCGTCGACATAGGCTGCCTTCACGCGTCCCGCGTCGAACAGCCCGCTCGCCCCCCGGAGCACTTCGAGTTCCTGACCCTCGACGTCGATCTTGAGGAACAGATCGCCCTCGAACTCGAAGCTGTCGAGCCGCTTCAATTCGGTCTTGAACCCGCGCCCGGGAATATGCGCCACCGTTGCCTTGTCGGCAGTGGCGGCGATGCCGGATACCGCGCCGAGCACGAACTCGACCTCGCCCGGCGCCGCGCCGAGGGCGACGTTCTTCGCCTCGAACCCGTAGCGTTCGGCATTGATGCTGAGCCGCTTGTAGGTGTCGGGATTGGCCTCGAACGCGACCACCTTGAAGTTGGGGTAGAGCTTGCGCAGGTCGGCGACCGATGACGAGAACAGCCCGACATTGCCGCCGCAATCGACGAAGGTCATGTTGTCGCGCAGGAACAGGTTGATGCGATGAAACACCACCAGTTCGTCGCGCAACAGGCTGTTGGTCGACGAGATGCGCGAGGCGCGGAAATAGCCGTTCTCGAGCAGGCTGTTGATCCGGATCGGCCGCTGGAACAACAGGACGTCGGCATCCTTGTCGCCATAGATCGTCTTCATCAGCGTCTCGCGGAACCGCGGCTGCATGTTGATATACTTATGAACCAGCTTCATCGGGTTCATCGGCGCCGTTCCTCCCGCAAAATCCCGCGGCTCCTTTCATGTCGCGATGCACAAGACAAGCGCTTTCGCCCTTATCCGGATCAGCGGGTGCGCCTGACCGCCAGTAATGCGCGCCGGCCCGGGGCGAACGGCGTCAGGCGCTGCGGCGCCAGCAGCTCGAACCCGTAGCTTGCCAGGAAATCGAGCACGGCGGCCTTGTCGTCGAATTCGTCGAGATAGACCGCCGAGACGCGCTCGCGTTCGAACAAGCCACGCGCGCCTTCGAGCACGTCCAATTCCATCTGCTCGACGTCGATCTTGATCACCAGCCTGCCCGGCAGGTCGAAACTGTCGAGCCGGCGCGCGGCGACCGTGAAGCCGCGCCCGGCGATATGCGCGCGCCCGGCGCGATCGCGGCGGGTCGCGATGCCCGACACCGCGCCGGTCGCGAAATCGAGTTCGCCCGCCTGGGCCGCCAGCGCGACATTGACCGCCTCGAAGCCGAAACGCTCGGCATTGACCCGCAGCCGTGCATAGGTCGCCGGATCGGCTTCGAATGCGATCACGCGGAAATCGCGGAACAGCCGCTGCGCATCGGCAATGACCGAGGAGAA
>JBQCHO010000044.1:0-26859 GCA_051954635.1 Sphingomonas sp. | reverse complement strand
CTCGCGCTCGCCGCACCGATCGTGCTGTATGCCGGCTTTCCCTTCTTCGCGCGCGGCGCGGCCTCGATCCGCTCGGGCCATTACAACATGTTCACGCTGATCGCGATCGCAACCGCTGAGGCGGTCGCTCAGGCGGTCGGTGGACTGAACGAGGTCCACGCCGGGCTCAAGCCGGAGGACAAAGCCGGCGTGATCCGCACCCTTCAGGCTGCGGGCCACGCGGTCGCGATGGCCGGCGATGGGATCAACGATGCACCCGCACTCGCCGCCGCCGATGTCGGCCTCGCGATGGGCACGGGTACCGATGTCGCGATCGAGAGTGCCGGCATCACGCTGACCAAAGGTGATCTGGCCGCGATCGTCCGCGCGCGCCACCTCGCCCGCGCGACGATGCGGAACATTCGCCAGAATCTGCTGTTCTCGTTTCTGTTCAATGGCATCGGCGTGCCCGTGGCGGCGGGTGTGCTGTATCCCGGCGCCGGCATCCTGTTGTCGCCGATGATCGCCGGTGCCGCGATGGCGCTGTCGTCGTTCACCGTCGTGCTCAACGCCCTGCGCCTCAACACCGCCCGTTTGTAAAAGGAACCTGATGCACCCCGTCTTTCCCGCCTGGCTCCACACATTGTCGATCGTCACGCTTTTGGCCGGCGCGATCTGCGCAACGATCATCACGGTCGATGAGATCAACCGACCGCAGAAGATGTGGATCATGAATCTCGTCTGGCCGCTGACCGCGTTGTTCGGCAGCGTCGCTTGGCTCGCCGCGTATTTCACGTGGGGCCGCGCCGAGCCGGGGCAGGACGACGATGCCAAGCCGCCGATGGCGGTAATGGTCGGCAAGGGATCGAGCCATTGCGGTGCAGGATGCACGCTTGGCGACATCATCGCGGAATGGGCGGCTTTCGCGTTTCCGGCGATTGCGGTGTGGTTCGGTTGGCATCACTGGACGTCGGAGAAGATCTACGCGGTGTGGATACCGGATTTCATCCTCGCCTATCTCATCGGCGTCATCTTCCAATATTACACGATCAAGCCGATGCGGGGCCTCTCCGTAGGCAAGGGCATCTGGGCAGCGGTCAAGGCAGACACCGCGTCGATCACCTCGTGGCAGGTCGGCATGTATGGTATGATGGCCGTTGTCCAGTTCCTCTGGTTCAAGCCTGCTTTCGGCGGGACGGCGGAGGTAAACACGCCCGAATTCTGGTTCGGCATGCAGCTCGCCATGCTCGCGGGCTTCTGCACATCCTATCCGGTCAACTGGCTGCTGATCCGGATCGGCTGGAAAGAGAAGATGTAGCTACTGGCGTTCGAAAGTCGCCGATTAACAACTCGACGCTTAGGGGTAGGGTGTCCCTATGGCTCATCTCTCTGGAACCAACGCTGACCTGCGTTCTCGCGTCCGTCGCATCGCGGGTCAGATCCGCGCGGTCGATCGCGCGCTGCAGGCGGATTCGAGCTGCACCGACGTGCTCCACTTGGTGGCGGGCGTCCGGGAAGCGGTGAACGGGCTACTCGACGAGATTATCGCCGAACTTCTCGAAGCGCATGTCTCGCGACCCGGCCTGACCGACGCGGAACGAGCCGAGGGCGCTGAAGAACTGCTGGCGGTGATCCGCCGATACTCGAAATAGGAACAACGGCGACGGCATCAGCGACGATCGGCGCACACCCTCACGACCACCTCTTCCTCGGTGCCGGGCATGAGCGCAACGAACGGCGGACCTGGTTCGTCATCATCCTGTGCGGCGCGATCATGCTGGTCGAGATCGTCGGCGGAGTCGCCTTCGGTTCGATCGCGCTCGTCGCCGACGGGCTCGACATGTCGACCCATGCCGGTGCCTTGCTGCTCGCCGCGCTCGCTTACACTTTCTCGCGCCGCCACGCGAAGGACCCGCGCTTCACCTTCGGCACCGGCAAGTTCGGCGATCTCGCGGGGTCACCAGCGCGATCGTGCAGGCGATGATCGCGCTGCTGATCGGCTATGAATCGGTCAGCCGCCTGCCGGCGCCGGTGCCGATCCATTTCAGCGGAGCGATCTCGATCGCAATGCTCGACTTGTGCGTGAACCTCGCCAGCGCGTGGTTGCCGAGCGGCGACCATGATCACGGCCATTCGCGTAGTCATGGCGGGCATTACGATCATGCAGACGATGAAGCGGGCGCGCGTCAGCTCAGCGTCGGCGACGTGGCGGTGACGCTCTCGATCCACGAGGACTGCGGGCCGTCGCGGTTCCGCTTGGTAGCCGCTGGCGGCGGGTCCCTGCCATCCGACGTCAGCGTCCAGACGATCCGACCCGATGGCGCGCGGCAGCGCTTTTCGTTCGCCGATCGCGGCGGCTATCTGAAGAGCGGTGACGAAATCCCCGAACCGCATGCATTCATCGCACGAGTGACCTTCCCGACCAATCGACCGACGCCCATTCAGGGAACACGATCACCACGGCGCCCATGATCGTGACAACAATATGCGCGCCGCAGTCATCCAGGTGATCGCCGACGCCGCGGTCTCGGTGCTGGTGATCGTCGGGCTCATCCTCGCGCGCACGTTCGGCTGGCTGTGGATGGACCCCATCGCTGGCATCATCGGTGCCTGTGCGATCGCGAGCTGGTCGTTCGGTTTGATCCGCGACACCGGTGCGATTCTGCTCGACATGATACCGATCGTCGCCGTCGCGACCGAAAGCGACGGCGACGCGGGCTTCTACCGCGCGCAGCTTGCCGAGGCGCCAGCGCTGTTGCATGTCACCATCGAGGTCAATCGGATCGCCGCATGAAAAGCCCGTGCGTCGAAATCTGTCGGTTCGATCGCGGCACTGGCTGGTGCATCGGCTGCGGCCGAACGTCAGGGACTATGTTGGCCCTGACGGTATCGAGCAATTTCCGAGGAGACAAGGGCGAGCGATACCGTCAGATTACACGACGAATGGGAGCAGCGCCCACCGGTTGCCGCCGAATGCCAGCGTAAGATGATTATTTTTTCAGCCACTTATGGAGAACGATGGCAGATGCTTGAGCGCCTCTGGAGTGGCCGAAATCATTCCCACTCGATCGTCCCGGGCGGCTTCGACGTGTAGTCGTAGGTCACGCGGTTGATGCCGCGGACCTCGTTGACGATGCGAGTCGCGACGCGGGGCAGGAAGCCGCCGGGATATTCGAACGCGACCGCGGTCATGCCGTCGGTCGAGGTGACGGCCCGAAGTGCCAGCACCGAATCGTAGGTGCGGCCGTCGCCCATCACGCCGACGCTGCGCACCGGGAGCAGCACCGCAAAGGCCTGCCAGATCGCGTCATAAAGGCCCGCATTTCTGATTTCTTCCAGATAGATCGCGTCGGCTTTGCGCAGGATGTCGCAGCGCTCCTTGGTGACTTCTCCCGGGATGCGGATAGCGAGGCCGGGGCCGGGGAACGGGTGGCGGCCGACGAACACCTCGGGCAGGCCGAGCTCGCGGCCGAGCGCCCTCACCTCGTCCTTGAACAGCTCGCGCAGCGGCTCGACGAGCTTCATGTCCATCCGCTCAGGAAGTCCGCCGACATTGTGGTGGCTCTTGATCGTCACCGACGGCCCGCCGGTGAAGCTGACGCTCTCGATCACGTCCGGGTATAGCGTGCCCTGTGCCAGGAACTCAGCGCCGCCGATCTTTTTGGCTTCTTCTTCAAAGACGTCGATGAAGGTTTTGCCGATGAACTTGCGCTTCGCCTCGGGGTCGGTGACGCCCGCGAGCCCGTTCAGGAACAGCGTCTCGGCGTTCACATGAACGAGCGGGATGTTGTAAGCGCCGCGGAACAGGCTGACGACCTGATCGGCCTCCCCCGCACGCATCAGCCCGTGGTCGACGAACACGCAGGTGAGTTGCTCCCCGATTGCCTCGTGGATCAGGACCGCGGCGACGGCCGAATCGACGCCGCCGGAAAGCCCGCAGATCACCCGGCCCTTGCCGACCTGCTGGCGGATCTCGGCGATCTTGGCGTCGCGGAACTCGGCCATCGTCCAGTCGCCCGAAAGCCCGCAGACGTGGCGCGCAAAATTGGCGATCAGCCGGCCGCCGTCGGGGGTATGGACGACCTCGGGATGGAACTGCATCGCGTAATAGCGCCGCGCGTCGTCGGCGATTACGGCGAAGGGGGCGCCGGGGCTCGAGGCGACGATGCGGAAGCCGGGGGCGAGCTCGGTGACCTTGTCGCCGTGGCTCATCCACACTTGGTGCTTCTCGTCCTCGCGCCACAGGCCGTCGAACAGCTCGCAACCGTCCTCGATCTCGATGAAGGCGTGGCCGAATTCGCCCGAATCGCCGCGCGCCACCGCGCCGCCGAGCTGCGCCATCAGCGCCTGCTGGCCGTAGCAGATGCCGAGCAGCGGGAGCCCCGAACTGAGGATCGCCTGCGGAATGCGCGGGCTGCCCTCGTCGACCACCGAGGCTGGGCCGCCCGACAGGATAACGCCTCGCGGCTTCAGCCGCTCGAACGCCGCTTCGGCCGCGTTGAACGGGGCAATCTCGCTATAGACGCCGGCTTCGCGGACGCGGCGAGCGATGAGTTGCGTGACCTGACTGCCGAAATCGACGATCAGGATGTTGTCTTGGGCATGGTCCACCATGCCTCAGCCGCATAGCAGAAGCACGCGCTTCCGAAAGGGGCAAGGTGACAAAAGTCGCGCCCTCTACGCACGTGCGCGAGAGACATGGCATTATAGCACTATCAAGAACGATCGAAACATCAGCAGAACATCGCCTTGCAGGAACGGCTCTGGATTGCTTCGTTCCTTCGCTCCCCGCAATGACGGGACTCTAGCGCAGCCGCACCCAGGTCGGCGCGTGGTCGCTGGCCTTGTCGCGGCCGCGATACTCCTTGTCGACACCGGCATCGACCAATCGGTCGGCGGCCTGCGGACTGAGCAGGAAATGATCGATGCGGAAGCCCGCGTCGCGCTGCCACGCGCCGGCCTGATAATCCCAGAAGGTCCACACGCCGCCATTGGGGTGACGGGTGCGCAACGCATCGGTCCAGCCCTGCGCGGCCAGCGCACGATATTGCGCGCGGCTTTCGGGCTGCATCAGCGCGTCGTCCTGCATCGCGCGGACCGAGAAGGTATCGTCGTCGTTCGGGATGACGTTGTAATCACCCGCCAGCACCGCCGGCCGCTCCTCGGCGAGCAGCGCCAGCGCGCGATCACGTAGGCGCTCCATCCATTTGAGCTTGTAGTCGAACTTGGGCCCGGGCTGCGGGTTGCCGTTGGGCAGATAGATCGACGCAACGGTCAGGCCATCGACATCGACTTCGAGATAGCGGCTGTGCGCGTCCTCCGGATCGCCAGCGAGACCGCGCTGGCGCTCGACCGGATCGGTGCCCTTGGCGAGCACCGCGACACCGTTGAATCCCTTTTGCCCGTGCCACACCGCGCCATAGCCGGCGTCGCGGATATCGGCTTCGGGGAAAGTCTCGTCGCTCGACTTCAGCTCCTGCAGACAGACCACATCGGGTTGCTGCTCGGATAGATATTCGACGAGACGCGGCAGCCGCGCCTTGATGCCGTTGACGTTGTAAGTGACGATCTTCACATGCTCATCCCGGTTGGCTCACCGCCCCGGTAGCACGCAACTTCTAGACCGAGAAACTCGAACCGCAGCCGCAGCCTGAGGCGGCGTTGGGGTTATCGACGCGGAACGCCGCGCCGCCCAGGGATTCGACGAAATCGACCTGGCAGCCGCGGACGAGATCGAGGCTGGTCGTATCGACGACCAGCTTGACGCCATCGGTTTCGGTCACCGCGTCATCGGCCTCGATGCCTTCGGCCAAGCCGAAGCGATATTGGAAGCCAGAACAGCCGCCGCCCTCGACCGCGAGCCGCAGCATCGCGGGCTTGCCCTGGCGCTCGGCGATCGCGGCGACGCGTGCGGCGGCCGCGGGGGTCAACGCGATATCGGAAAGGCTCGTCATGCCGCCGAGATAGGACGCGACCGGCTGCTCGGCAACCGATGCGACGATCAGTCCTCGCTCTCGGGAACGCTTGGGGTGTCGTCCTTGGTCAGCGACGCGGTCTGCAGCTTCGCCTCGTCCTGCATCGCGACAAGGTAATTGGCGGTCTGCAGGAACGGGATCGGGTTGACCGCGCGGCCGTCGATGCGGACCTCGTAATGGAGGTGGCTGCCGGTCGACCGCCCGGTCGAGCCCATCAGCGCGATCTCCTGCCCGCGCTTCACGCGCTCATTGGGCTGGACGAGGATCTTGGAGAGGTGGCCGTAGCGGGTCTGGATGCCCTTGCCGTGATCGATCTCGACGAGATTGCCATAGCCTCCGGCGATACCGGCGCGATCGACGATGCCGTCGGCGGTGGCATAGACCGGCGTGCCGATCGGGCCCGGCATGTCGACGCCGGCGTGCATCGCGGCGGTGCCTTTGAACGGATCGCTGCGGACGCCGAAATAGCTCGAGAAGATCAGCTTGGCTTCGTGGATCGGGTGGATCGCGGGGATCGCGATCACGCTATGCTCGAGCGAATCGAGCTTCTTCCAGCTGGCGAACAACGAGCGGAACTGCGCGTCGGCAGTAGCGGCCGGCGAGGCAGCCGCCGCGGAGGCCGGCTCATAAGGGCCGCCCATCGCCTCGCCCTTGTCGCCAAGCAGGCGGCTGGGATCGATGCCGAGCTTGCGCAGCTTGGCGATCGTCTCGCGATAATGATCCTGCGCCATCTGCTGCGCGCGCGCGGCGAGCAACGTCTGGTTGTGCTCGGCATCGCGGAACGGGGCGACCGCGCCGGCGGCGAAGGCCGGAGTCTTGGCGGAGCCTACCGGCACATTGAGCGCGATCTGATCGGGGCTGATCTTGCCGCTGAGCACGCCGGCGAGGATCGCCTGGCGCTGCTCGATCGTGGTGGCATGGGCCTCGGCGGCGACCTTGATCGCGTCGACCTTGGCCTGCATCGCTTCGACCTTGGCCTGCATCTGCGCGACCTTGCCGGCGGGCGTGGTCGGCGCGACGATGCCGGCGGCCTCCGCCATGGAGCGGCCGGCCTGGCCGACGCCGTAAGCGGTGAAACCCAGCGCAACCGCGGCGACACCCGCCATCAGCGCCTGGCTCTTGGCGCCGAGCGTGACGCGCTTGAGCTGACGGCCGTTGTGAAAGATGACGTCTCGCGGTGCGAGCAAAGATTGGAACCGTGCCATGACAGGCGCGTTGATGACCTTCGAAAGCTTGTTCATTATTCCCCGGCGACCCATTCCCGACACGCTCGTGCGGCCGGCTTCGAATTGGTGAATTACTAACAAGTTCCGCTGAGCAGCCCCTCCGCCCTCGGGAACGAGGCTTTATTGAGCGTGGCCGCGACCCAAGAGCAAGCGATGCGCGGCGCCTTCACGCCCAGCCGCGCAGGACTTGCGGCGAGTCGTTCAACTCGTCGCTTTCACAGGCGAAAAATTCCCGGCAATAGCGGATCGTTCAGATTTGATTCGGCGATTTCAAGCGCCGAGCGCGCGGACCGCTTCAAGCACATCCTCGACATGGCCCGGCACGCGCACCTTGCGCCAGGCCCGCACCAGCTTGCCACCCGCGTCGAACAGGAAGGTCGAGCGATCGATCCCCATGTACTGGCGGCCGTACATCGACTTTTCGACCCAAGAGCCGAACGCCTCGATCACCCTACCCTCCTCGTCGGAGGCGAGCGGGACGGCAAGATCGCATTTATCGATGAACTTGCGATGTTTGGCGGGGCTGTCCTTCGAGACGCCGAGCACCACCGCGCCGGCGCGCTTGAAACTCTCGATATGGTCGCTGAAGCCCTGCGCCTCGCGGGTGCAGCCGGTGGTGTCGTCCTTCGGGTAGAAATAGAGCACGAACGGCGCGCCAGTGAAGCTGCCGAGGCGCACCGAACCGCCGTCGGGCATCGTCAGCTCGAGATCGGGCAACGTGTCTCCTTCAGCGATCATCTTTTCCTCCAACCGCGCTCCAGGCGGCGAGCACGTCCTGCCGCGTCGCGCCCAACGTAGCAACCACGCCGTCCCAATCCTCGGCACCGACCGCGCGCGCGATCAGCGTGCGGGTAGCCGGCGCCGGCGGCTCGCCGTCGGGCGCGAGCAGCCGCGTGGTGACGAGCAGCCGAGTGAGGAAGGCATAAGCCGGCGCGAGGGTCGGCGACAACAACCCGTCCGCGACGAGCAGATCGATCGCGCGGTCGAGACGCGGGTCGAAGCCGGCATGACGGGCGAGCTGCACGACATGGACGGCAAATTCGAGATCGACCAATCCGCCGGGCGCGAGCTTGGCGTCGAGCGCGCCTTTTGGCGGCTTGTGGGCGGCCATATCGGCACGCATCTGCACGGCCTCTTGGGCTATGTCGCGATCGGGACGGCTGCCGGCGAGCACATCGTCGATCACCGCCTGCACGGCGTCCCGCGCTACGGCCGAACCGAAGATCGGCCGCGCGCGCGTCAGCGCCATGTGCTCCCAGGTCCACGCCTCTTCGCGCTGATAGCGCGCAAAGCCGTCGAGCGAGACGACCAGCGGCCCCTGCGCGCCCGAGGGACGGAGCCGCGTGTCGATCTCGTAAAGCGGGCCTGAAGCGGTCGGCACCGACAGAGCGGCGGACAGGCGCTGCGCCAGGCGGTTGTAGTAATGGACCGCACCGAGCGGCTTTTCGCCGTCCGAGTCGGCAGCATAGTCGCCGGTGAACAGGTAGATGAGGTCGAGGTCCGAGGCATGGGTCAGCGCGCCGCCGCCGAGCCGGCCGAGCGCGAGGATGACGAGCTCGCTGTCGCGCACGCGACCGTGGCGGCGCGCGAACTCGGCGACGGTGGCCTCGCCGAGCAGCCCGATCGCCGCCTCCGCGACGCGGGCGTAGCCGGCGGCGACCTCCAGCGGATCGCTTGCGCCGGCGACGATCTGCGCGCCGAGCGCGAAGCGTTTCTCGCCGACGACGCGGCGGACGTGATCGAGCAGACCCTGATAATCGTCATGCAACACGCCGCGGCGCATGTCGGACCGCAGCGCATCGACCGAGCCGACGGCGTCGAACGCGCTGGCGTCGACCAGACCGTCGAACAATTCGGGCCGTCGACCAAGCGCCTCGGCGAGCGGCGGCGCGTGGCACAGGATGTCGCCGAGCAGCCGCGCGAGCGCAGGCTGCGCTTCGAGCAGGCGGAAGAAATTGATCGCGCTCGGCAAGCGACCGAGGATTTGGTCGAGCCGGCCGATCGCCGCATCGGGATCGGCGGCGTGGCCGAGCGCCGCGATCATCGACGGCAACACGTCTTCGAGCGCCCGGCGCGCCGCCGGGCTGCGCAGCGCGGGATAATGACCGCCACGCCAGCGCTCGATGCGGCGCACGGCCTCGTCGGGGTCGGCATAGCCGAGTTTCGCCGCCGCCGCCGAAAGCCGGGTGGCATCGCGCGGCAACCCCTCGTCATCGCCGCTATCGAGGGCATCGTAGATCGCGGCCACGCGCTCGACATGCGGGCGCAGCAGAGCCAGCAGCGCCTCGCCATCGGGCAGACCGTGCAGCCCGGCAACCGCATCGAGCGCGGCGCCGTGGGGCAGCGTGTGCGTCTGGCGATCGTCGATCATCTGCACACGGTGCTCGATCGTGCGCAACAGGACATACGCCTCGGCGAGCGCGTCGGCATCTTCGCGCACGATCCAGCCGGCCTCGGCGAGCGCGGCAAGCGCCTCGCGGGTCGGCGCGACACGCAGCGCCGGATCGCGGCCGCCGTGGATCAGCTGATGGATCTGGGTGAAGAATTCGACCTCGCGGATGCCGCCCCGACCGCGCTTGAGATCGTAGCCGGGGCCGAACGCCTGACCTTGCGCGTGGTGGTCGCGGATCAGCCGCGACATCGCGCGAATCTCGCCGATCGCGCCGAAATCGAGCGCGCGGCGCCAGACAAACGGCCGGATGCCCTGGATGAACCGTGCGCCGAGATCGCGGTCGCCGGCGGCAGCGCGCGAGCGGATGAAGGCGGCACGCTCCCAGGCGACTGCCTGCGATTCGTAATGGCTGAGCGCGGCGTCGATCGACAAGGCGATCGGCGTCACCTCGGGTGCGGGGCGCAGTCGCAGGTCGACGCGGAACACATAGCCATCGCCGTCTCGTGCCTGGAGCAACTCGACGACGCGGCGGGCGATCCGCACCGCAGCCTCGCCCGGCTCCTCGCGGCCGCGGTGCGGCAGCGTCGCGGGATCGAAGATCAGGATCGGATCAATATCCGACGAATAATTGAGCTCGCCTCCGCCCTGTTTGCCGAGCGCAATCCCCGCAAAGCCGCGCGGATCGGCATCGGGGTAGCGCTCGGTGATCGCGGCGACGATCGCGGCATCGAGCGCGCGGTCGGCGAATGCGCTTAACGCGGCTGTCACCTCGGTAAGGTCGAGCAGACCCGAGAGGTCGCCAATCGCGACCAGCAATGCGAGGCGGCGGCGCTCGACGCGCAGCCGTGTGCCGATCGGCGCATCGCCCGCGGGTGCGACGTCATCGAGCCCGGGCCACTCGCCGGCGTCGAGCATCGCCGCGAGATCATCCTCGCGCTCAAGCAACTGATGAAGAAACGGAGAAAAACGCCGCGCGCGCGCGACCGCATCAAGAATTGCGGCGGCGGTATCTGTGCTTTTCATGCCACCCGCTCGATGGGTCGAGTTAAATCATCGGCGGCGTCAAGCAACGATTCACCACGCCGGTCGTTTTTAGCGGTATGACCGCCATGCATTTCTCTGATGGTAAAGCCAAAGCCGGACGGAGCGTCGTCGTCGATCGCCCGCGTGCGTCCGACGCGATCGGAGATGCGCTGCGCGGCGCGTTCGACCGCGACAGCGGCCTGCCCGCGGACATGATGCGGCTGCTCAGGAAGATCGACAAGACGCGCGGCTGACGCGCCGCTCACCGGTCGCGGCTGAGATCGTCGACTTCGCCCATGATCGTATCGAGCGCGGTCTTCCCGCCTTCGAGCGTATGCGTGCGGCGCGACGACAGGTCGCCGCCCGACAGGATCGCTTCGAGCGCGACGCGCCCGCGCGCCACGCGGCTCTTGATCGTACCCACCGCGACGCCGCAAATTTCCGCGGCCTCTTCATAAGCGAAGCCACCCGCGCCGACGAGGATCAACGCCTCGCGCTGCGGCTGCGGCAGTTGCAGCAAGGCGCGCTGCATATCGCCGAGCTCGACGTGGCGGTCCTGGCTCGCCGGCGCGGCAAGCACGCGATCGGCGACGAGATCGTCCCACTCGCCCTTGAAACGCGCGCGACGCATCTGGCTGAGATAGAGATTGCGCAGGATGATGAAGGTCCAGGCGCGCATGTTGGTGCCGGCCTGGAAGCGCTGACGCGCCGCCCATGCCTTCATCAGCGTTTCCTGAACGAGATCGTCGGCGACATCGCGATTGCCCGACAGCGACCGGCCGAATGCGCGCAGATGCGGGATGACCAGCGCGAGTTGCTGCTTGAACTCGTCATCGGACAGCGCGACGTGCTCGCCCGCATCGGGCCGGTCATCATCGCGCAGGCTGTGGTCGGTCATGCAGGTCCGTTCGATTGAGTCGGTCCGGCGAGCCGGCAGCTCGACGAACATAGGCAAGGTGAAGGCGTTTTTCCAGCGACGGCGATTGCCGGCGGAAATCAGCGCAGGACGAGGAAGGCGTAGACCGCGATGATCAGCACCAGCGAGATGCCGAGAATATAGCGTGTCATGTGCGGCGTCGCCCCAGCGCGCGCACGGTCCCCCTCGACATGGGTCGGTTCGGTTTCGTCAGCCATGCCGCATCAACCAACGAAATCCGTTTTGGGTCCGTATCGAGTGCAGCGGCGCGCGAATGCGAAAAACGCCGGCGCCGCCAAGGCGGCGCCGACGCTTTTCGCGATCCGATCCTCAGTTCGCCGGAACCGTCGCCTGGTCGAAGAACAGCGCCTGGCTGATCGCCGCCTTCACCGTCGAGCGCTGGAACGGCTTGGTGATCAGGAAGGTCGGCTCGGGCCGCTCGCCGGTCAGCAGCCGCTCGGGGAAGGCGGTGATGAAGATCACCGGCACGTTGAACTTGGCGAGGATGTCCTTGACCGCGTCGATCCCCGAACTGTCGTCGGCGAGCTGGATGTCGGCGAGGACGAGGCCCGGGCGGTCCTCCATCGCCAGCGCCACCGCCTCGTCGCGGGTGACGGCAACGCCGGTGACGTCGTGGCCGAGATCACGGACGATCGATTCGATATCCATCGCGATGATCGGCTCGTCCTCGATGATCAGCACGCGCGCGCGGGTCTGCTGCTCGATTTCGGCGAGCGCCTGGCGCACGAGATCGTCGACCTCGGGCGTGTCGACGCCGATCAGATAGCCGGTATCCTCCGGCGTGAAGCCTTCCATCGCCGTCAACAGCAGCGCCTGACGCGACATCGGCGTCATCCGCGACAGCCGGGCACGGGCGACCGCCTCGGCATCGTCGGCCGCTTCGCCGTCACTGCCGTCGAGCTCGTCATAATTGGCCGAGCTCCAGATCGCCTGGAAGGTGCGATAGAGCCCGAGCCGGGGATCGACGTCACGGGGAAATTCTTCCGGCGCGGCGACGATCGCCTCCAGCGTCGCGCGGACATATTTATCGCCATGCGCCTGGCTGCCGGTGAGCGCGCGGCCGTAGCGGCGCAGGAAGGGAAGGTGCGGTGCTAACTGCTGTCCCAGCGACATGATCGGCGTAATCTCCTCAAAGAACCTGTGCCTTAGTGGGATCGCCATCCCCCCAATGCAACGTCGTTCGGTGCATCATCGCAAAAAGTGACTGAATTCGCGACAACCGCGGGAACCAACGAGACGATCTTTGGTTTCATGATTTCGTCATGGGCTGTATGCGCGCCGGGAATTGGGGGTGCGCAGCGCACCCGTTCGTTAGTTGAATCACGCCGGTCATCGCCGGCCGCCTTGAGGGGGACGACGTTGCCTTCGGACCGAGTGTCATCGAAAGAGCCGAAGCATAAAGCGGCGGAATCGACCAAGCAGGACGGCAAGGACAAGGACATGGGAGCGGCGCTTCGCTCGGTCTATCAAAAGGCCGTGAGCGAAGAGATTCCCGACGAAATGCTGGACCTGCTCAAGAAACTCGGCTGAAACGGCGGGTATGAACCCGACTGCCGACCGACGACGTCAGGGTATTTTCGCGGCTGCTGCGCGGATGCCGACCGGCGCCAAGCTGTTCCTGATCCTCAGTGCAGCCTTGCTCCCGCTGGCGATCATCGCGCTGGTGGCGACGCTGCAGACCAATCGCACCGTCGATCACGGCTCGCGCATGCAACTCGCCGGCGCAGCCCGCGAGAGCGCCCGGGCGCTGGCGATCGAACTGATCGGCGACATGACCGCGCTGCGCGTCACGCTCAATGCGCTCGACACCGACAGCGCCGACGCACCGAGTTGCGCGCGCGCCCAAGGCGTGTTCACCGGCCAGGTCAGCGGCGGTGCGCACTTCATGATCGCCGATCGCCACGGCGCGGTCGTGTGCGGCGACAAGCTGCCGACCGCGCTTCGGGTGGATGCCGCGGCCAATTCGGATGCGATCACCGCGAAGCTGGTCAATGGCCAAGGCCTTGTGTTGGCGATGCGCAGCGCGACCGGCGCGACCACCGCGACCGCCTTTTTCCCCACGGCGACGCTCGCGCGGATCGCGCGGCCCAACGGGTTCGTACCGCCGCATGGATCGAGCCTGTTGCTCGGCGACGGGCAACTGCCGCTCGAGGCGCTTGCCGATACCGGGCCGCTCGATCGCCGCCAGCGGATGCAGGCGACGCTGGGCTTCGCCGGCCTCGCGCTCGAAATGAGCATGCGCAGCGCGCCGATTTCGTCGCCGCTGCTGCTCGCGATGGTGCTGCCGCTGCTGATGTGGGCGGCGGCGGCGTCGATCGCTTGGCTGGTGGTCGATCGATTGCTCGTGGCGCCGCTTCGCCGCTTGCGCGCGAGCGTGGCAAGCTACGTACCGGGCGAAGAGATCGACACCGGGCCGCTTCGCGCGCTTCCCGCGCAGGAAATACGCGATCTCGGCGATACCTTTCGCACGATCAGCCAGACGGTGGCCGAGCACGAAACCGGCCTGGCCGAGGGCCTGGTCCGTCAGACCAAGCTGACGCGCGAAGTCCACCACCGCGTGAAGAACAACCTGCAGGTCATTTCCAGCCTGATCAATTTCCACGCTCGCGGCGCGCGGTCGGCGGAAGTGACCAAGGCCTATGCCTCGATCCAGCGGCGCGTCGATGCGTTGGCGGTGGTCCATCGCTACCATTTCGCCGAGCTCGAGGAGAATCGCGGGCTCAGCATGCGCTCGGTAATCGGCGAACTCGCCTCGAACATCCGCGCGACGGCACCCGAGAGCTCGGCCGAGCTCGGTATCACGCTCGACATCGAGCCCTATCTGGCGACGCAGGATACCGCGGTCGCGGTCGCCTTCATCGTCACCGAGATCGTCGAGCTGGCGATGAGCTGCGATCCGCGCGCGCAAATTCGCATCTCGCTGCGCGCCGGCGAAGATGCCAAGCGCGCGGTGCTGCGGATCAGTTCGCCCGCCCTCATCGATTGCACGGCCCTGCAGAACGAGCTGGGCACGCGCTACGGCCGGGTGCTCGAAGGCTTGTCGCGGCAGTTGCGTTCGGCGCTGCATCACGAGCCGCTCACCGGCGCATACGAGATCGCGATCGCCGTCGTGGGGCGCGACTAAAAAATTTTCGCGGGCACCGGAACCCGCGCCCGACAAGGGCGTTTTGTTCTTCGGATAGTGACCTTATGCCCCCCCGCTCTCGCTATCCACGACATAGGCCCGGAAGCGTCAACCCTCCCCCCCCGGTGACGCTTCCGGGCCTAATTACTTTCAGCGGCGTCCTTTTCTAAGCCCGGCCAGCGCTTCGGCGCGGCGGAAGCACAATTCCGTTCGGCACACGGAACGAAATCGCCGGGCCGGGCATTGAGTCGCTCGCCAGGTTAGAAGCCTGCACAGTTCAGGAGACAGTCAATGCGTAAACTGGTTGGACTCGCTTTTATCGGCTGTGCGTTGCTGGTCAGCGCATGCAACACGATCGAAGGCGCCGGCAAGGACGTCGCCTCCGCCGGTGACACCGTCGCGGACACCGCAAACGACGCGAAGTAATCTCGGGAAACCTCGGGTAACTCAATTCGAAGGGCTCTCTCCCCGGGCGGGAGGGAGCCCTTCCCTTATTCCGCTGGGGCTTGCTCGGCGGCGTTAGCCCGCGCCACGCTGCGTTCGGTGAACCAGATGCCGATCAGGCCGAGCTCGTAGAGCACGCACAGGGGAATCGCGAGTAGCAGCTGCGAACCGACATCGGGCGGCGTCAGCACCGCGGCGATCGCAAACGCGGCAACGATCGCATAACGCCGCGCGCCCTTCAGTTGTGCGCGACTGACGATACCCGCGCGGGCGAGCAGCATCATCAGCACCGGCAGCAAGAAGGCGATTCCGAAGGCAAACAGGAACTGCATAACGAATGAAAGGTAATTCCCGATCGCCGGCAGCGCCTCACGGTGGACACCCCCGACATCGCCCTGGAAGCTGAGCAGGAAATGAAGCGCCATCGGCACGGCGATGAAATAGGCCATCGCCGCCCCGGCAAGAAACAGCAGCGGCGTCGCCACTAGAAATGGGAGCAGCGCGCGCCTTTCCTTCTTGTAAAGGCCGGGCGCAACGAATTGCCAAAGCTGGTTGGCGATTACCGGGAAGGACAGCATCATCGCAGCAAAGAAAGCGACCTTCACCTGAACGAAAAACGCCTCGAAAATTTGCGTGTAGATCACCGTCGATTGCCCTGCCGCCTTCAATGGCTGCAGCAGGAAAGCGAAAATCTGTTCAGAAAAATAGAAGCAGGCGAAGAAGGTGACGATCAGCGCGAGAATGCAGTAGATCAGCCGCCGGCGTAGCTCGATCAGATGATCGAGCAGCGGGGCGCGGGTATCTTCGAGTTCATCGACATCGTCGCTCATGGCGCGCGGCTTTCCTCCGGCGCGGGGGCAAGCGGCAATTCCGGTTCTTCGTGGATCGCGGGCTTCTCGGTCATCACCGGCGCCGGATCGGGTTCGCCCTCCTGCGCGGCAGGGGCGGGCAATGCCGGCTGTTCCGCCGCGCCAGGCGGATGCTCGGCCATGATCCGCTTATTCTCTTCCGCCCACTTCTTTTCCATTTCGGCGAGTTCGGCCTCGCGGACCATCGCGTCGAAGCCGGACCGGAACTGGCGCATCGTGCCGCGCGCCTTGCCGACCCAATAGCCGACGACGCGCATCGCCTTGGGCAAATCCTTCGGCCCGATGACGACAATCGCCACCACCGCGACGAGCAGCAGCTCAGGAGACGCGATATCGAACATCAGCGCGCGAAAAGCAGCGAGTCAGCGTCAGCGATCGTCGCGCGGCTCGCGCAGCTTTTCGCCGTCGCGATCGAACGCAGGCTCGGCGGCCTTCTGCGCCTCGATCCGGCTCGGCTCACGCCGCGTTTCCTCGTCCTCGTCGGCCATGCCCTTCTTGAAGTTCTTCACGCCCTTCGCGACATCGCCCATCAGGTTCGAAAAACGACCGCCGCCCAGTACGAGCACGGCGATGATGGCGACAACGATCCAGTGCAGGGGGCCAAAACTGCCCATGATGATTCTCCTCGGGGGAATTTGTCTTATCTAGAGCCCGGGCCGTCAAACAGCAATGGCAAGCGGGCTTGCATGAGGGGATTCTGACAGTTTTGCGGCAATCAGTCGACTTCCTCATCCACCTCTTCTTCGTTCTCCATCTCGGCCTGTTCGAACGCGAGATCGACCGGATCGAGCAACCCCGCGGCGCGCAGGTCATCGATCCCGGGCAAATCGCGGCGGCTTTCGAGGCCGAAATGCGCGAGAAATTCGGGTGTTGTCGCGTACATTAGCGGTCTTCCCGGCACCTCGCGACGGCCGGCGGGGCGCACCCAGCCCGCTTCCATTAGCACGTCGAGCGTACCCTTGGAGATTTGCACGCCGCGGATCGATTCGATTTCGGCCCGGGTAACGGGCTCGTGATAGGCGATGATCGCCAGCGTTTCGGTGCCCGCACGGCTTAGCTTGCGCGCTTCCTCACGGTCGCGGCGCAGCAAATGCGCCATGTCGGCGGCGGTCTCGAAATGCCAGCGCTCGCCGCGGCGGACCAGCGAAATGCCCCGCCCGGCATAATCGTCCTGCAATTGCGACAGCGCGGCGCGGACATCGGCGCCCTCGCCGACGTGCAACCTGATCGCCTCGGGGGTCAGTGGTTCCTCGGCGGCGAACAACACCGCCTCGACGGCGCGGACGAGATCGTCGGGCGGCGTCATGCCGTCGCTTTCAAGTAGAGCGGCGCAAAGGCCGATTTCTGCCGGAGTTCCACCCTGCCCTGCCGCGCCAGCTCGAGCGCGGCCAGGAAGCTCGACGCCAGCGCCGACTTGCGGAACGGGCCATGCGCGTCGGCGGGCAGGAAACTCTCGATCGTCGCCCAGTCGATCGCCACGCCGACCAGCCGCGAAACCCGCTCGATCGCCGCCTCCAGCGTCATCACCTGGCGATCCTGGACGACGTGCATCACCGGCCGCGTCCGCGCGCTGACGCGACCATAGGCGGCGATCAGGTCGTAGATCTCGGCCTGCCACAGCGCCTTGCGGACGGTCTTGAGCCCCTCGGGCGCAGCGCGCGAGAAGACGTCGCGGCCGAGCCGGTCGCGCGCCATCAGCCGCGCGCCCGCCTCGCGCATCGCGTGAAGCCGTTCGAGCCGGAGCTGAAGGCGCAGCGCGAGTTCCTCGGGGCTCGGCTCGACCTCGGGGTCGCGCGGCAGCAGCAGCGCCGATTTGAGATAGGCGAGCCACGCCGCCATCACGAGATAATCGGCCGCGAGCTCAAGCTTCAGCGCGCGCGCCTCATCGACATAATCGAGATATTGCTGGACGAGCTCGAGGATCGAGATGCGCCGCAAATCGACCTTCTGCGCCCGCGCCAGCGCGAGCAACAAATCGAGCGGGCCTTCCCAGCCGTCGATATCCAGCGTCAGCGTGTCGGGATCGGTGCTCACCTGGTCAGTGTAGTCACAATTTCGGCAGCGACGAAAGCAAGAGGTTTGCTCGATCGGTCTCAGGCCAGCGCGAGCAGTGCGTCGCGTTTCGCTATCAGATCGGCAAGGTCGCCCTGGGGGGCCTGGCGTGACGCCATCGCGCGATCGAGACGTTTGCGCGATTTCGGCGCGATCTCACCGAGGCGACCGGCGATCTCGGCCATCTCGTGCATCCGACCCCAGCAATCGAGCACGAGGTCGCAGCCTGCCGCAATCGCCCCGGCGGCCTTCTCGCCGGGCGTACCTGAAAGCGCCTTCATGTCGATATCGTCGGTGATCAACAGTCCGTCGAAACCGATCCGCTGACGGATAATGCCCTCGATGACGATCGGGCTCAGCGTCGCGGGGCGATCGGGATCCCATGCCTGGAAGACGATGTGCGACGTCATCCCCATCGGCGCGCGGTTGAGCGTGCGGAACGGTTCGATATCGACTTCGAGCTCGGCCTCGCTCGCCGTCACCGTCGGCAGCGCGAGGTGGGTATCGAGCTGCGCGCGGCCGTGACCAGGCATGTGCTTGACGACGCCTCCCACGCCGGCCGCTGCAAGCCCGTCGAGGATCGCGCGGCCGAGCGCGGCGACGCGCATCGGCTCGTGGCCGAGCGCGCGGCTGGTGATCGCCTCGGTGGTGTCCACCTGCGCGACATCGAGCAGCGGCAGGCAATCGACGGTGATGCCGACCTCGGCAAGCGTCAGGCCGATCGCCTGCGCGTTGGCCCTCGCCGCTTCGATCGCCGAGGATGGGGCAGTGTCATAGAGAGCGTCGAAGGCGGGACCGGCGGGAAAGGCTGGCCATTCGGGCGGCTGCATCCGCGCGACGCGCCCCCCTTCCTGATCGATCAGGATCGCGAGGTCGTCACGCCCGGCCAGCGTGCGCAAACTATCCGTCAGCGCAAGCAGTTGCGCGCGATTCTCGATGTTGCGCTTGAACAGGATATAGCCCGCCGGCTCCGCATCGCGGAAGAAGGCGCGCTCGTCGGCGCTGAGCGTGGGGCCGGCAAGGCCGAAGATGACGGGCTTCATGCCTCAAGCGCTAGCCCAAGCTCAGGGAACGTAACAAGCCTCACCGGCGACCTTGAGCTTGCCGCAGAGCTGGCTCGCCGCACTCGCGCTGCCGGCGTTGACGCGGAGCCGGTAGACCTTGTGCCCGCCGACATCGGCTTCCTCGACCGACTGGCCGAGCGGCGCGAGATACGAGAAGCGCGTCGACATCCGCTTCCACTGCGCGTTCGCGGTCGCCTGATCGGGATAGGCGCCGAGCTGGACGACCGAGCCGTTCGCCGCGGCGGCAGCCATTACCTTGGGCGCGCTGACTGGCGCCTGCGCAGTGAGCGCGCCGCCCGAGGCTGGGACTGCGGCGGCGACGTGCGCTGCGCCGCCTTGGGTCTGCTGGCCGGCCGCGGCGGGTTTGCCGGCGATCGGCGCTTCGGGAACGGCGTTGAGGTCGATTGCGGCCTGCGCGTTGTCGGCGCCCTGGCTCGTCGCCAGCGCCTGCTGCCCCTCGCCATCGGCGGTCATGCCGCCGGGCTGATCGGGCTTTACCTTGTAGTCGCCTTGCGGCGCGGCGATCAACGCGCCGTTGCCGCCCGCCGGATGGTGATGCTGCTGCACCCAATAGACGGCGTAGACGAGCGCCGCGATCGCGACGAGGCCGACGATGACGAGGCCGACGATGCGCAGGCCCTGACCGCGCGGTTCATCGTCGGGCTCGACCGATTCGAGCCAGGGAAGCCGGTCTTCATCGCGAAAATCGTCGCCTGACGTCGCCATCAGTTCATCTCCGAAACCGCCTCTACCCCCATGATGGCGAGGCCATTCCTGATAATCTGCCCGATCGCATCGGCCAAGAAAAGACGCGCGCAGGTGAGATCGCGCCGATCCGGAACAAGGAAGCGCATCTCGGGGCGGTCATTGCCGACGTTCCACTGTGCATGAAAAGCAGCCGCCAAGTCGTAGAGATAAAAGGCGATCCGGTGCGGTTCACGCGCCACCGCCGCGGTTTCGACGACGCGCGGGAACTGGGCCGCGAGCTTGACCAGAGCGAGCTCACCGGTCCCGAGCTGGGACAGATCGGGCGCCTTGGGGCATTCGATGCCGGCCTCGTCCGCGCGGCGATGGAGGCTCTTGATCCGAGCATGCGCGTAATTGACGTAGAAGACGGGATTGTCCTTCGACGCCTCGACCACCTTGGCGAAGTCGAAATCCATCTGCGCATCGGCCTTGCGCGTCAGCATGGTGAAGCGCACGACATCCTTGCCGACTTCGTTCACGACGTCGGCAAGCGTGACGAAATTCCCTGCCCGCTTCGACATCTTGACCGGCTCACCGCCACGAAGCAGCCGCACCATCTGGACGAGCTTGACGTCGAACGGCACCCGCCCGCCGGTCAATGCCTTGACCGCGGCCTGGATACGCTTGACCGTGCCGGCATGATCGGCGCCCCAGATGTCGATCAGCGCGTCGGCGGTCTCGGCCTTCTGGTAGTGATAAGCGAGGTCGGCGCCGAAATAGGTCCAGCTGCCGTCGGACTTCCTGATCGGGCGATCCTGGTCGTCGCCGAACTGGCTAGAGCGGAACAATGGCAGCTCGACCGGCTCCCAATCCTCGGGCGTCTCGCCCTTCGGGGCTTCGAGCACGCCGTCATAGACGAGGTCGCGCGACCGCAGCTCGGCCTCGGCTGCTGCGGGCTTACCCGCTGCCTGCAATTCGGCTTCCGACGAAAACAGGTCGTGATGGATGCCGAGCAAAGCGAGGTCCGCCTTGATCATCACCAGCATCGCCGCGACGGCACGGGTGCGAAACAGCGGCAGCCATTCCACCTCGGGCGCGCGCGCGAATGCGTCGCCGAACTCGCGCGCGAGTTCCTGGCCGACCGGGATCAGATACTCGCCCGGATAGAGCCCCTCGGGGATCGCACCGACATTTTCGCCGAGCGCCTCCCGGTAGCGCAGGTGCGCCGAGCGCGCGAGCACGTCGACCTGCCCGCCGGCGTCGTTGACATAATATTCGCGCACCACCTTGTTGCCCGCGAATTCGAGCAGATTGGCGAGTGCGTCGCCGACCACTGCGCCGCGGCAATGGCCCATGTGCATCGGTCCGGTGGGGTTGGCCGAGACATATTCGATGTTGACGGTGAACGGCGCGGCGCGGACGATACGGCCGTAATCGTCGCCCGCATCGAGGATCGCCGAGAGCTCGGCGCGCCAGGTGTCGTCGGTCAGCGTCAAGTTGATGAAGCCCGGCCCGGCAACCGCGACCGACGCGACCTCGTCCAATTTCTCCAATTCGGCCGCCAACTTGTCTGCGAGCACGCGCGGATTGGTCCCGGCCGGCTTGGCGAGCACCATCGCCGCGTTGGTCGCCAGATCGCCATGCGTCGTGTCGCGCGGCGGCTCGACCGTAACGGCACGGCGCTCCAGCCCCGCCGGCAGCACACCATCGGCGACGAGCGTATCCAGCGCCGCATCGAGATGCGCGGCGAAACGGGCGTAGAGAGTCATGATCGTCCCAGCAGAAACGGCAAAGCGCGCGCCTTACTGCAAGCGCGTGCAATGCGCAAAGATCGGCCGGATCAAACGCGAATCAAACCTTCGAGCGCCGCGACCTTGGCCGAGGGCGGGAACAGCGCCGCCATCGTGCGATCGGGCTGGACCGCGAAATGCTCGGCCACTGCACCGCCGATCAGCGCATCGAGCGGCGTCGTCGGCTTGAGGTCGCGCTGCTGATAGAGCTGCGCGGTCCTGAGCCCCGGCCAATCCGCGACCACGCGCCCGCCCTTCACCGCGCCGCCGAGCAGCATCGCCGCCGATGCAGTGCCGTGATCGGTGCCGCCGGTGCCATTGATTGCGACGGTACGGCCGAACTCGGTGGCGACGAGGACCAATGTGTCGTTCCACAGCGGACCAAGACCTTGCTGCAACGCGCCGATCATCGCGTCGAGCCCCTTGAGCTGCGCCGCCAATCGCCCGCGCTGATTGGTGTGCGTATCCCAACCGGTCGTCTCGATCATCGCGACCCGAGCGCCATCGGCGGGCGACAGCAGCTTGGCGGCGAGCGCGCCGGTGGCCGCGGCGTTGCGGCTGTCGTCGACGATGCCGCTGGCGAGCTTGTCGGTGGCGAGGGCTTCGCTCCACAACGCGTGGAGCTGGCTGTCGCCGGCGTAGAGCATACTCACGCGCTGCATCAGATCGGCATTGGCGTCGGGCAGCGTCGAGGCGGCGTAGGACGATACCTTGTTGGGGCCGCGCAGCGCCATCGGCACCGTCGCCGCCACCGCGATCGCATTGGCCTCGTCGGGCGGCAGCACGCCGAGCAGGCGATTGAGCCAGCCGTCGCGGACCTGATAAGCGTCGGCGCCGCCGGTCTCGAGCACGTTCTGCCCGTCGAAATGCGAACGATCGCGATAGGGTGAAGCGACAGCGTGCGCGAACAGCGCCTGGCCGTTCTTGTACAGGCCGCCGACGGTAGCGAGTGCCGGATGCAGCGCGAACATCGTGTCGAGCTTGGTCGCCTCGGCGAAATCCTTGGCGAGATCGCCGCGCTGTTCGGCAAAAGCCGGATCGCCGACCGGGGCGACGACGGACAATCCGTCGGCCGCGCCACGCTGGATGATGAACACGAAACGACGCTCGGTCGCGGCCTTGGCGAACGCCATACGCGGGGCGAGCCCGAGTGCGAGACCCCCGACAGCACCGCGAGCCAACAGGGAACGACGATCGATCATGGCCTATCTCCGCAGGGATTCAGGGGCGACGAGCAACAAGGCGAGCGCCTGGGCGGGGCTCTCGGCACGCTGGAGCTGCTGTCCGGTCGCGGGCGACACCGTCGCCGGATAAAGCTGCGCCGCGAGCGTGCGCGCGTCGAGCGTCGCGGCGGCCGGTCCGGCGAAGCGCTGCGCCACCTCGACGCGCCGCATGATTGCATCGGACCCCGCCCAGCTCGCCGCGATATCGTCATAGCCGGCGGGAGAACCGGGCTTCCACACCGGCTGGCCAAGCTGGCTCATCAACCCGACGAGCACGCGCGGCTGCATCTGCCGGGTGCCGACCGCGCGCATCGAGGACACCGACCATTCCCACGGCGTCTTGAACTTGGTCGGCGTCGCCACCCAGGCTTCGGGCGAGTCGATCAGCACGCGGTACAGGCTCGGCAGGTCGCCGCCGGTCCTGAGATAGCTTGCCTTAAGCCGATCGACCAACGCCTGCGGCGGCGTGTCGCCAGCAAAATGGCGCGCAACTTTGAAGGCAATGTGCTCAGCGGTCGCCGGATCGGCGACGAGGTCGTCGAGCACCGCCTGTGCCTGCGCCTCGCCGGGTTGGTCGTAGCGCTTGCCGCGGATCGTTCGTGCGCCGGGTTCGTGCAGGCGCTCGGCGAAGACGAAGTCGCCGGCGCGTCCGCGATTGCCGACGATCCGTGCCCCGAACCCGTTGCCGTTGCCGACCACCGTCCAGCCGGTCAGCGCGCGGGCGAATTCGGTGACGTCGGCCTGGCTGTAGCCGGTGCGCACGCCGAGCGTGTGCAATTCCATCGCCTCACGCCCGAGATTTTCGTTGAGGCCGACCTTGCGCTTACCGCGTGCCGCGATACGGCTGCCGATCGCACTATCGGGGCCGATCGAGCGCGCCTGATCGAGATAGACGAGCATCGCGGGATGCCGCTCGACCGCCCGCACCATGTCGCCGAACTTGCCGAGGACATGGGGGCGGATCGCCTCGAACTCGAACGGCCCGGCGAGACCGGGCATCGAACCCTTGTCGATCGAGACCGCGAAGTGGTTGGCCCAGAACCACACCATCCGCTCGACGAACGGCGCGGGCGTCGTCAGCGCCGACTGCATCCGCGCGCCAACCGCATCGACATAATCGCGCTGCGCGTCGCGCCGGGCCGCCTTGATCGCGTCCTTCGCGGCGATCTGGCCGGTATTTTCCTGGGCCGTCAAATCGTCGCCGGCGCGCTTGCGATAGCGTTTGCCGCCGCCGCGTAATTGCTGCGCCTGCATCGTCGCGGCGGTGAGGGCGGCGATGACCGCATGACTGTCGGCCGCCGCGGCGATCGGCGCGGGCCGCGGCTGATAGGCGGCGAATTGATCGATCAGCCAGCGCTTCGGATCGGCGGGCGGCGCCTCGCCCGCGCGCGCGCCGATCCCGAACCGATTGAGCGCGATACTCGCCTCTGCCATGGTGCCCATCCGCCGCCGATGATGCCGCCAAGGCTAAGACGGACTTGTCGCAGAAGTTTGTCAGATGATATTTTCGTCGCCGAAATCGGGCGCCTCGTCGACTCAGAAACCCTCGGGCAAATCGATCGAACCGACGATCTCGCGATAACGCGCGACGGCATAACGGTCGGTCATGCCAGCGATGAAGTCGGCGATGTGGCGGCTACGCCAGGGTTCGGCTTCCTGCAGAGCGCCGTGCCACTCGGCGGGGAGCAACGCGGGATGGGCAAGATAGGCGGCGAACAGACCGTCGACGATGCCATGCGCCGCTTCGGCCGCGGCGAGCTGGCGCTCGTGGTGGTAGAGATTGGCGTACATGAAGCGCTTCAGCGTGCGCTCGTCTTCCGCCATCATAGGTGAAAAGCCAACCAGCGCCTGATCAGCGGCGCGCACATCATCGGCGGTTTCGATCCCCCCTTCGGCGAGGCGACGCTTTGTCTCGGCGATGACGTCGTTGACCATCGCGCCGATCTGGCTGCGGATCAGTTCGCCGGTCAGCCGCTTCGAGCGCCCGCCGAAGCGCGCCTCGACCGTCTGCCAGCCGCGCGCCACCACCGGCACGGCGAGGATCTGATCGAAATCGAGCAACCCGGCGCGCAACCCATCGTCGATGTCGTGATTGTCATAGGCGATATCGTCGGCAATCGCCGCGACCT
Organism: Sphingomonas sp.; assembly: GCA_051954635.1. Lineage (GTDB taxonomy): Bacteria > Pseudomonadota > Alphaproteobacteria > Sphingomonadales > Sphingomonadaceae > Sphingomonas. The sequence goes on along the minus strand of JBQCHO010000044.1, from coordinate 1,945 downwards.
GCGCCTCCAGCGACGCACGGTGGCCGAGATCGAGCGGGAAACCATCATCGACTTCGCTGAGCGCCCAGCCGGGATGGCGGACCGGGCCGTTGTGCTTGGCGAGACCTTCGAGCGTTTCCCATGTGAGGTTGAGTCCATCCCATAGGGGATAAGGTCGTTCGAGCTCGGTCAACACGCGCAGCGTGTGGCCGTTGTGATCGAACCCGCCCTCACCCTTCAGCGCCGCCTTGAGCGCGTCCTCGCCGGCATGGCCGAACGGCGGGTGGCCGATATCGTGCGCGAGGCACAGCGCCTCGGTCAGATCCTCGTTGAGATCGAGCGCGCGCGCGATCGTGCGGCCGATCTGCGCAACTTCCAGGCTGTGGGTCAAGCGGACGCGAAAATGGTCGCCGTCGGGGGCGAGGAACACCTGCGTCTTGTGGCGCAACCGGCGAAAGGCGATCGAATGGACGATGCGATCGCGATCGCGCTGGAAGGCATCGCGCGGCCCCCGCGCGGTGCCTTTTTGTTCTTTGCGGCGGCGGCCGCGGCTGGCGTCGGGGTGCGAAGCCCAGGGCGCCAGCCGCCCGCTCATGCCGATTCGCCGATCATCGGGCGCCTACCTGTCACTTGGCGGGCAGCTTGTCGATCTTCTGACCCTTGTCGCTGGTGAAGGGGAAAGCCGAGAGCCCCTTCTTCTTGAGCGCGTTGACGAAATCCTGCGCGTCGTCGTCGGTCTTGAACGGGCCGGCGAGGACGCGATTGGTCGCGTTGAGCGGGGTCGACCAGCCCGATTTACCCTTGAAGGCGTCGGGCGCCTTGGCCTTCACAGCGGCCCAGGCCTTGGGCAGATCGTGTTCGTTCGCGCCGCCCGCGACCTGGACGAAGATCCGCGACGGATTGGCCTTTTCGAGCTTGGCTTGAGCGGCTTCCTCCTTGGCCTTGGCCGCCTTTTCGGCGGCAGCCTTGGCGTCGGCGGCTTTCTTGGCATCCGCCGCCTTTTTGTCGGCGGCGGCCTTACGCGCCGCCTCGGCCTTTGCCGCAGCCGCGGCCTTTTCTTCGGCGGCCTTCTTCACCGCTGCAAGGTTGGCGGCTTCGAGACGCTTTGCTTCAGCGGCCGCATCAGTCGTCGCGCTATTTGCCGCGACCGTACTTGCCGACGTTGGCGGGGGCGCCTCGATCGGCTTGGGCGAAGCCTCGGCGAGCTGCCGTGGAACCGAAACAGGGCGGTCGACCCCGAGCTCAGAGGACGGCACGCTAACGCCGGACATGATGCTGCGCAGAATGTCGTCTTCCTGCCCGATCTTAGTCGCAGGCTTGGCCGGGGGCGGCGTGTCGCGCGTCACGGCGACTGCGACAGGCTTGTTAAGTGGCGCGACGGTCGGCTGCGCTGCCGTCACGGGCGAGTTACGCGTGATCGGCGTGCTCGGCTTCGGCACCGACGTCACCGTAACGGGAATCGGCTGGCTCGCCGCGACCTGTGTCGGCGCTGGCGTCGGCGTCGGCGTCGCAGCATAAGCGGTCCGGCCCGGTTTCAGGCGCTGTTGCTTTGCCGCCTTGGCCTGCTCGCGCTCGGCCTTTTGGCGCGCGCGGCGCTGGTCGCGGGTTTCCTTGACGGGGGCTGTCGTCTTCGTCGCGGCGACCTCGACGGGCGTGCGCTGCGGCTCGGGCGTGAGCGCGGGGAGCGGCGGGATCAGGCGCGCGTCGGCAAGCCGCTCCGGCGTCGGTGCGACTTCGCCGAAATGTACCGCGAACGCGCGGTCGGTCGCCGACAATTGCGGCAGCCGCTGGAAGAACGCCGCGAGGCCGCTCGCCATCTGCGCCGGCAGCATCGCGGTGGCGATCTTGTTGGCCTGATCGGGATCGCCGGTCATCGCGAAGATGAAGGCACGGTCGCGCCAGCCGGCATGGTCCTGCTTGCGGATCAGCGGATCGATCTTTTCGAGCGCCTCGTCGCGCCTGCCCG
>JBQCHO010000043.1:0-26582 GCA_051954635.1 Sphingomonas sp. | reverse complement strand
CGCGCTCGATCCGCGCACCCGCGGCTTCGGCGCGGGCGAGAAGCAGCGTATCGAGCCGGTGACGCGACACGCCGCGCGCCGGGCGCGGCAGCGGCGTGTCGACTACGCGGTCGCCGGCGAACAGGCGAAGCCGGGTGACGGGGGCGGGGTTGAGCTGGTCGGCATGGATGCCGAGCGCGGCGAGCGTGTCGAGCGTGCGCCAGCTCAGGAACCCGCCGCACAGCGCGTCGCCGATCTCGGCGGTGCGCTCGAGCAGCAGGTGCGCCAGCCCGGCGCGCGCAAGCAACAGCGCGGCGGTCGCCCCGGCGGGGCCGCCGCCGACGATCAGCGCCGGCGTTCGACGCATAGTCGGAACGGGAAGGCGCGGTAGACGCGCGCGTCGGTGACCCCTGCCTCGACGAGCAGCGGCGGCCATTCGGCGGGGCGGTACGAACGCGCGATCGACAGCGTGCCGTCGAGCCGGACGATACGGTGCCAGCGCATCGCTCGCGCCAGCAGCGGGAAGGCGGTGTGAGCGAAGCCGTGGCGGTGGAGGTCGTTGACCAGCCAGCCCCGCCGCGCCTCGGCCTCCATGAAACGCAGGAAGGCAATCAGCTGGTCGCGCGTCATGTGGTGCGCGACGAGGCTCGAGATGATCACGTCCCAGCCCAGCCCCGCCTGATCGGCATAGTCGCCGGTGACGTAGCGAATCGGCATGTCCGGCGGGGTATGTGCGGTCGCAGCGGGCAGGCTGCGCGGGTTGAGATCGACGCCGACGAGATCGGCCTCGATGCCGCGCCGGGCGGCCCAGCGCGCGATCCGGCGCAGCATGTCGCCGTCGCCGAAGCCGACGTCGAGCAAGCGGAAATGCGTGCGTCCGGCGAGCGCGCGCTTCAGGAAAGCCAGCGTCGGCCGCGCCGCCATCGTCACGACATTGACCCTGGCGAGATCGCCGACCACCGCGGCATAGGTCGCGGCGTCGAGGTCGGCGGCGTCCATCAGCTCCTCGGCGATGGCGCGCTTGGCAAGGGTCACGGCGCGCTCCGAAAGCCGAAGCCCTCGGCGGCGAGCCCGGGGCCGAAGGCGAGCGCGACGCCGTTGGCCACCTTCGGCCCGTCCAGCAGCCGCGCAAGCACCATCATCAGCGTCGCCGACGACATGTTGCCATCGTCGTGAAGCACCCCGCGCGAGGCGGCGAGCGCGTCGGGCGCTAGGTGATAGGCGAGTTCGACCGCGTCGAGAATCGAGCGTCCGCCGGCATGGATCGCCCAGCCGTCGATCTCCTGCGGCTGGCGGCCGCCGAGCGCGGCGGCGGCGAAGGCGGGATCACCCAGCCCGGTAGCGATTCGCGCCGGCACCTCGCCCGACAGGTGCATCGCGAAGCCGCGGTCGGTGATTTTCCAACGGATCAACTCGGCCGATTCGGGCAGCGTCGTGGCGAACGGCGCGCCGATCTCGAACCCTTCGGGCTCGGCCGACACCAGCGCCGCCGCGGCGCCGTCGCCGAACTGGAGCGCGGCGAGCAGCGGCTCGATCGTGTCATGATCCTGAAGATGCAGCGTCGACAGCTCGACGCAGACGACCAGCACGCGCGCATCGGGTTCCGAGCGGACGATGTGGCGGGCGCTGCGCAGGGCGGTGATCGCGGCATAGCAGCCCATAAAGCCGATCAGCAGCCGCTCGACCGAAGGCGACAGGCCGAGCCGCGCGGCGATGATCTGGTCGATCCCCGGCGCAACGAACCCGGTGCAGCTTGCGACCACGAGATGAGAGATGGCGTTTAGGGGCTGCTGCTCGGCAAGCGCTGCGATCGCGTCGAGCGCGAGGGCGGGGGCAGCCTCGGCATAAATCGCCATCCGCGCCGCGGTGCCCGGCTGTTCCGTGGCGTAGAACCCGCCCTCGGCGACGGGTGAACCGCCTTCGGGCGTCGGCGGCAGTACCGACCAGCGATGCGCGATCCCCGACCGCGCGGCCATGCGGTCGAACAGGGCGCGGGTGCGATCGTCGCCGAGTCGCGCCCGCGCCCAGTCGATAAAAGCCTGGTGGATGTCATGACGCGGTGTCGCGGTGCCGATGGCATTGATGAAGGCCGGAGCCGATTGCGACATGAAACGCCTTCATTGGAGAAACGCTACGCACGCTACGATGACGCCAACGCGGGCGCCAGCGTTTGTGTCCGCAGGCCTGCGCCCGGGATGACAGTTACGGCGATGTCGGGAAACTGGATGCCCCGTGAGGATTCGAACCTCAATTAACGGAGTCAGAGTCCGTGGTCTTACCTTTAGACGACGGGGCAACGCAGGCGGCGCGATCTAGGCGGCGGGCGGGCGCGGGTCAAGCCCTTCGCCCGAGCTGCGCGAAACCGTGGGATTCACCGTTCAAGGCCGGCGCGCCCGTCCGCCTTGCCGCTGCCTCGCCGATCGGCTAGCTTGTCGGCAAGCACCGGGCGGCGCCATCGCCGTGCCGGCAGAACATAAAGAAAAGAGTGACGGCCATGGGGGATGTTTCGCCCAAGACGCCGCACCGGCATGGCCAGAGCCATCGCCCGTCCGGCACCCAATTCCGCCCGCGTTTCCCGCAGGCGCAGCATTTCGCCGCGCTCGACCTCGGCACCAATAATTGCCGGCTGCTGATCGCGCGGCCGAGCGCTAACGGCTTCACCGTGATCGACGCCTTTTCGCGAATCGTTCGATTGGGCGAGGGGCTGGCGACGACCGGGCGAATTTCCGATGCGGCGATCGAACGCACCATTGCCGCGCTCAAGGTTTGCGCCTCCAAGCTCAGAAGGCGCAATGTCACGTTGTCGCGCGCGGTGGCGACCGAGGCCTGCCGCCGCGCGAGCAACGGCGCGGAGTTCATCGCCCGCGCGCAGGCCGAGACGGGGATCGTGCTCGACATCATCACCGCCGAGGAGGAAGCGCGGCTGGCGGTGCTCGGCTGTCACGTCCTGCTCGAACCCGGCGACGATCCGGCACTCGTGTTCGATATCGGCGGCGGATCGACCGAGCTGGTGCTGATCGACACCGCAACGCCGGTGCCGCGGGTGCTCGACTGGCACAGCGCGCCCTGGGGTGTCGTCTCGCTGACCGAAACGGTCGCGCAGCGGAGCGAAGGCAAATCGCTCGCCGAAATCTATGCGATGATGCGCAAACTGACGGCCGACAGCATGGCGCCGATCGCGGCTCGGCTGCCGCAAGGCGTCGAGCGGCCGCGTCTGCTCGGCACCAGCGGGACGGTGACGACGCTGGCCAGCGTCCACCTCGAACTCGACCATTATGACCGCTCGGCGATCGACGGGCTGATTGTGCCGGCGCAGGCGATGCGCGCGATCAGCAGCGACCTTGCCCAGCGCACGATCGACCAGCGTGCCGAAATCCCGTGCATCGGGGCGGAGCGCGCCGACCTCGTCGTCGCCGGCTGCGCGATCCTCGAGACGATCCTCGACCTGTGGCCGGCCGAGCGGCTCGGCATCGCCGATCGCGGCATCCGCGAGGGCATCCTGCGCCGCCTGATGGGGACGCCGCGACCATGAGCCGGGGTGGATCGGGAGGACGCCAGCGGGTGCGCACCGCGCGCGGCCGCACGGCACAGTCGACGCGCTGGCTCGAGCGGCAGTTGAACGACCCCTATGTGCGACGCGCCAAGGCCGAAGGCTATCGCAGCCGCGCGGCGTACAAGCTGATCGAGCTCGACGAGAAATTCGGCTTCCTGAAGGGCGCCAAGCGGATCGTCGATCTCGGCATCGCGCCGGGTGGCTGGACGCAGGTCGCGCGCAAGAAGCGGCCGGGCAGCGTGGTCGTTGGCATCGACCTGTTGCCGGTCGACCCGATCGAGGGCGTCACGATCCTGCAGATGGATTTCATGGACGATCGCGCGCCCGATCTGCTGATCGCGGCGCTCGGCGATGCGCCCGATCTGGTGCTGTCGGACATGGCGGCGAACACCGTCGGCCATCAACAGACCGATCATCTGCGCACGATGGGGCTGGTCGAGGCCGGGGCGGCGTTCGCCTATGACGTGCTGAAGCCCGGCGGTGCGTTCATCGCCAAGGTGCTGGCGGGCGGGGCGGACCACCAGCTCGTCGCCGAGCTCAAGCGGAATTTCACGACGGTGAAGCATGCCAAGCCGCCGGCGAGCCGCAAGGATTCGTCCGAATGGTACGTCATCGCGCAGGGGTTCAAGGGGCGCGCGACGTCGGACGATTAAAGCGACACCATTCTTGACCCAGATTGTTGCGCGTCCCCAACCATCGGCTATGATCGGTGCAGAGCTGGGGAGCGTAATTGGCGACTGAGTCCCTTTGGATGGCGCCGGCGGGCGCGCTGTTGCTCGGCTATGTGCTGGGCTCGATCCCGTTCGGCCTCATCCTGACGCGCGCGTTCGGCGCGGGCGACCTGCGGCAGATCGGATCGGGCAATATCGGCGCGACCAACGTGCTGCGCACGGGCCGCAAGGGCCTCGCTGCGGCAACGCTGCTGCTCGATCTCGCCAAGGGCTATCTCGCGGTGGTGCTGGCGGGGCATTTCTTTCCGGGTGACGAACTGCTCGGCGCCGCGGCGGCGTTCTTCGGGCATTGCTTTCCGGTCTGGCTCAAGTTTCGCGGCGGCACGGGCGTCGCGACGCTGACGGGTATCGTGCTGGCGATCTATTGGCCGTGCGGGGTGGTGTTCGCGGTTGTGTGGCTGGGGCTGCTCGCGGGGCTGCGAATTTCGTCGGTCGCCGGGATGACGGCAGCGGTATCGGCGCCGGTCAGCGCCGCTCTGTTCGGTCGGTTCGACGCGGTTCCGGTGCTGCTCGCGGCGATGTTGATCGTGCTGTGGAAGCATCGCAGCAATATCGAGCGGTTGCTCGACGGCACCGAGCCGCGCGTCGGCGGCGGCGGCGAGGCGCGTGGCTGACGGCGACACGCTCGCCCGGCTCCGGCTGATCCGCACGCCCCGCATCGGGCCGGTCACCTATGCCCAATTGATCGCACGCTTCGGCAGCGCGGCGGCGGCGCTCGAGGCGCTGCCGATGCTCGCCTCGCGCGGCGGGGGCGCGGCACCCAAAATCGCCGACGAGCGGATTGTCGAGCGCGAGATGCGCGCGGTCGAGAAGCTCGGCGCGCGCTATCTGATGCTCGGCGATCCCGATTATCCGCCGCTGCTCGCCGAGCTCGACGACGCGCCGGTGGCGATGACGGTGCGCGGCGATCTGGCGCTCGCGCGGCGACAGGTGATCGCGATGGTCGGCGCGCGCAACGCCTCGGCCGCGGCATGCCGGTTCGCGCGGCAGCTAGCACACGATCTCGCCGGCGACGGCGTTACGGTCGTCTCGGGGTTGGCGCGCGGGATCGACACCGCTGCGCACGCCGGCTCGCTCGATGGGGGTACGATCGCGGTGATCGCCGGCGGGATCGACGTCGCCTATCCGCCCGAAAATGCCGCGCTGCAGGAGCGGATCGCGACCGCCGGGCTGCTGATCGCCGAGATGCCGCCGGGCGTCGAGCCGCGGGCGCGCCACTTTCCCTATCGCAACCGCATCATTGCCGGGCTGGCGGCGGGCACCGTCGTGGTCGAGGCGGCGCCGCGTTCGGGCTCGCTGATCACTGCGCGGCTGGCGGGTGAGGTCGGGCGCGACGTGATGGCGGTGCCGGGCTCGCCACTCGACCCGCGCGCGCAAGGTTGCAACCAGCTGATCCGCGACGGTGCCATCCTGGTGCAATCGGCCCCGGATATTCTGGAGACGGTGCGGCCGATCGACACGCGGATGGTGCGATCGCCCTCGACCGCGTTCGAACCGCCGCCGCCCGACGATGCGGGCGAAGCCGATCGCGCTGCGGTCGCCGATCTGCTCGGGCCGGTGCCGGTCCCGGTCGACGAGATCGTCCGCCAATCGGGCCGCGCGCCGGCGGTGGTGCAGACGGTGCTGCTCGAACTCGAACTTGCCGGGCGGCTCGAGCGGCATGCCGGCGGCAGAGTGAGTTCCGCGGATCTAGCTAGATTTCCTCGCGATTGAGATGCTTCGGATACCGATCGCTTTTAGACTGACGCCGCGCAATATCCGGCGATGAAGTTGCCATGCGCTGGAAGCGTGGCGACCGCCGCGTCGATACCGGCGCGGACATTGCCTAGCGCGGATTCGAGTTGCGGCGTCGGCATCGTCGCCGGGATGCGGTGATGCGATCGCGGCATGACGCCCTGGCCGAGCATCACCTGCACCCACGAATCGACGCGGAATAGCTCGTCGGTATCCTGATGCGCCATCGCCGCGTCGCGGAACAACGCGATGCGTTCGGCGAGGCTCGGCGGCAGTTCCATCGCGCGATAGTCGCGCCAGAAGGCCGAATCGTCGCGCTCGTTGAGCGTGTAATGCATCAACAGGAAATCGCGGACATGCTCCCATTCGCGCCGCGTCTGGGCGTTGAAGCGATCGGCGAGCGAGGGCGTGACGCCGGCGAAGGGGAAGAGTTGGAGCAGCCGTGTTGCCGCGATCATCAGCAGGTGGATGCTGGTCGATTCGAGCGGCTCGAGGAACCCGTTCGATAGCCCGATCGCGACGCAATTGCCGACCCATGGCTCGCGGTAGCCGGTGCGGTACCGGATCAGCCGCGGCTCGAACAAGGGCGCGCCATCGATCTCGGCGACCAGCTTTTCGCGCGCCGCGTCATCGCTCATCGCGCCGCTGGCGAACACCAGGCCGTTGCCGACGCGGTGCTGGAGCGGGATGCGCCAGCGCCAGCCGGCTTCGTGCGCAATGACGCGGGTGTAGGGCACCGGCGCGCCGGTCGATTCCGTCTGCACCGCGAACGCGCCGTCGGTGCGCAGCCAGTGGCTCCAGTCCTCGAACGCCTGCCCCATCGCGCCGCCCGCGAGCAGCGCGCGGAAGCCGGTGCAGTCGATGAACAGATCGCCCTCGATCCGCGCGCCCGATTCGAGCAGCAGCGCCTCGATCGCGCCGCTCTCGGCGTCCTGCACGACCTCGACGATCTTGCCCTCGACGCGGCGCACTCCGGCGGGCTCGGCGACGCTGCGCAGGAACCGCGCATAAGCGGTGGCGTCGAGATGATAGGCATAAGCGAGCTCACCCCCGGCCGCGAATTTGCCTGCCGCCGCGGCCTGCGTTTCGAGCGAGTAGTCGCCGAGCGGCCCGGCAATCCCGCGATCGCGCGCTTCGAGCCAGAAATGCTGGAAATCGGCGAGCAGCACCGAGCGGCCGACGCTGCCGAACGAGTGGAAATACGAATCGCCGATCGTCCGCCAGTTCTCGAACGAGATGCCGAGTTTGAAGCTCGCCTGCGTCGCGCGCATGAACGCGGCCTCGTCGATCCCGATCAACTGGTGGAAGGTGCGCGCGGTGGGGATGGTCGATTCGCCGACGCCAACGGTGCCGATCGCGTCCGATTCGACCAGCGTGATCTCGACCAAGCCGGCAAGATGCCTGATCAGCGCCGCCGCGGTCACCCATCCCGCGGTGCCGCCGCCGGCGATCACCACGCGCTTGACGGGTCGGTTGGCGGTCATTGTGGCTCCCCCGGTCGATTCAGCGATTGAGATCGTGCAGGATCTGCGCGCGCAGCTTGCGCGCCTCGATCGGCGTCAGGGCCCCGAGCGGCCCGCGCGCCGCTTCGGCGAGATGCGCGGCGGGCGTCGCGGCATCGCCGAACACGTAATAGTCGAACATCGCGCGCCAGGCGCGTTTCTCGCTCTCAGGGCGCTCGCGCAGACTGAGCAGCGCGTGGCGCAGCGTCGTCATCGGCGTGTCGACATAGCCGGGCACCGCGTCCCACCAGTAATTGACCATGACGTTCACCGCATCGAGCGCCTCGACATGGTGCCACCACAAGGCGGGATAGATCAGCACGTCGCCGGGTTCGAGCTCGGCGACCTCGGCTTGCGCGAGCGCGGCGGCGAAGCGCGGGAAGCGGGCCAGATCGGGCGCGGCGAAATCGACCATGCTCACCACTTGCCCCGCCGGGGTCGGATCGAGTGGGCCGGGATAGAGATTGGCGACCTGATCGGGCGGGAACAAGGTGAAGCGCCGCCGCCCGACCAGCGGGCAGGCGACGTTGTTCGACATGTCGTGATGCGCGGAGGCGATCGTGCGGTTGCCGATCCAGATGCTCGCCAGCGGGTGGTTTGCCGCCATTTGCGGCGCGAGGCGCAAGTCGTTTTCGGCGCGAAAGCCGGGGAGATAGGTGTCGAGATCGGTCGAGCCGATATAGAGCGCGGGCGGCGCGGCGTCCTCGCGGTGCGCGGCGAGCTGGTCGAGAAAGTCACTCAGCGTCGCACGGGTCGAGGTGAAATTGAGCCCGGTGCCGGCGGCGTCGTAATGGAAGCGCCCGGCGATCTCGGGCGGGCCGACATAGGCGGTGAGCGGCCGGCCGGTATCGAAGCGCTTGAGATAGGCGATTGCCGCATCGGCGCTGTCGCGGCCGGCGCGGACCAGCGGCCAGTCGCGGGTCGCCGCCTTGACGATCACCGGGCGGTTCTCGGCGATCAGCGCGTCGAACGGGATCGCGTCCGCCGCGATCCCGGTCAGTTCGCGGGTTCGCCGCGCGACCTCAACCACCAGCGCGCGCCTTCAGTTCGATGAGCTGTCCGATATTGCCAAGCGACGAGGCGAGCCAGATCGCCGGGCGCAATAGGTCGCGCTGGGCGAGCGACGCAAGCGCCTCGCCATCCAGCCGCGCCAACGCCCCGGGGTCGATCGTGTGGCAATCGGGCACGCGGTAGGTGCGGCCGTCTGGCAGCGCGATTTCCAGCGTCACCGGCGCGATCAGCCCGGCCGCGTCGAACGCCCGATAGAGTGCCGGCGCGGCTTCGACGCCGGCATAGATCACCTGCAGAACCTTGGCGATGTGATCGAGATACGGCGCGTTGCCGCCATGATCGCGAAACAGCGCTTCGCCCTCGGCGCCGATGCGCGGATGATCCAGATCGATATGGATCATCGGCTCGCCACCCTCGCGCGACACACCGATCGAGAACGGCCCGCGCTGCGCCAGCGCGGGGACGTAGCGCGCGCGCCAGCCCTCACCGTCGAGAAACAAGTTCTCGTGGGCGTCCAGTCCGAGCAGCGCGAACGCCCGCCAGCCGCCTTCTGGCGTGCGGCGGAGCACGATCGGATAGTCGCGCTGCGCCGCCTCGAACTCGGTCGGCAGCAATTCGATCTGGTTGATCGCGTCGCCGAACGCCGCGCCGTGGCCAAGGCGCACGCGGACATCGGCATGGTCGATATTGTTGAGGAGCACCGGTCCCGCCATCATCCGATCCTAGCGTGTTGCACCGATAAAAGAAGGCCGCCCCGAAGAGCGGCCTTCCCTTGCCTGGCACCGATCAGGCAATGCTCAGAACTTGTAGCGGACACCCGCGACGTAGCGCGCCGAGCCTTCGGCGAGATAGAAGGTGTTGCTCTTCTCGCGGCCGTAGGTGTGGACGCCTTCCTCGGTCAGGTTGATGCCTTCGACCGACACCGAGATGTGCGGCGTTACGTCATAGTTGATGCTGAGGTCGAGCTGTCCGTATGGCGCGGTATATTGCGGGCTGTGATAGCCGTCGCGGTTGAGCGCGCTCAGGAATTTGCCGCGCCAGTTATAGGCGAGGCGCGCCGAGAACCCGTATTTGTCGTAGATCAGCGTCGCGTTGGCGGTGTCTGACAGGCCGACCAGCGCGAACTGGTCGACAGTCGTCGGCGCCGTCACGTCGATGCCGACGTCACCGCGGACCAGCGTGTAGCTGCCCGCCAGGCCCAACCCGGTATCGCCGAGGAAATACTGACCGGCGAATTCGAAGCCGTGAATCTTGGCGTCGCGATTGTTGATCGGCGTGTTGACCGAGAAGTTGAACAACGGATCGTCGCTGTTCGCGGTGATGTCGTAGGCCGCCAATGTCGAGTCGACGAAGCCTTGGTCCAACGCGCGCGACTGCGTGTCGTAATGCTGTGCGAACTGGGCGTTGGTCGCCGCGACATTGCCGTTATTGGCTTGCAGCAGCGCAGTATAGGTGAACAGGTTGACGTCCGAGATATCGGCGTTGAACACCTGCTGCAGCTGCTGCTTGGCGGTGCCCGATCGGGTCCCCGGCTGCGCCGAAGTCGGATCGCGCAGGCCGAACAGGTTTTCGTTGACCAGCGTGTTGCCGATGAAGTTGTGCACCCATTTCTGGAAGAACCCGACCGAGAAATAGACGTCGCGGCGCGGATACCATTCGAGGCTGAGGTCAAGGTTGTCCGAGCTGAGCGGGATCAGGCCCGGATTGTTGGCATTGCCGCCGGCAATGCCGCCCAGCGCGGTCGGCCGACCCGGCGCACCCACGGTGGTCGAGGCGAACAGGCTGCCATAGGGCGCGCGCGCGATCGTCCTGCTATATGAGGCACGCGCCTTGAGCGTGTTCGTGAGGTTGAAGGCGACGTCCACCGAAGGCAGGAAATTGTGATAGCTGCCCTTGCCGGTGACGGCCTGCTGATCGGCCGAATACTGGATCGAGAAGTCGTTGTCGGCGTTCCACACGATCGCCAGCGGCACCGTCTGGTACGTCAGCGAATTGACGTCGGTATGCTCGTATCGCAGCCCGGCGACGACATTGGTGTCGAGGCCGGCGATGCTGCCGTTCCACGTCGCCTGACCATAGACCGCCCAGATCTTCTCGTTCACGCGATTGTCGACATTGGCGTCGATGAAATTCTCGTGGTCGACGCCGTCGTTGGTGATGCCGATATAGTGGTTGTAGAGAGCGTTGTAGAGCTTGGTCGCGTCCTCCGTGCGGAACGCGGTGTCGGTATAGAAATCAGGGTTCGCGCTGTTGTGATCGAATTTGCAGACCGCGCAGAAGTTGAACACCTGCCCCGGCGCGACAGCTTCGATATCGGGCGGCAGCGAATTGCCCCAATCGCCGAGCACCTGGCGCGTGTTGTACTGCGTCTGCCGCGTCTTGGTTTGACGCCAGTCGCCGCCGGCATCGAAGCGCAGGCCGCCGCCGACATCCCAGCCGGCGTCGAGCCGCAATTCCTTGATCCGCTGCGTCTGGGTCGAATCGAATTGCCGCTGCACGGCGCCCGACAGGTCGCCGAGGTCGATCGCGCCGTCGCAATTGCCCTTGGTGTAGGCGACACCCTTTGGCGTCGTGGTCGAGTAGCAATCGTTGATCGTCTGCAGACCCTGCTGCGGGAAGCCGCCATCGGTGGTGTAGAGCGAATGTTCGGCGACGACCGGCGCATTGAACGCGACAGTGGTCGAGGTCTGCCCGTTGGGATTATCGGGCAGGCTCTCGGCCTTGCCGAAATGGCCGTCGAGCGCCAGCGTGAAGCTGTCGGTCGGGTTCCACTTGATGTTGCCGCCGATGTCATAGAGGCGGTTCTTCTGCGCGCGATAGGCCTGCTCGAACGCCGCGTCCTTCACGCCATTGATCACTTCGTGGAGGTACTGCGTCGTCGCGATGCCGTTGCTGGCATCGTCGAACGTCACCTCGTCGAACGGGCGGTTGAACCAGTTCGACTGGGTCGAGCGGCGTTCGGATTCGCGCAACTGCGCGTAGAGGCCGTCGACCGTGAAGGTCAGCGAGTCGGTCGGGCGGAATTGCAGTGTCGCCGATCCGTTGATCCGCTCACGGCTCGCTTCGGAGAAGTGATAGCGGCTGTCATCGGGCACCGAGACGAGCGTATTGGGGTCGCTCGGCACGTTATTGAGCTGCGTCTGCGCGTTGATGAATCCGTTGCTGGGATCGAGGAAGTCCGACAGCGTGCGGATATTCCAGCCGTTGTTGGCGACGCTGGGGAAGCTGAAATTGCGCTTCTGATAGCTGCCGAAAACCGACACGCCGATGCGCTGATCGTGGTCGCTCCAGCTCAGGATGCCCGAGGCTTCGGGGGTGATCTGCGACCCGCACGAGATGCAGGCGTCCGCGGAATTGTCCCAATCCGCCTTGACGCCGATGCTGCCGTTGAGCCCCGATTCGTGCGAATCGAGCGGCCGGTTGCTGACGACGTTGACGGTCGCGCCGATGCCGCCCGACGGTACCGCCGCACGCCCGCTCTTGTACACCTCGAGCGTCTTGACGCCTTCGGAGGCGAGGTTGGAGAAATCGAACGACCGGCCGAAGCCGCCGGCACCGTCGCCATTCTGGTCGCCACCGACCGCGACGATGTTCGAGGTTGCGAGCTGGCGGCCGTTCAGGGTCACCAGATTGTACTGCGCGCCGAAGCCGCGCACGGTGACGGTCGACCCTTCGCCGTTGACGCGGTCGATCGACACGCCGGGAATGCGCTGCAGCGATTCAGCGAGGTTGGTATTGGTGAACTTGCCGATATCTTCGGCCGAGATCGCATCGACGATACCCGTCGAGTTGCGCTTGATCTCGATGGAACGCTCGAGCGAGGCGCGGATGCCGGTGACGACGATGTCCTGCGCGGTATCGGGCGCGGTCGGCGCCGCAACGCCTGCCTGCGCGCCGGCGTCCGAAGTTGCTGTATCGGCGGTCTGCGCCCAAGCCGAAGCCGGCAGTGCGAGCCCGGTTGCGATAGCGATAACAGAAGCCGAACGCACGAGACGCGACGGCACGGAAATTCCCCTCATAGATCCTCCCTCAAGGTGCGGCCGCATAACGCCAGCCGTCAATTATTTCAGGCGATGTACTCTCGCTTGGTCCCTGCCTACGATTTGAGACATCGTTGTCAACGTGAAATCTGCCCGATGCGGGCACATCGCATGTCGTTTATGTCCGACTAGCGCGGATTCTTGATAACCTGTTGCGGTAATGTGACGGTTTGATTGCCGATCGGGCTTGCCGCGTCGGTGCCGAGCGTCAGGCGATAGGCGCCGCCGGCGAGCATCCAGGCGCCATCGCGCCAGTCGGCGATCGCGCGCGGATCGAGCGTCACCGTCACCGTCTTTTGCTGATGGGGAGCGAGGGCGACGCGCTGCCAGCCGACCAGCCGCGCCGTTCTGTCGCCGGTCGCGGCATAAAGCTGCGGCAGCGCGATGCCGGCGCGATCCCCGTCATTGCGCACCGTAACCGTCGCTGCCGGTGCTTTGCCGCCCGTGAAATGCGTCCCAGAATATGTGAAGCGCGTGTAGGTCAGGCCGTAGCCGAACGGGAATAGCGGCTTCTGCTGCTGCGCCGCGTACCAGCGATAACCGACATCGGCGCCTTCGCGATATTCGACCGGAAAGGGCTGCATCGCGCTTGAATCGCCCGACCCGGCGTTGCTCGCGGAGTCGGGGCCAGCACCGGTCGCCGGCGTCACTGGATGCGGACGCGGCAATTGCGCTTCGTTTGCGGGGAAGGTCATCGGCAGCCGGCCGGCGAAATCGACGTCCCCGAAGAGCAGCTTCGCCAGCGCCTCTCCGCCGCGTTGACCGGGATACCACGCCTCGATGACCGCAGGCACCTTATCGAGCCAGGGCATCAGTACCGGACCGCCGGTTTCGAGCACCACCACGCTGTGCGGACTGGCGGCGGCGACGGCATCGATCAGGGCGTCCTGATGATCAGGCAGCGCGAGAGTCGTGATGTCCTCGGCCTCGGTGCGCCACTGCGTCGCGAACACGATCGTGATATCGGCG
The DNA here is from genome assembly GCA_051954635.1 of Sphingomonas sp. Lineage (GTDB taxonomy): Bacteria > Pseudomonadota > Alphaproteobacteria > Sphingomonadales > Sphingomonadaceae > Sphingomonas. The sequence goes on along the minus strand of JBQCHO010000043.1, from coordinate 13,063 downwards.
CGGCGCGCAGCGGCCGCCGCGGCGGCGGGATCGTCGCCCGAAACGTAGGTCACCGTGGCGCCCGGAGCGAGCGCCTGGATCGCCTTGAGCGGCGACGAATTATGCCAGGTGATCCTCGCGAACGATGCTGCCGGGCCGCTCTTGAGCGGAATCTCGACCGGCACGCCGCCGACCGAGCGGACCTGGCTCGATCCCCCGCCCGACAGCACGCCGACATCGGCATGGCCGCCGATCAGCACGATGCGCCTGGCGGTCTTGGCGAGCGGCAGGACATTGCCCGCGTTCTTGAGCAGGACGATGCCTTGCTCGGCGACGGTCTGCGCGACATCGGCATGCGCGTCATAATCGATCGGCTGTGCCGTCGCGGGCGTCGGATGATCGTAAAGCCCGCTCGCAATCACCCCGGTCAGGATGCGTGTCACCATCTGGTCGAGCCGCGCCTCGGGGACGCGCCCAGCGGCCACCGCGTCGGCAAGCGGCTTGCCGAAATAGATCGCCTTGTCGAGCTCCTGCCCCGATTCCTGATCGAGCCCGGCCAGTGCCGCCTTGTCCGTCGAATGCACCCCGCCCCAATCGGACATTACCCAGCCGGGATAGGTCCACTGGTCGCGCAAAACCGTCGTCAACAGATACTGGTTCTCGCAATCCCAATCGCCATTGACGAGATTATAGCCGCACATCACCGATCCCGGTTCGCCGGCGTCGATCGCGATGTGGAACGCGCGCAGGTCGCTGTCTTCGAGCGCCGCTCGGTCGATCCGGGCATCGACTAGCATGCGATCGGTTTCCTGCGAATTGAGCGCGAAATGCTTGATCGTCGAGACGATGTGGTTCGATTGCACGCCCTTGATATGCGCGCCGTCCATCACCCCGGCGAGCAGCGGGTCTTCGCCGAGATATTCGAAATCGCGTCCGCCCCAGGCGTCGCGCGTCAGATTGACGCCGCCGGCCAGCAACACGTTGAAGGTCTTGGCGCGTGCCTCGGCGCCGATCATCGCGCCGCCGGCATAAGCGAGATCGGGATCGAACGTCGCGGCGGTGGCGAGGCTCGACGGCAGCGCGGTGGCGACGTCGCCCTTGCGCTGCTCGACCTGATTGGCGACGCCGAGGCTGGCGTCGCTCTCGCGCAGCGTCGGGATGCCGAGCCTCGGCACCCCCGGGATATAGCCGGCCGACGGGATCATGTCGGCATGCTTTTCCTTGGTCATCGGCGGGAACAGCCCGTGGACGTAACGCAGCTTCTCGTCGCGGGTCATCGCCTTGGTCAGCGCGGCGGCGCGGATGGCCGCCGGCACCGCCGTATCGCGCCACGGCTCGGCGGCTTGACCCATGGCGGCGCCAGCCAGCAACGATGCGATCAACAACACCATTCATCCCTCCCCTTGCCGAGACACCCGTCGCTCCGCTTTAGTTTGGGAGCGCTAACGATAGCCAGCGGATACGCCTCGATCATTCTTCGTCACGCCGCGCGTCGGCGGCGAGCCGTCGCGTGTTTGACCAATCCCGACAACGATGTCAATCGCGATGCCGCGACGACGCGACCGAGCATTGCCAGCACGCCGGACGCGGCATAGACAGCGCGCAGGACGCATGTCGCGCCGCGCCATCTCGGGACTCAACCGCCCTGCCGACCAATCCCGCCCGCCGCTTGTTCTCGCTGTCGATCGGCGTGTTCTTCATCGGCGGGTTCCTGTCGTCGCTGATCAACCTGTTCGTGCCGCGGCTGACGCTGCTCTACGGGCTCGACTACACACGCGCGCTGCTGGTTCAGTTCGCCTTTCATCTGAGTTATCTGCTGTTCGCGCTGCCGATCGGCGCGGCGATCGTGCGTCTGGGCTATATGCGATCGGCGACCACCGGACTCGCGGTGATGGCGTGTGCGACGGTGTTCCTGCTCGCGGCGCACGGGCTGCATTCCTACGCGCTGATCCTCGCCGCCTTGCTCGCGCTATCGGCAGGCATCACGTTTCTGCAGATCGCCGCCAACACCGTCGTCGCGGTGGTCGGCGGCGCGGATGATGCCGCGTTCCGGCTGACGTTCCTGCAGACCTTCAACTCGACCGGCACCGTCGTCGCGCCGCTGATCGGCGCGCCGTTCGTGCTCGATGCCGCCGCGCCGCGCGAAGGACCCGCCGCGGCCGCTGCGATCGCGCCGCCGTTCGTTGCGGCGGCGGTCGTGCTGGTCGTGCTGGCGCTAGCCTTCGCGATCCATCGGAATCTTCTCGCGCGTACCCAGGAAGCGCAGACCGCCAGCGGCGCGATCGACTGGCGCGCGCTCGTCCGCGACCGCCGCCTGGTTGCGGGGACGGTCGCGATCTTCGCTTATGTCGGCGGCGAGGTCGCGATCGGGGCGCTGTTGATCAATTATCTCGCCGACCCTTCAGTGATCGGCGCCAGCCCGGTCGCGGCGGCGCGGCTGATCAGTCTTTACTGGGCCGGCGCGCTGGTCGGCCGAGCATGCGGTGCGCTGGCGATGAAGCGGATCGCGCCGGCGCATTTGCTCGGCGCCGCTGCGGTCGGCGCGACCGCGCTCACCGCGATCGCCGCGACGCTCGAGGGGCCGGTCGGCGCGGTCGCCTTGCTCGGCGTCGGGCTGTGCAATTCGATCATGTATCCGACGATCTACGCGCTTGCGCTGCCGCGCGATCCGGCACTGGCGACCCCGGGCGCGACGCTCTTGTGCATGGCGGTCGTCGGCGGCGCGGTGGTGCCGATGCTGACCGGCATGATCGCCGACCGCGCCGGGCTCGCCGCGTCGCTGGCGCTACCGGCCTTCTGTTACCTCATCATCGCCGCCTTCGCTCGAACGGCGCGCACGCAAGGAGCCCGCCCCGCATGGTCGTGACGATCAAGCACGTCGCCGAAGCCGCCGGCGTTTCGATCAAGACCGTCTCGCGCGTGATCAACGGCGAGGCGCATGTCAGCGCGGCCAAGCGCGATGCCGTGATGCGCGTCGTGCGCGAGCTCGATTACCGTCCCAATGCCTTCGCCCGCAGCCTGTCGAGCTCGCGCTCGTACCTGCTCGGTCTGCTGATCGACGATCCCGCCTCGGGCTATGCCGCCGACGTGCAATTGGGCGCGATCAACGCCTGCCGCGACAAAAGCTATCACCTGCTCGTCGAGCGGATCGATCGCGGCGAGCCCGACTGGCGGCGGATCGTCCGCGCCGCGCTCGATCCGCTCCAGCTCGACGGCGCGCTGTTGCCACCGCCTTTGTGCGACGATGCCGAGTTCCTCAACCTGCTCGACGAGATCGGCCTGCCTTATGTGCGGCTCGCGCCTGGCGGCGACGATGATCGCTCGGGCTTCGTGCGGATCGACGACGCCGCGGCGGCGGCGCAGATGACGCGCCACCTGATCGCGCTCGGGCACCAGCGGATCGGCTTCATCGCCGGCAAGCCGACCCACAGCGCCGCGGCCAAGCGGCTCGAGGGGTTCAGCGCGGAAATGGCCGCGCACGGCCTGGCGGTCGATCCGTCACTCGTCTGTCGCGGCGATTTCTCGGTGCGCTCCGGAATGCTCGCCGGCGACGAATTGCTGGCGCGCGCGGACCGCCCGAGCGCGGTGTTCGCAAGCAACGACGAAATGGCGCTCGGGCTGGTGATGACCGCGCACCGCCATCACCTCGAAATTCCCGCCGACCTCGCGATCGCCGGATTCGACGACGCGCCGCCGTCGCGCTCGGCGTGGCCGCCGATCACCACGGTCGTCCAGCCCAACGGCGCGATGGCAGCCGAGGCGGTCGATATCCTCACCGACCCCCGCTACCGCGACGATCCGCGCGATTCCGTTTGGCGACGCATGCTCGACTACCGCCTGGAAGTGCGCGGCAGCACCGATGCGGATTTGATCGACTGACTTCTCAGCGCAGCGTCTGGTCGAACAGCCGGAACAGTTCGCGCCAATGGCGCTCCGCGGCGTCGGCATCGAACACCGGCGTATCGGCCATCGTCCAGCCATGCCTGGCGCCGGCATAGATTTCACAGTCATGCTCGACGCCGGCATCGGTCAGCGCGCGATCGAGCCGCTCGGCCATTTCGGGAGGATAGTGGGCGTCCTCATCGGCACCGGCGACATAGACGCGCGCCTTGATCTTGTCGGCCCCGCGATGCGGGCTGTTGTCGTCGTCGGTGGCGAGATTGCCGCCGTGGAAGCTCGCGGCTGCAACGACGCGATCGGGAAATACTGCGGCGACCTTGAGCGCGAGCCCGCCGCCCATGCAGTATCCGACCACGCCGATTTTCTTGCCGGCGACGTCGTCGCGCCCGTCGAGATAGTCGAGCAGCGCCTCGGTGTCGGAAATCGCCTTCTCGCCATCGGTCGACGCCATCATCGGGCCGATGATCGCACGCATGTCGGGCGCCGCGAACACCTCGCGCGGGACCAGCGGCTCATAGGGGCCGTAGCGATAGAACAGGTCGGGCAGCAGCACGACGAAACCGTGATCGGCGAGCCGCTGGCCCATTTCGAGCAGCGTCGGCCGGATCGCCAGCGCGTCCATATAGATGATCGTCGCGGGCCACGGCCCCGCGCCTTCGGGGGTGAAGACATGGGTCGGGCACGCGCCGTCGCGCGTCGTGATCGTCACCTGCTCGTGCGGCATCGAGGAATCTCCTGAAAACGGGGGGAGCGCCCCATCTGGTCACTGCGGCGGCGCGTGTCCAGCCGTCAGCCCGCCGCGACGCGATCGAGCCCGCGCAAATCGCGCCCGCGCGTCTCGCGGCCGAAGCGGACGAGCAGAATCAGCGCCAAGGCCATCGGCGCGAGGATCATCAGCGCCGCACCGCCCAGGCTTGGCTCGAGCGCGAGGATGCCGAGCAGCTGCGCGACGAGGCCGCCCGCCTTGCTGCACGCCGCGACCCAGCCGGTGGCACGCGCGCGCACCGCGAGCGGGAAGCTCTCCGCGGCATAAGGCAGCAGCGTCGCGATGATGCCGTTGGCGCCGAGGATGAGGAGCGCGACCGGCAACACCGGGCTGCCGCTGCCATTTGCCAACCGGACGACGCCGACGAGGCCGGCGAGCGTCACCGCGATCGACGCGCCGAGCGTCCATTTGGTGCTCCACCGGCTGTAGAGGAACGCCGCAACGAACACCGTCGGCAGCGCGAGCAGCGCCGATTCGGCGAGAAGCCGGCTCGCCACCGCCACCGAATAACCACGCGCGACGAGGTCGCCGGGCAGCCACAGCAGCAACCCGAAATTGACCAGCCCCCAAGCGAGCGCGGCGATGCTCAGCGCGACCGCCTTTCCGGCCAGCGCACGTCCGGCGAGCGGCGTCGCAGCGACCGCGTCGGTTGGCGGCGCGCGGCGCTCCCGCCCGCCGAACAGCGCCATCACCGCATGCGCCTCGTCGCGTCTTCCGCGCGCGAGCAGGAAGGTCGCCGATTCGGGGATCAACCCGCCGAGCAGCACGAGCAGCAGTCCGGTCGGCAGATTGAGCAGCCACAGGATACGCCAGCCGAAGATCGGCTGCAGCAGCGCCGAGGCGCCGCTGGCGACGACATAGCCGCCGACCGCGCCCAAGCCGCCGACCAACACCAGCGCCCAGCCGCGGTGGCGGATCGGCATCGTCTCGGCGAGCAGCGCATAAGTGACGGGCAGCATCCCGCCGGCGGCGGCGCCCATCATGAAACACATCGCGACGTTCCACGCGAGGCTGGGCATCGCGCCGCAGATCGACGTGCCGACGAACATCACCGCCGACAGCAGGATCGACGCCTTACGGCCATAGAGGTCGGCGATCATGCCCCACAGGATCGATCCCGTCACCGTGCCGGCGAGCGCCGAGAACGGCACCAGCGAGGCGGTCGCATGCGTGACGCGATATTCGCCGATCATGCCATTCATCGTGAAGCCGAGCGTCGCGGGCTTCATCACGTCGATCGTCAGCGCGATCACCAGCACCGCCATCAACTGCCAATGAAAGCGGCCGAGCGGGGCATCTTCGGGCGCGGTCACCGTAAGGTCGCGCGCCGCTTCGCGCTGCTCGCCGATCCTGGTCGGCAGCAAGCCGTACGCGGCGACAGCGACGCCAGCGACAATCAGGAACATGCCGAGCTCCATGCCGCCGCCCATCGGCATGCCCGCCATGCGATAGCCCATCGATCGCGCGGCGAGGAACATCGGCAGGTGCAGCACCACTCCGGCAGTGACCGCGACGCAGCCGAGCGCGAACGCCCACAGCGCCTGGCGGTCCGACAGGGTGGCGGTCACAGCGCCTCGATCAGATCGGCGAGCATCGGCTTCAACCGGCGCAATTCGGCGCGGTGGCTGCCGGCGAGCGAAGCGAGCAGCGCGCGCGCCGCCTCGGTCGCGCGGACGCGGACCTGGCGGCGATCCTCGTCGTCGCGGACGCGCTCGACCAGCCCGGCCTCGGCGAGGCGGTCGACCAGCCCGGTCGCGCTGTGCGGACGCAACAACATCTGCTCGGCAAGCTCGCCGACCAGCAGCCCCTGCTCGGGCCCGGCACGAATCGCGAGCAGCGCCTGATAATGTTGCGGCGTCATCCCCGCGTCGGTCGCGGCGGCTTCGCTGAATTTAAGGAATCGGCGCAGCGCATGGCGAAACTGCGCCAACCGGCGGTAATCCTCGTCGCGGACGTCGGTGTGATCCATCGCACTACCTATAGCGGCGACACGACGGTTGATCTATCTCCTATTACGATATAGTCGCGACGCGATTTTTCAGGAGCATCCGATGCCAGCCTCTCCCCCTGCGGTGCGCGCGCCGCGGCTCGCCGACCATAGTGCCGATCGCCGTATGCTGCTAACCGCCGCAATGGCGGTGGTGATCGGTTTCGGCGGCGTCGCCGCGGCCTGGGTGCTGCTGCGGCTGATCGCGCTGGTCATCAACCTCGCCTGGTTCGGCACGCTCTCCGCCGCGCCGGCCGACATCGCGCAAGCCGCGCCGGGTCCGCTGACGATCATCGTGCCGGTGGTCGGCAGCGTGATCGTCGGGCTGATGGCGCGGTTCGGATCGGACAAGATCCGCGGCCACGGCATTCCCGAGGCGCTGGAGGCGATCCTGTTCGGCGAGAGCAAGCTGTCGCCCAAGGTCGCGCTGCTGAAGCCGATCTCGTCGGCGATCTCGATCGGCTCGGGCGGGCCGTTCGGCGCCGAAGGGCCGATCATCATGACCGGCGGCGCGATCGGATCGCTGTTCGCGCAGCGCTTCCACCTCACTGCCGCCGAGCGCAAGACGCTGCTCGTCGCCGGCGCCGCGGCGGGGATGACGGGCATCTTCGGCACGCCGGTCGCCGCGATCCTGCTGGCGATCGAGGTGATGCTGTTCGAATGGAAGCCGCGCAGCTTCGTTCCCGTGGTCGTCGCTTCGCTGTCGTCGCTTGCGCTCAGGCCTTGGCTGATCGGATCGGGGCCGTTGTTCGCGTTCGACGGCGCGTTGCCTGGCGGGATCACCGCGCTGCTGCTCGCCGCCGGGCTCGGCCTCGTCTCGGGCGCGATCGCGGCGTTGCTGTCGACCGCGCTCTACCGCATCGAGGACGGTTTCCACCGCTTGCCGGTGCACTGGATGTGGTGGCCCGCGATCGGCGCGGTCGTCGTCGGCATCGGCGGGCTGATCGAGCCGCGCGTGCTGGGGGCCGGCTATGTGTCGATCCAGGATTTGCTCGACGGCCATCTCGCGCTCGATGCGATGCTGCTGCTGCTCGTCGTCAAAGCGGTGGTGTGGCTGACCGCGCTCGGCTCGGGCACGTCGGGCGGCATCCTCGCGCCGTTGCTGATCATCGGCGGAGCCTTGGGCGGCGTTGCCGGCTGGTTGCTGCCCGGCGGCCCCGGGCCGTGGGCGCTGCTCGGGATGGCGGCGGTGATGAGCGCGGCGATGCGCGCGCCGCTGACCGCGTCGATCTTCGCGGTCGAACTGACCGGGCACCTCGCCGCGCTGCCGCCCGCGGTCGCCGCTGCGGTCGCCTCCTATGCGGTTGCCGTGCTGGTGCTGCGCCGCTCGATCCTGACCGAGAAGATTTCGCGTCGCGGCCGGCATATCCTGCAGGAATATACTGTCGATCCGCTCGCGCTCGTCCAGGCCGGGCAGATCATGACGCGCGAGCCCGAGACGCTGCCCGCCGACATGCCCGCGCTCGACGCGATCGCGTTCTTCGAAACCGCGCCGCACCGGGCCTACCCGGTGATCGATCGTGACGGCCGACCGGTGACGATGATGACGCGCAGCCACGCGCTCGGCTGGCGCCAGGGCGAGCCCGCCGCCGGCGACACGATTGGCGAGCAGCTGGCAGGCAACACGCTGCCGCTGGTCCGCCCCGACACCCCCGCGACCGACATCGCCAACGTCATGATCGCCGAAGGCATCGGCCGCGTCTGCGTCGTCGATCCGGCGAGCGGCCGGCTGGTCGGGATGATCGCACGCCGCAATTTGCTCGGCGCGCGCGCCGCGAGTTTGAGCGCGGAAAAGTTCGCTTAAGCTGCGTTGTCGATGCCGAGCTCGCCGAGCTTGCGATAAAGCGTCGAGCGGCCGATGCCGAGCCGCCGCGCAACCTCGGTCATGCGGCCGCGATAATGGCCGATCGCGAGGCGGATGACGTCGGCCTCGATCTGCTCGAGCGCACGCAGATTGCCGTCGGGCTCGAAGAGGGTCACGCCGCTCCCGGTCAGCACGGTGCGACTGTCGCGATCGGATTGCTTGCCTTCGAGCGCGGCAATCTGCGGGAAGTCGTCGCGGGTCAGCGCCGCCGCCTCGCACAGCACCGCGGCGCGGAACAGCGCGTTCTGGAGCTGGCGGACATTGCCCGGCCAGTCATAGCCGGCGAGCAATTGCAGCGCCTCGTCGGTGATCCCGATTGGCCGCAGCCCCGGCTGCTTGGCGATCCGCGCGAGCAGGTGCCGGGCGAGCGCCGGAATGTCGCCGGTGCGCTCGCGAAGCGGCGGGATCGTCACCTGCACGACGTTCAACCGGTAATAGAGATCCTCGCGGAAGCGCCCCGCCTCGACCTCGTCGAGCAGGCGCTTGTTGGTCGCCGCGATCACGCGGACATCGACCTGGCTCGCATGACGCGCGCCGAGCGGATGCACCTCGCCGGTCTGCAGCATGCGCAGCAGCTTGGCCTGCGCGTCGAGCGGCATCTCGCCGACCTCGTCGAGGAACAGCGTGCCGCCATCGGCTTCCTGGAAGCGCCCGATCTTGCGCTCGAACGCCCCGGTGAACGCGCCCTTTTCGTGGCCGAACAACTCGGATTCGACCAGGTTCGACGGGATCGCCCCGCAGTTGACTGCGATCATCGCCTTTTTTGCGCGCGGGGATGCGGCATGGACCGCCTCGGCGACGACTTCCTTACCGACCCCGCTCTCGCCCTCGATCAGCACCGGCACGCGCGCGCGCGCCGCCTTGGCGGCAATCGCCAGCGCGGCGCGGAACAGCGGTTCGGAGCCGACGATCTCGTCGAAGCCGAGCGCGGCGGGAATCTTTTCGGTCAGCGGACGCAATTCGCCCGCCGCCTTGCCGCCGACCGCCGCTTCGAGCGCGGCGAGCATGCGCTCGGGCGCGAGCGGCTTGACCAGAAAGTCGGTCGCCCCGGCGCGCATCGAATCGACCGCCTGCGCGACTGAGCCGTTGGCGGTCAGCATCAGGACCGGCAGCGCCGGGCGGCGCGCGCGCAGCTCGGCGATCAGCCCGGCGGCATCGGCATCGGGTGTCCAGTGATCGAGCAGCACGCAATCGAGCTGCATGCCGTCCTGCGTGCCGAGCATGGCGATCGCCATCTCCCCGTCGCTGGCGAACACCGAGCGCCAGCCGCCCCGCGCAGCAAGCGCGGAGACCAGCCGGCGCTGCGCCGGTTCGTCGTCGATCAGCATCAGCAGGCGCTGGCCGTTGCGAGTCATGAATGATCCCTCGATTCGTCCCGGATTGAGACGAAACATAGGCCCGCGCGGTAAACGCGTGATTAAAGAAGGGTCTCCGTCAAAATGCGGCCTCGATCGTGTCGCCCCCAACAACAACCTTGAGCGGAGCCAAGGCGATGGCTAAGGTCGTCGGCAAAATAACCGGGAAAGTGAGGGGCCATGGCCGGCAACGGCGACATGAAGGCGCACGAAGCGACTTACAACAGCATCATGCGGCTGCTCTTCTGGGGGGCGATCGGCTGTTTCATCATCGCCTTCATCGTCATCTGGCTGATCTCGTGAGCGGCCGCCGCTGAGGTGAAGATCGCGGTTCTCAAGGAAACCGCCCCGGGCGAAAAGCGCGTCGCCGCGACGCCCGAAACCGTCAAGAAATTCGTGGGGCTCGGTGCCGAGGTCGCAATCGAACGCGGCGCCGGGGGCACGTCGTCGATCGCCGATGGCAATTACGAGGCGGCGGGCGCGACGGTCGGCGATCGCGCAGGCGTGCTCGAGGGCGCCGACATCATCCTGGCGGTGCAGGGCCCCGATCCGGCGAGTCTCGCGGGGGCGAAATCAGGCGCGTGGCTCGCGGCGATCCTCAACCCGTTCGGGGAACGGGCGCGGGTCGATGCTTATGCGACGGCGGGGATCGAGGCGCTGGCGATGGAATTCATGCCGCGCATCACTCGCGCGCAATCGATGGACGTGCTGTCGTCGCAATCGAACCTGTCGGGCTACAAGGCGGTGCTCGACGCGGCGGCCGAATATGGCCGCGCCTTCCCGATGATGATGACCGCGGCGGGCACCGTTTCGGCCGCGCGCGTGTTCGTGATGGGAGTCGGCGTCGCCGGGCTGCAGGCGATCGCTACCGCGCGGCGCTTGGGCGCGCAGGTCTCGGCGACCGACGTGCGCTCGGCGACCAAGGAACAGATTCAAAGCCTCGGCGCCAAACCGATCTTCGTCGAGGCGGTTGCCGGAATCGAGGGAGAGGGCTCGGGCGGCTATGCCGGCGAGATGAGCGACGAGTACAAGAAGGCGCAGGCCGAACTCGTTTCCTCGCATATCGCCAAACAGGATATCGTCATCACCACTGCGCTGATCCCCGGCAAGCCCGCGCCGCGGCTGATTTCTGAAGCCCAGATCGCGACGATGCGCCCCGGCAGCGTGATCGTCGACCTCGCGGTCGAACAGGGCGGCAATGTCGAGGGCGCAAAGCTGGGCGAGGTTGTCGAGCGGCATGGCGTCAAGATCGTCGGCCACGCCAACGTCCCCAGCCGCCTCGCCGCCGACGCTTCGGCGCTCTACGCGCGCAATCTGTTCAACTTCCTGAGCGCGTTCTGGGACAAGGACGCCGGCAAGCCGGTGCTCGACGAGGAAATCGGCGACGCCGTGCGGCTGGCGCAAGACGGCAAGGTGGTCAACGCGAGATTGCTGGGATGACCGTTCTAATCGGCAGCAGCGCGGCCTTGTTGGCGGTAATGCTGCCTGTGGCGGGTGAGCCTCGGCAATCCTTCGCGGACGCGCCCGATGCCGCGCTGTTCGTCGATGCGGAGCGCTGGATTGATGACGGCATGCTTTCGGCGACCTGCGGTAAGCATGATTCGGCTGCGATTGCGACATTAAAGCGGGATCGGCGCCGCTTGCGGCATCTGGAAGGCTTCGCCGATCGCAATCATCAACTGGCTTCTGAACGAGCGAGAACGCGCGCTCTGGACGCCAGCACGCCCGATGAGACGGTGTGCATTCCTGAAAGTCATCCCGAAGAGCAGGTTGAAATGGTTGATCGGATGATCAGCGAACTTGAACGCCGATCGCGCGGGGCTGGGAGACACTGATGGACTTCATCTCGATCCTGTCGATCTTCGTGCTGGCGGTGTTCGTCGGCTATTATGTCGTATGGTCGGTGACGCCGGCGCTGCACACGCCGCTGATGGCGGTGACCAACGCGATCTCCTCCGTCATCATCGTCGGGGCGCTGATCGCGAGCGCCGCGGCGGGGAGCGCGACGTCGAAATGGCTCGGGCTGGTCGCGGTGGCGCTGGCCAGCGTCAACATCTTCGGCGGCTTCGCGGTCACCGCAAGGATGCTGGCGATGTACAAGAAGAAGGAGCGGCCGGGGGCGCCGGCGAAGTAGCACGTCACCCCAGCGAAGGCTGGGGTCCATGTCTGTCACCGTTGAATGCACCGGCAGACAGGATCGCAACAGAGATGGATGCCAGCCTGCGCCGGCTTGACGAAAAGAGGGGAGCGGAATGGAGCACGCGAGTGCAGTAAATCCCTGGGTCGCGCTGGCCTATCTGGTCGCGGGCGTGTGCTTCATCCTCGCGCTGCGCGGGCTGTCGAGCCCCGAGAGCAGCCGGCGCGGCAATCGCTTCGGCATGATCGGCATGGCGATCGCGATAGTCACGACGTTGGTGACGCATGTGCCGCGGCTGACGGTCCCAGTTGCCGACGGCACGATCTTTCTCAATTTTGACCTGGCCACATTGGGCGAAATCCTCGCCGCGATCACGATTGGCGCCGCGATCGGCATCACCACCGCCCGCCGCATTGCGATGACGGCGATGCCGCAGCTCGTCGCGGCCTTTCACTCGCTGATCGGGCTCGCGGCGGTGCTGGTCGGGTGCGCGGCGTATCTCAATCCGGGCGCGTTCGGGATCGCCGATGCGGCGGGGCATGTGCTCACCCTCAGCCGGATCGAGATGGGGCTCGGGGTCGCGATCGGCGCGATCACGTTTAGTGGGTCGGTGATCGCCTTTGCCAAGTTGAACGGCAACATGTCGGGCAAGCCGATCCTGTTGCCCGCGCGGCACGTCATCAACCTCGGCGTGCTGATCGCGATCGTCGCGCTGATCGGCTATTTCACCGCCGTCACCGACGCGGCGACGATTTTCGTGCCGGTCGTCGTGCTGTCGTTCCTGATCGGCTTCCTGCTGATCATCCCGATCGGCGGGGCGGACATGCCGGTCGTCGTCTCGATGCTCAATTCCTATTCGGGCTGGGCGGCGGCGGCGATGGGGTTCACGCTGCACAATTCGGCGATGATCATCACCGGCGCGCTGGTCGGATCGTCGGGCGCGATCCTCAGCTACATCATGTGCCGGGCGATGAACCGCAGCTTCGTCAGCGTGATCGCCGGCGGGTTCGGCGCGGTCGCCGATACCAGTGGTGGTGCGGCGATCGACCGGCCGTGGAAGCGCGGCTCGGCCGAG